>JAJTFE010000161.1 GCA_021298375.1 Blastopirellula sp. | reverse complement strand
ATCGCCACGTGCAGCGTCACGTTGACTACCGTCCAAAGGAGCGTCAGGAGGGCGACGCGAAAAAACGCGGGTTCGCGAAAGACCTCGAAATAGTTCTGCACGCCCGTAATGCGCCAATCATGAAAATGCCGCAGCGACATGTTTGAGCAGGAGACCGCCAAGTTGAACAGGAAGGGGTAGATGATGGTGGCAAAGGTGACGACAAAAGCCGGCAATGCGAGCCAATAGGCGAGCGGATTGCGCTGCCAGTCGTCCCAGAGATTGCTCCAGAATCCGCGTTGCCACCAGAGCAGCAGCCCGAGCAGCGCGAGCGGCAGGAGATAAAGAAACGGTGCCGAGGCATCCGGCTGCGGCGGAGAGTTCATGACCGCGATGCGTTTCAGGGCGTCCGCTTGCATCTCTTGTGCGGCTTGGCTGGCGGGGAGCTTGCCGGACAGCACCAGTTGGTAGGAGGGACGCATCGCATCCCAGACGGCGCGAAGTTCCGAAACCACGGGCATGCTTCGGCCGCGGAGGGCTTGTGCATACGAAGCTTTGAGCGTCGGATCGCTTTGCAGCTCGGGGGCTTCGAGCAGCTTTTTTCGCGAAGGGAGGACCTTGAGACGCCGGGAGAAGTCGGCCTGCACCGGCTCGGAAAGCAGGAATCGCACCAGCTCGATGGCTTGCCGAGCCTGTTCGCCGGAAGTGTTTCGGTTGAGCGAGTAGCCTTTGGTCGCCACCATCGGCTGCATCGGCAGGCCGGTTTCCGAGACTTCTGGGAGCACGCAGACGGCGGCGTCAATTTTGGGATTGGCAAGGTATTCCGCCCAGCTCCAGTCGCCATTGATGATCATCGCAGCTTGGCCGTTTTTGAACAGGGCGTCGGCCGTTTCATAGTCGCAGTTCTGGGGGAGCACGCGTTCGACGGATTGGAGTCGATGAACGAATTCGATTGCCGCCACATTTCCGGAAGCATCGAGAGCGGGCGTTGTTGCAGCGCCTGGTTGGAAGACCCAGCCACCGTAGCCGGTTAAAAAGGGAATCAAAAAGAAGGGTTCAGTAAAGTTCCAGACCAGACCATAAATCTCTGGTTTGCCATCCCCGTTGCGATCGATCGTATTGGCTTTTGCCGCGGCGACCAGCTCAGCAGTGTTTCGCGGCGCTTGGGGGATGAGTTGGCGATTGATGACCAGAGCGAGATGGTTACCCAGCCGGTCTCCGAGTTGCAGCACGGGAGCGTCTTGAGCCATCGCGTATGCCGGGTCGCGAATGACGGCTTGATCCACGAACTGACTCAGCTCGTCGGATTGGAACCAAGGCTGCAAATCGGCCAGGAGGTTCATGGTCGCAAAGGCGCCGATGGCATCGGAAGGTCCGTAGATCAGGTCGGGACCAATTCCGGCGAGGGCCGCAGCCTGGAAGCCGCTGCGCAGTTCCTCGGTCTCCTTATAGAGTGCTTCGACGCGCACGCCGGGATGATTTTGCTCAAATTCCGCGATTTTCTCCGCCAGAATTTGTCGTTCGCCGACCATCATCTGATGCCAGAGCACGAGGCGAGTCGCCGGGGCGTAGGGATCGCGACTGCAACTGGCGAGCAAGCTCAAGCTCGCGACGAAAAACGCAAGGCTGGGCCATCGACGCCAAGCGACAGACGGTCGGCGGACGATCGCTGGGGGCGTGGTTGCAGGCATGGGGGGCTTGAGAATTAGCGAGAGACTTTCCAGACTGCTGCGCAAGTCCCCGGCATTTCGAGTTGCACGGCTTGGCGATTCAAACGGTGCTCGGGTTGAAGTTGTTTGTCGTTGGTCAGCAGCAAGTTGAGGCGTCGGGCTCCGGCGGAGTGAATCGCATCGGCCGCGAGCTCCAAGGCGACTTTGTCGGGCGAGCGGTTCACCACCACCAGAATCTGTTCTTCATTAGTTTCCCGGACAAAGGCAATCACGGGCCGCACAGGATCGGCGTAGACGATCCGGAAATTGCCACGCCGCAGGGCTTCGGATTTCGCTCGAAGTTCGGTCGCCTGCGAGAACCAATCGAACATTTCCTGATTGAAAGCAATTGGCTGGGGCGTCGTGGTCTTGCCGCGAGGAGTGTGGGTGCGGGGTTCGTAGGATATATCGGGCCAGATCATCGGCATGCGGTCGTCTGGGTCATCGGCTCCGTCCATGCCGGCTTCGGTCCCATAGTAGAGCATCGGGGCGCCGACGAAGGTCATTTGAAACAGGGTTGCGAGACGCACAATCCGCTGTTCGTCTGCATTAGGTCGTGAGACATCATACTCGGGGAAATGCCGTGGGCTGACTCGTTCGCCGCGATCGTAATCCGCTCTTTCGGCGTCGATGTAGGGGCGGTTGAACTTGGCGTTGACGACCATCGAGGCGAGGCGGTCGGTGTCGTGTGATTCGAGCAAGTTGAGCAGTGCGGGTCGGACGTCGGGCGTGTGGCTGGCGAGTCGAGCCGAGATGGTCTCGGCGAATTTCTGGCCGGAGATCCGCCCATCGACGAGCATTGCTTTGCAGGGGAAAGAGAAGCCGTGATAGTTCATGGTGGAGGAGAAGCCGCAGTCCTCGAGGTAGCGGGCGGCATCGGTCCAGATCTCGGCGACGGTGTAGGCTTCGGGGTTCAATTCGCGGACGAGTTGATTCCATTGTCGCCAGAATTGATTGGGGACCTCGTTGGCGACATCGAGCCGCCACCCATCAATTCCATCATTCGAATTGCCGTCGCCGTTGGGGTCCATCCAGCGGCGAGTGATTTGAAAGACGTAAGCTTTGGGTTCCGGGTGCAAGTCGGAACCGTCCTCGTTGTTGGCGAACTCGGGCAGGGTTTCGACGCCCCACCAGCATTGATACTTCAACTCGTTTTCAGGCGTGGCCGGATTGTCATGGGCTTGGATGACATACCAATTGGCATAGGGAGAACTGCCGCCTTGTTTGCGGATATCCTCGAAGGCAAAAAAGTCGCGACCCGTATGGTTAAAGACGCCATCGATAATCACGCGAATCTCCCGGCGATGGGCTTCCGCAATCAGTTTGAGAAAGAGTTTGTCTGCGGCGGTCCATTGCCACGATTTAGGGTCGGGCGTTTCGCTGGCCATTAGGGCAAAGTCACCTGCCGGATCAGGACCGAAATGCGGGTCGATATGGTGGAAACTGTTGCCGTCGTATTTATGGAGGCTGCGGGCGTAGAAGACGGGATTGAAATAGATGCAATTCACACCGAGTTTTTTCAGGTAGTCGAGTTGGTCGAGGACTCCTTGCAGGTCACCGCCGCAGCGGCGGTTAAAGACTCCGTTCTCGTAGAAGTTGGGGCCGCTTTGGCGTTCCCAGTCGGCGCGAGAATACCAATCGGCGGTCCATGGAGTCAATTGCCAGGTCTCAGGGACCCAGTTGGGGTCTTCAAGCGACTTGCGGTCTGGGTCGTTGCTGGAGTCGCCGTTGCGGAATCGCTCCGGAAAAAGTTGGTAGAAGACCGCATCGCTGACCCACTCAGGGACTCGCGACTTGGTGGATTTGGTTTTCAGAACGGGCGCAGCGGTGGGGGGAGTGGTCTGGGCGAGTGCGGTCGCGGTCAGCCCGCAGGTCAAGAGCAGGAACGTAACGTGTTGTCGAAGGAGTGGCGAGATGAGCATCGGCGTTAGCGGGGGGCAGGAAGGAGGGGCCGCGAGCGATCGGGAAAAGACAGCAGTGAAAGGGCTGCATGCGGGAGGCCGGCGGACCCCGGCCTCCGCGCCGCAGCTTGATTCAGCTCAGGGTTGAATCAGCGTTTACCGCGGGGGTCCCCGGCCGGTGGAGCCTGGCCTTGGTCGCCTTTGCCGCTGAAGAGTTCGTCGTACTTGGCAGCATCCACTTCCTGCATCAGTCCACCTGTGAAGGCGACTTGGCGTTTGCCCTCCATGCCGTTGGCTTCGAAAATCACGGGGAGCGAGGGACCGCGGAGTTGGGTGTTGACGCCGTAGCGAATCTTGAACGGCTGCTTGTCGCGTTCGCTGAGAAAGAGTTCATCGACTTTCGAGCCGGAGATCCCGGCGAGTTCGAGCCGGCTGGCGTCTTGCTCGCCGATGAATTTCTTGAATTCGGCTTCGTCTTTTGGGCCTTTGAATTGGTTTTTGAGGTGGAAAAAGCCGTACATCGTTCCCAACCGCTTGATGTTGGTGTCGTTGTTGGCGGCAATCATTTCATTGCCCTTGTTCCCGCCGCAGCCGGAGAGGCCGACGAGAATCAGGCTGAGGGCAAATAAGCGGACCATGGGAGCGAGGTTGAGTAATTTCTGAGACATGATTTCCGTCTTCCGAATCAGTTGCAAAAAAACTCTGCTCCGCGGCGGTTTCCCGCCACGGAAGCAGAGTTCAAGGAAGGAGACTAACTTGGCTTACAGGTCGTTCGTGTTCACAACTTGGCCGTCGGAACGCTTTCCAAGCCGAATCAGGAGCGGCACGGAACTGGTGTCGGTGACGGTCTTGGTTGAGCCATCGCCGAAGACAGCCACGGCGAGACCGGGATGGGCGGAACCGAAGCCGACTTCTCGGGTGCGGCCGTCAGACCAGCCATCGATCCAGTTGTCGGGGCGCTTGCGACTGTCGCCGAGGATCCCGAAGTTCTGGTTGCCGAACCAAGCGGTGTTGGAGCTGACCGAGAAGATACGCATCGTGGTAAAGTCGGCGGTGTGGTAGTAGCCGGTGTCCCACCAATCTTTGTACTGGTTGTCCCGCGAGAAGTTGTAGTACTTCGCGTTCACAGCCTTTTCCATGAACATGATGGTGTTCGAAGAGCCATCCTTGACGTCGGTGATTTTCACCCCGGGGAACTTGGTGATGTTTGGAGTGGAGACGTTCCTGGTCTGAGCGTGGCCGCCTTTGACAATCATCCCGGTCCAGACCGTGATCGGTTCGTTCGGATTGGGTGGATGCCATTGGGAATACTGCTGCCAGTAGTTGGGCACATCTCCGTTTTCGTCGGCGTAGGGGCCCATGACACCGGCGTAGTCATTGAGGCGGACCTTGAACAGTCCTTGGACGGCGAAGCGTTCACCGCGCGAGGGGCAGTTGAAGGGGGGGATCGGTGTCTCGACCATCGAGGGAGTGCCGCCCCACCAACCGTATTGCGGGCGGAGGTCGCTGACGTTGAGTTGCTCGAGGTAGGGGAGGATTTGGTAGTGCCAACCGGCGTTTTCGAAGCCGTACAGCGGGCGGAACTCCTGCAGCGGGTCATGGTAGCCGTCAGAGCAGTCGCCGGCGGTCGGGAGTCGGCCGCGGGCGGACTCAAAATTCATGGCGGCGAGGCCGACTTGGCGGAGGTTGTTCAGGCACTGGGTCCGCCGGGCCGCTTCGCGGACCGACTGGACGGCGGGCAGCAACATGCCGACCAAAATGCCGATGATGGCAATCACCACCAGCAGTTCAATCAGCGTGAAGCCGCGGTTCTTCAACGAGACGCGACTCATGTTTCACTCCTTCGTGACGATGGGAAATCCGGTGTCGAGTTGAAAATAGACCAAAAGAATCACCGGCCCCCTCGACTTTGAGCCTGGAATAACTAACTAGCCGTTAAGAATTCTTCCCCAAACAACAGGGCGGTAGACCGAGTTTATTGCTCAAGGAAGGCAAAAAATTCGTGATCGCCAGTTTCAATAACGAGGGCAATCGCCAATAGTTCAAGAATTGGCGTTGGTCCTTGCTCGGTATCAAATTTATCCATTCAAAGCTGTCGAAGCCGCTGTTGGGCTGTGGTTGTCTTTGACCGAGGCTTTCCAATTGTTGTTCAAGCCAAGGTGACAAAACACACGCCGCAAACGAAAAGGGTCTCGCGGCTTGGCAGCGACCATGTCTACAAGCTTTCTCTGAAGTACCAACAAGCCTATTCGGATTCAGCTTCCCCGACGGCGTCGAACCAGCAAGCTGCCCGCCAAAGCCATGGTTCCAATCAGAGCAACGGAGGACGGCTCGGGAACGGCTTCAATCTTTCCGGAACCCCAGTTCGTGTTGAGTGAAAACTTAACAACTTGGTTGTCTTGGGTTGTCATGAACTCCCAATTCCAAGCATCCACGGAACGGCCTTTTTCGCCGATCGCATCCCACGAGCCGGTCCTCGTGAACTTACCGTTGTACGTTCCGGCGGCGGAAATCGTGGCGTAATACTCGTAGGTACCGCTACCAAGATTTGTCATCGTGAAAAACGCATCGCCGTTGTCCCAATCCCCCATCGTTCCACCGGCCTCGTCCATGAAGTTGCCCACGACGTTCCAAGAGGTGACATCGTTGCCGACTGTGATTCGGTTTAAATCCTTGAGGTATCCATTACCCAACGAATTCTCGTCCAAGCGAATGGTGATGCTTCCTGTTGAATCGGTGAATCCCCAAGAGTTCGAACCGTCGGGTTGGTTAGCATAGGAGTTCCAATTTCCCTTTGTTCCCAAAACCTTAAACTCATAGCGGGTATTAGCCATTTGTCCCGTAAGGGTAATTTCATGGATACCCCCACCCAAGTCGGCCATCAAATTGGAATCCGGATCCCAAGACGGTCCAGAACTCCAACCTCCCGGAACATACCATAAAAAGGCTAATTGAGCAATTCTTTTCATGTTGAAGAGCCTGATTTAGTTGAAAATGGATCTGGGCAATGGGAAACTTGGGCCCGATGGGCCAATATTTAGGATGGCCCAATCAACTTAAAAGGCGCGTGCATCCCGGAATTTTCAGGTTTCTTTAAAAATCAAATGGAAAATCTTCGATTCGTTCAGAAACTCAATTTTTGAGCTTGAATGAGGGGTAAAAGTGGCCCCTAATTGCCGGGAACGGGTGCCATCGAAGGTCACATTGCGTTCGCCTGCCGGCTTTTCTTTCCCCCGAACGCGTCTTGGTTGAGAGATCTCCTGCAAATTGAGGGATAACTTCGGAGCCCTTTCAAGCTTGGCAGTCGCTTTATCAAGCCAATGAAGCTGGCGATTTTTCCTAGAGACCAGAGCATAGAGGAGTGTGATTCTGACCCTGATTTGGCTCGTTTTTGGTTTAGTGGTGTTGACGATCGGGGCCGAGTTCCTCGTGCGGGGATCGTCGCGACTGGCAGTCGGGGTGGGGATTTCGCCCTTGGTCGTGGGGCTGACCGTGGTTGCGTTCGGGACCAGTGCCCCAGAGCTGGTGGTTAGTGTCCAGTCCGCCTTCAGCGGGAACCCGGATGTTGCCGTCGGGAATGTGGTGGGGAGCAACATTCTCAACGTGCTCCTGATTCTGGGCTTGTCGGCGATGATTGTTCCGCTGCGGGTGGAGCAGCGGTTGATTCGGTTCGACGTGCCGCTGATGATCGGATTGTCGATTGCGATGTGGCTTTTGGGAAGCGATGGCCAGTACAGCCGCTGGGATGGATTGCTGCTGTTCGGCTGCCTGATTGCTTACAACTCCTGGGCGGTCCTCAGCAGCCGCAAAGAGTCGGTCCGGATTCAGAAAGAGTATGAGGCTGAGTATGGGCCAATCGAGAAGTCGTTCCGTTGGTCAATCCTGCTGCGCAACCTGGCCCTGCTGATTGTCGGTCTGGTGTTTTTAGTGCTGGGCGCCCGCTGGTTTGTTGACTCGGCGGTGGTGCTTGCCAAGCTGATGGGGCTGACCGAATTGGTGATCGGCCTGACGATTGTCGCGTTGGGGACCTCGTTGCCGGAAGTGGCGACGAGCGTCGTGGCGGCGATCAAGGGTGAACGTGACATTGCCGTCGGGAATGTCGTCGGCAGCAACTTGTTCAATATCATGGCGGTGCTGGGGATCTCCAGCCTCGTGGCACCAGCGGGAATTGCGGTTTCGTCGGCTGCTTTCTGGGCCGATATCCCGGTGATGATTGCCGTGGCGATCGCCTGCCTGCCGATCTTCTTCACCGGCAGCGTGATTAACCGGGCCAATGGGGTCCTGTTCTTCGCCTACTACTGCGCCTATACCGCAGCACTTTTGTTGACGGCGATGGGGAATGGTTGGAGCCCCACGTTTAACTTCTTTCTGCTCTGGTTTGCCCTGCCGCTGACCTTTCTCGGGCTCGGGGCATCAGCTTGGTGGGAATGGAAAATTCTGCAGAAAAGGGGACGTTCCTCCGCCGAGGAGCAAGCTGGTTCCGCCCTACCCAAAGACACTCCCTAGCGAGCTTGCGACGTCCGCTCCGACGAATCCGCGCGGTTCGAAATCAAGCTCGAGGAGTTGCAAGGCCAATCGCTTAGTCTTCTCCGGCAGGCCTGATTGGTCCCTGGGGAAGCGGAGCCCGTGGCAGAGGGAGCTGCGCATCGCGGCCAACGACTGTGAGCCATGGCCTGACTTCCCAGCTTTGAACCAGTCCGTTGACGACGTACGGATCAGACTCGGCAAACAGACGAGCTGGCTCCGGGGAGTCAGCCTGAAACAGGAGCACAGCGCAGTCGGCCGGTTCGCTGAGCGCTCCGCCCAGAACCAATTCGCCCCGCTCGACAGCAGCCAGGGCCCGTGCCAAATGCTCACCGCGATAAGCTTCGCGCCGTTGAAGATAGTCGCCGGCAACATGGTAAATCAGCAAGTAGTGCATCGAGTGTTTCCGAGGCAAGAGTTGGCCCAACCCCAAGGCTGAGGCAGGCTTCAGCCGAAGTCAGACCCTTTCGGACCGAGCGATCCAACCTGCTGATTATTGTCTGCCCTCTCGAAATTGGAAACTTGCCTATTAGCCCGGGTTTCTGTTTTGGGAACGGAAGTTGCATCCTCAACCATTCGTTCAGGGTGGTGACTTCGGGAGAACAGAGCAGCCGGACCGCGGTGGTCTGGTTTAGGCCACGCGGCCAGCTCCCGCAGTCCGCAATTTCAGGAGTCAGTCAATGCGGAAGATTCAATTTCGTGAGCTGTTTGTGCTGAGCGGTGTGCTGATGGGAGCGCTCGCTGGTTTGGGAAGTTGGGCCGGCCGGGCAGGCAGCGCTCAGCCTTCTGGCCTCATCCAGGGCACGGCATCAGCTCAGGAGCAGGACGAGGATATCGCGCAAACGGCGAGAAAGGCCTTCATGCGGGGGAAGTTGGCGAGCAATCAGAAAATTGTCGAGGGGCTGTCAACCAGAAACTTCGGCTTAATCACCGAAGGGACCGAAGAGATTAGGGCGCTAGTCAAGGGGCAACACTGGTTTGTCCTCCGCACTCCGGAATATCAAGGCTTCAGCGGCGAAATGCAGTTGGCTGCGGGCCGTCTGGCTCAAGCCGCCACCGAGCACAATATCGAAGCGGCCGCGTTGCGTTACTTCGACCTGACGTTGAACTGTCTTGATTGCCATCGGTACATCGAGAAGCAGAAGTATTGAGCCAATCCCTTTGAATGAATTTTTGTGTAGAAGGATGTGATGATAAGGAGTGACCGATGCCCAAAGCGGCTTTGTTGAAAAGGTTAGATGAGTTGCACGCGGAGTTGAATTCTGTCCGGGACTTGGATGCCGAATCGATCGAGGCGTTACAGCGTCTGGCCGGTGACATTCGCAATCTGGTTGAAGGGCCACCG
>JAJTFE010000160.1 GCA_021298375.1 Blastopirellula sp. | reverse complement strand
GCCGCAGGCTCAAGGGATGGCTCGCGACGGTTACTTCCCGGGACGGGGTTTCCAGCCGGCTTGTCGCTGGACGGTTTGGCGACTTGTTCAGGCTTGACGATTTGCACGCCGGTAGGCAGTGAAAGGTCGGGGTGTTCGGCTTTGAAGTAGGGAGCGAAATTCGGTGGGCTCGACGGCGGAGGGGAGGATTTGGCGGCGTTCGAGGAGGGAGAAGTTGCCGTTGGCCCTTTCACGACAGGGACGTCGGCTGGTGCTTTTTCCAGCTTCGCCGATCTGGATTGATCGCTCGGCTTGGCAATCGGCTGTTTGGTGAAGTTCAATGCCTCACCCGGTTTCACAATTCGAGGCGTGATTTCGGTTTTAGACGTGGCCGAACTCGGTTGCTCGCCTGGTTTGACGATCGGCGGCAGCAGACTGAGGCTGGGTGAATCTTGGTTTGGATTCCCGTTCAGGCCTTGGAGAAAACCTTGAGCCGTTTGATTCGAGAGGCTGCCTGAGGGGGGCGGCACGTTTGCTTGCCCACCATGCGCCGTCCGAGCAGAGATGATTGGAATTTCGACCGGGAGTGTCGCCGGGGATTGATTGGACGGCACCTGGGCCCAGAGGGAGGTCGTCGAGGCGGCGCAAAGGAGGACGCCGGAAAGGAGGGAGCGGAAGCGGATCATGTTTGACGTTTCCTGGAATTACCATCCAACTGGGCAGGGGAATGTGCCATGTATCCCTATTCTCGGCTCTCGGGTCAGGCAAGCTTTGACGATTTTGCCATGAATGTCGCTTAACGGGGTTAAACTGGTTAAACCGGATAGTTGGGGGCCCGGGAAAAGGTTAATTTCCGGGTGGGCGACGTCGTCGGTTGAAAGGTGGAGTTGGGGGACCCTGTCAGCTAAACTGGGGAATCAGGGTGAGTGTTTGCCCTGAGGCTGGATATCTCTGCCAACAACCTTTTCATTTGCGCGGCTTTGGCTGCGCCGCGTGGTCTCATGAATGTTGCCAACCTGCTAGCGAGGTTTTTCTACGGCATCACCGAGCCGATCATGGCTCCGATTCGGTGGGTTCAGGAGGAGTTTCAGGAGTCGCCGCGCAAACGGGCTTTGATTTACGGGTTGCCTGCGATCCTGATTGCCTGCGGTGGGATTGCCCTGATCGTGGCGGCTCAAATTCGCCGCGAGAAGGAGTTGCTTGAGTTTTACAATCAGGCAACCAACAAATTGGAAAAGGATATTTCCAAGCAGGTGACTCTGCTTAATACATCGCGGCAGTTAACGAGCGATTCGGGAGCCAAGTCCGGCGATGCGTCTGGAAACACTTCTGGCGGGCGGGGGTCAGAAGGAACCAAATCCGGCGGCGATTCGGCGGCGAAGGACAAGCCTGCTGAAGAGGACCCGTTGCTGGCTGGATTGTCGGAAGAGCAAAAAGCGATCGTCAAGGAACTCCGTACGCTGCAGGGCGATCAGCAGACCTTGTTGCTCAAGCTGATTTCGCTGGACCCAGTCAATCAGAGCTATCGCTATCGGTATGCGGACAGCTTTGCTGCGACCGATCCGATGAAGCAATTCGAATTGATGCGGCAATTAGCTCCGGAGACAAATCCGGGGTACGCGGATGCCCATTTTTGGCTGGCTGCCAACTTCATGCGGGCCCGGGTCAACACACCCAATGAGCGGCGTTTGTTCCTCGAGAAAGCATTGATTCATGCGAACTTCTGTCTGAATCTCGAGGCCGATCGCCGCGCAGCTCGAATGATCAAGGCGAATGCGCTTTACGGGTTGGGCCGTCAGCAAGAAGCCTACACCGAATTTGAGGAGCTTTTTCGGGCTGAGCCGGAGTACTTCGACACGCTCGTCCGGATCAACAAGTTGATGCGGATGGAGAGTCGCAATCGATCGATTTACGAGGATGCCGCGACGCGGCTTTCGGCCAAGCTCAAGGCAGTCCGCGACACTGACATCGATGCTTGGAACCGGACTCTGCGACAGATTCAATTGTGCTTCATCGGCAGCCAGAATTTCGTTGACCTCCGCAATACGCTGTTGAATGAGCAGACGTTGGCCCGCGATAACGCGATTAAAAAGAAAGCGGTCGACGAGATTTTCGGAAACAGCCTGAATGCCGAGGCTCAGGTGATTGTGCGTTCGGCGAATGTCCGGGAGCGGTTGCCGGAACTGTTGAAATTGTTGGCGGACGCGTACAAGCTTTCGCCTGAGGATGTTCAGGTCAAGTACCAAATCGCCTATGTGTCGATGGCCTTCCCGGAGATTGCAGCGGAGGCAAAGGCGATTTACGACCCCGAGAGCGACGTGGACGTTCCCGGGCAGGTGCTGCAGGTCTTGGGAAATGCCGAGATGCAGAATCGAAATTATTCGCAGGCGATTCAGCGTTACGAACAGGCCCGGCTGAAGACTCCCAAGGATGCCGACCTGTTAAACAACCTGGCGTTTGCTTACCTCACGAGTGATAACCAGAATGCCGAGCGGGCATTGTTTCTGGTCGATGAGGCCTTGCAGTTGCTGCCACCGGTATTGGAAAACAATGACCCTTTGTCCCATTTTCACCACACCCGGGGTTCAGCCTTACTCGCGCTCAACCGGGTCACGGAGGCGGCTGCCAGTTTCGAATTGGCGTTGCAATACCGACCTGACAATCCGGGAATTCTTGAATCGCTGGTGAAGTGTTACGCGGGGCGGGACGAGAAGCAGGCGGCAGCCTATCAGAAGAGGTTGGACGCGGCGTTATTAAAGGCGGGGCAGAAACGTCCCTGAGAACGCTGCTGTCTCGTGCGCGCGAACTTAACTGGTCTCTTTCCGGAACGTAAACATGAGTCGAAGCCGCCGTCACCGCAGGGATGATTTCGGAGGAGAGGAGTCTTGGTTCTCTCGACAGAGACGTCGGGCGATGCGGTATTTGGAAAGCCTGTTCGACGGTGAACGCTCGCTCGACCGGTCCGCCCGCAGCGAGCCGCTGTGGTACTCCGGATTGATGTTGCTCCCCCGGGCATTGGGTGAGTTATTTCACTTTTTGATCAATGATTGGAGCACGAGCCGCAAAGGTCGGGCGTTCTTTTTTGCCTTGCCGGCCTTGGGCACGGTGGCGCTCATTGCGGCGATTCTCTCGGTTGCGGCGTGGAAGCTGGAAACAACTCGCGATGGGTTTTACTCAGCCCGATTGGCGTTCTATCAGCAACAGAAGGACTTTGAGTTTGCAAAAAGCTGCGCCCTTAAGTTGGTCGAATTGTCGCCCTCCGCGGAAAATAAATACAAGTTGGCCCTGGCAAAGCGTCAGGTGGATGACTTTGCCGGCGCCTTTGACCTGATGACCGCCCTGGCTCCGGAGGAAAAGGTATCGCGGGCCGAGCGGGAGCGCGAGGAGGCCACGCTGGAGTTGGCAGGGCGAGCGGAGTCCGCGAGTAAGGCCAAACGTGCGGCGGCTGGGAAGAAGGACATAGACGCGGAACAACCGGGCGACGCGGAACAAGCGGGCGATGCTGGCCAAAAGGGCGATGCTGAACTCGGCAAGCGAGGCGAGGAACCCGGGAAGGCAAGTGAGACGGCAGCAGCCGCGGGCGCGGAAAGTGCAGCGCCCGACTCTGTGGCGGAGTACGAACAGGAATTGGTCTACACCGGCTATGCTCCCGCCCATCTCTGGCTGGCGGACCTCGCAGCGTTCGGCACCGATTGGACGCTTTCCAACGAGGAGCGCAAGCGCGTCGCTTTGCTGCATTACTCCGCCGCCTACGAACTTTCCAGCGAGGAGAACACGCCGGAGTCAATTTACGCTTCGCTCAGACTTTCTGAACTACAGGTACAGGCTGGCGAACTGGCCCAGGCAGAGCGGACATTGCGGTCGGCGGCCAACAAGCCCGTCTTGACGCTGCTCCACCTGCAGGCAATCGCAAAATTGTTTTCGGTTCTCAAGCAGCAGGACAAGACATCAGAGATTGAGGCCAATGCGACTGGGCTGCAGCCGCGTCTGTTTCGGCTCGCCTCGGAGATACCGGATGCCATTGAGCCCTGGCAGGCTTTGGTCGATGTGGCTTCCCAGGCTGAAAACTACCAGGAGGCAGACGATTACATTCAGAGTGCCTTGGCGATGGCCAAGGAACCCAACACCCGCCGCGGGTTACTGCAATTGCGGGCGGCTGTTCTGATGCGACGGGCGATGCAAATGCGAGATGTCGAACGGGAGGACCGTTATCTGGAGAAGTTTGGGTATCTGGCGACGGCGATCGCAGTCGACCCGACGAACGACAAGTTGTACGTGTCGATGCTGGAATACGCCGATTTGAATGAGCAGATTCCCCAGGAAGATGATTTTCTGCGGCTGGCTCTGGGGTCGGGAAAGAACCCAGGCGTCGTGCATGTGATTTTGGGAATTCGCGATGCCCAGCGCAACGAAAGGACCTCAGCTTTCAATCACTGGGAGATCGCTGACACGCAGACGGACCGCGCGGAATGGTTGGTCGGCATGTTTGCCAGATTTTTGCTGCAGGCAAAGACTCTCGACAGCAGCGAGTACATGCAGTTTCTCGACCTGTGCGAGGGGCACTATGCAGAGCAACCGATGCTGCGGCTGGCCCGGGCGGAAGCGTCTTTGCTCTTGCGCCAGGATGCAGAGACAGCGGTGCCATTGCTGGAAAAGCTGATCGCTGAGAACGACAATTTTTTGGCCGCCCGGGAAGCATACATCACCGCGCTCAAGGCACTGGGGCGGACAGAGGACGCCGAAAAGGAGACGCTCAAGCTCAAGGAGATGGCGGCCGAGCTGCAAAAGCGCCAAGGTCAAGCGGCGGTTGGCAAGCAAGACGAATCCGGTGCGCAGCCGCGCTGAGCCGCTGGACGGCGGCAACGGCCAGGGGCCCGAATTGGTTTGCTTTCGGCCGGGAAGGGAATTCGGCCAAGCGATCACTAACTGACCACTGATTTGCAATCGTTTTCTAACAGCTGTTTGCGAATCCTGCGCTGCTTCGGGCGATCCGGCCTGATAGAATGAAGGGGCCTCGGAAGTTGGCCCCGAGCTTTGGTCTGGCGAGACACGGTTCCGCTTTGGACAAGGGGGGCGGGGTGGGCTCGCTGATCATGTGTCGGCGATGGCGCGGCATCCGGTAATGTTTTTCCTTCAGGAACTTGTGGATTCTGATGAGTCGATTTCAATTGTTTGCGATTGCCGTGGCATTGGTGGCACTTCGGCTGACCATCGGTTTTCACTTCTTTTTCGAAGGGACCGACAAACTCAAAACGGGAAATTTCCAAGCCTCATACTTCCTCGGGGGTGCCCGCGGTCCGCTGGCGCCGTGGTTTCAGACAATGCTCGACGACCCGACAGGGAAGCAGAAGCTTTGTGTGGTCGAAGTGGAACGCGACGGCCGTCCGGCGATGGATGTCGACCCGGCTTTGACGCTGGCGATTTGGGATGATTTTGTCGACCGCGCATCCTCACACTATGGATTCGACAGTGATCGGACCCGGAAACAGTTGGAGGATTCGATCGAAAAGCTCCGCGGGGTTGCGGGTGACTCACCGGTGGTGCAAGCCGAACTGAGTGCCCAGGAAGCCGCATTAAAGCAGTTGGGGCGGCAGCGAGCCGAAGCGAACCAACAGTTGAAGCACCACCAGCAATTGCTGCGAGACTGGCTCAATGAAAATCGCGTTGAACTGATCGCCCATTTCTCGACGGCCGAGCGTTTGAATGGTTTTCAACGGGATGGCGCTGCCGCTGCTCGTACGGCGATGGAAGTCGAGTCGTTGCGTCAACAGGTTGACTCGATTCGCACCGACCGGACTGGAAAGATCAATCAATGGTCCGCTCAGGTGGTGGCGATTTGGGATTCGCTCGAACAGCAAGTCAACCGATTGGCAGTCGGGCCACAACGGGACGCGGGGCGGGTGGCTTTGCATCGTCCTTTTGATCAGCCGCAGAGCAAGCTGAAGTGGATCAACAAGATTATCCCCTGGTTTGACACAACGGTCG
The DNA here is from genome assembly GCA_021298375.1 of Blastopirellula sp. GTDB lineage: Bacteria > Planctomycetota > Planctomycetia > Pirellulales > Pirellulaceae > BJ22. The sequence continues at coordinate 7,128 of JAJTFE010000160.1, read as the reverse complement.
GCGTCTTGTTGATCCTCGGATTGTTGACGACCCCGGCGGCGATTGCAGCCGCGTTGTTTTTGGCCTCCGTGGTGCTGACCCAGCCTTTCTGGATTCCGGGGACGACGCCAACCTACTATCAATTGGTTGAACTTGCGGGATTGCTGGTGATTGCCGCCGCAGGTTCGGCCAACACCCTTGGGCTTGATTATTTGTGGAGTTTGTTTCGGCGATCCAAGCCGCGGTCCGCAGCGGGGGCGCCAACCAGTCCTGCAGTGCCGCAGACGGCCTGACGCTCGATGGCGTCCACGACTGGCGGGCCGCTCAGGTTGGTCAGTTGAGTCGCAGCGGCTTGAGCCGGGAATGCTCGGTGGCCGATGAACCAATTCAGCTACAAACAGAGTTTTGATTCAGGATTTTGCAATGATTAATCTCAGTTGATCGGGACCGGCGACGAAGGAAACGTGCTGCTGGGCTCCCTGAATCCTGATTACATCGATTTGCGAGCGATCTGCGACATTCGTCCCTCAAGCGTGCATCGGGCGTTTCACGGCGATTGGGCAACTTCCAGCACGGCTTACGTCCGTCCCGGGCTGATCAAGGTCTACGGTTACAAGGACGAGGCCGAGGCCCGCCGGCACGTCAAGGTTTACACCGGCGGCTGGCAGGAAGCGATCGCCGACCCTGATATCGAGGCGGTGATCATCGCCACTCCGTTGCACCTGCATGCCCCGATCGCGGTCGCGGCAATGAAGGCCGGCAAGCATGTGCTCTGTGAAAAGCTGATGGCGCACAACATGGCCCAATGCAAATTGATGTGTCGCACAGCCGAGCAGACGCAGCGGTTTCTTTCGATCGGACATCAGCGGCACTACAGCATTCTGTATGACAACGCAGTCAACCTGATTCGCTGGGGTCTGTTGGGCGAGGTGCATCACATTCGCGCCCAGTGGCACCGCAATAATAAACCCGGTTCCGATACTTGGGCGCCACCCCTGCCCGGTGGTGAGCTGCCGATTACTGGCGGCGCCATGATCGATCGGATTGCCGAGCAACTCCGTGAGTTCCGCAAGCAATTGGCTGACCCGGCAACGTCGCCGGCGGATGTCAAAATTCTGGAAAAGCAGATCGCTCAATGGATGGCCTGGGACCAGGACAAGCTGGTGGCAGCCGCCGAGCACGGTTACCTCGATGACCCGAAAGTCTATGGACCGGGGCGAGTTCGCTCGGCATTGGAGGAGTTGGTTCGGTGGCGTCTGTGGGATCGGACCGGTGGAGGGTTGATGGCCGAATTGGGAAGTCATCAGCTCGACGCCTCAAGCATTTTTGTGTCGGCGTTGAGTCGTGAGATCGGCAAGAAAGTGCATCCCCTGACGGTCCATGCGATTGGGGGGCGGCACCTTTTCCCGGTCGACCGCGATGCCGATGACCATGTGTACTGCATGTTTGAATTCCCGGGGCAGGGCTACGGCTACGACTTCGATGTCGGTTACAAGGATCCGGTTAATCAACTCCCCAATCCCAAGACGGGCGTGCCCGGCTACGAGCAGAATTCCGACAAGAAGGTCGTGGTCACTTACTCGTCGATTAATGGCAACGGCTTCGGCGGGTACGGTGAAGTCGTGATGGGGACCAAGGGAACGCTGGTTCTCGATCGCGAGCAGGAAGTGATGGTTTATCCGCTGGCGGGTACTTCGACAAAGGCGGGTGTGACCAAGAAGGGTGGCAGTGCCGTCCTCGACACTTCAGCCAGTGGCGATTCGGCCCCAGCCAAGGCAGCTCAGGGAAGTGCCCCGGTCAGCCGCGGGTATCGCGAAGAGATTGAGCATTGGGCTTGGTGCATTTCGGAAGGCGATTACAGCAATCAGACCCGCTGCGACGGCCCGCATGCGTTGGCGGATGCTGTGATAGCCTTGACGGCTCGGTTGGCGATTCAAAACTCCCAGCGCCCGGGCGGACATGGCTTTGTCCCCTTCCAGCCGGAGTGGTTTGACTACCGCAGTGACGCCTTGCCGGAAGCCGATTCGGAGGCAACGGCCAAGTCGATGTTCAGTGAGGAGATGAAGAACCTCAAATTGGTATAGGCAGAAATCGGGCTGCTCCGCAGTGGGAGTCCGACTACAGGCTTCAAATTGGCGACCGGTGCTCGCAGGGCATCGGTCGTTTTTTTATACTTGCAGGGTGTAGCCGGCCAGGGAGACGTCCGGGATTCAAGCTTGTCTCTAACCCGTTTGGCCTCTCATCGCGAGCCCTCCCTTGTACGACCTCGAACAGTGTCTTGCTGCCTTTCGCCTGACCAGTTTTCGCCCCGGACAGCGGGACGTGGTCGAGGCCATTCTCTCCGGGAGAGATACGCTCTGCGTGATGCCGACAGGCGGAGGGAAGAGCCTCTGTTACCAATTGCCGGCCGTGGCTCGCGGTGGGCTGACGCTGGTGATTTCCCCGCTGATTGCCTTGATGAAGGACCAGGTCGATGCGCTGAGCGAACTTGGCATCCCAGCGACCTTTATTAACAGCTCGATTCCGCCGGAAGAGCAACGGCAGCGGATTGATCGGATGGTCGCGGGCCGGTACCGCCTGGTCTATTTGGCTCCGGAGCGATTGCGGAGCGCGGGATTTTTGCGGGCGATTGCCCAGACTTCGATCAGCCTGCTGGCGGTGGATGAGGCGCACTGCATCAGCCAGTGGGGGCATGACTTTCGGCCGGATTATGCCCGCTTGGGGCGCTTTCGGGAGCGGTTGGGAAATCCGCAGACCGTTGCCCTGACCGCGACGGCGACTCAGTCCGTGCGGCAGGATATTGCCGAGGTATTGCGGCTCGAAGCGCCGACGACGTTTGTCTCCGGCTTTGCCCGCGGCAACCTGTCGTTGCGGGTGGAGTCTCCGGCGAGTAACTCGGCTCGCGACCAGCGATTGGTGGAGTTTGTCGATCAGACTCCCGGCTCGGGGATTATTTATGCGTCGACGCGCAAGAACTGTGAGCACGTTGTCGAACTGTTGACTCCGGCGATCCGCCGCAAGCTGGAGTTTTACCACGCCGGGATGGGGCACGATGAGCGGCTGCGGGTGCAGGACAACTTCATGTCGGGGCGGACTCCGATTGTGGTGGAGACGAACGCCTTCGGCATGGGGATCGACAAGCCGGATTTGCGGTTTGTTGTCCACTACAACATTCCGGGGAGTTTGGAAGCGTATTACCAGGAAGCCGGTCGAGCGGGACGCGATGGCCAGCCCTCAACCTGCTTGCTGCTGTTTTCCTATCAGGACCGCTTTATTCACGAGTTTTTCATCGAGAACTCGTATCCCTCGCAAGCGATTATCAAGGACGTCTACGACTACCTTTGTTCCTATGAGCAGGACCCAATCGAACTGACATTGCAGGATGTCAAGGATGACTTGAACATTTCGTTGGGCACCCAGGGGATTGCGAATTGCGAGCACCTGCTGGAGAAGGCAGGGGCGATTGAGCGGCTCGATGCACAGCAAAACATGGCGGGAATCAAGATTGACTCCAATCTGCCGACGTTAGTCGACTTGCTGCCGCGCGAAGCCAAGTCCCGGCGGAAGGTGTTGCGGGAGTTGGAGCAGATTGTCGGTTCGCTCCGCGGCGACATGGTATTGTTTAACCCCGCCTATTTGGCCAAGCGGTTGGATGCCAAGTGGACCACGATCGCCAAGTCGCTTCGTCAATTGAGCGAGTTGAAAGAGATTGATTATGTGCCGCCGTTTCGGGGGCGGGCGATTCATGTCAAGGATCGGACGATTCCCTTTCATCAACTGCAGATCGATTTTGCCGCTCTGGCCCGAAGAAAAGAACTGGAGTTTGAGCGACTGAACAAGATGATCGATTTCGCCTCGACCCGGGGCTGTCGTCAACTGAAGATTCTCGAGTACTTTGGCGACTCAAAACGGGAAGCCTGCGGAGCGTGTGACCAGTGCCTTGCGGGCGGAGTGCGCCCACCGGCGGCAAGCGGATTGGCCGCGGGGTTTGAGGTGACAGGGCAAGGCGGAGATCATCCCGAGCAGGGAAAGCTTCCGCGCGAGGTTCGCAATGTCGCAGTGGACCCGATCAGCGAAGCGGCCGTTCGCTACGCCGTGCAGGTGGCGCTGAGCGGCGTGGCTCGGACACAGGGGCGAATTGGCAAGACCTTGATCGCCCAGATGCTGGCCGGTTCCCAGTCAAAAAAGGTGCAGAGCAAGGGCTTACAGAAGCTCTCCACGTTCGGCTTGCTGCAGGCCGCCAAGCTGGATCTGATCAACGAGATGCTGGATTGGTTGTTGTCCGCCTCGAGGCTGGGGCAGACCCAAACAGCCAAGTTCCGGCCGGTGATCGATCTCACGCCCAGCGGCCGGGAGTGGCTGCGGGGCCAGTTTTCTGAATCGGTTTGGGCTCAGATGCCGAGTCCGTTGGCCAGCGGCTTGGCGGCGGCGTTCAAGGGAAGCGCACCGCGCGGGACGGCTCTCGCTCCCCATTCCGGGGCGGCGGGGGAAGTCAGAAGTGGCGAGCAGGAGAAGTCGGGAGAGGTGGCCGGGGGCTGGGACGCGAAATCCAACGATGACCAAGTGACCGCCTTGCTCGATTCGGTTCCGGTCGTGGAAATGGTTCCCCGGTCTGAGCGGGAAGAGGAGGCGAGCTCGGTCAAAAAGACGGGAATTCGCTCCGGTCTTGGACTGAGCAGAACCCGAGTTGACTTGCCCCATCTTACCGCCCGCCAGCCGAACTGGTTTTGGACTTGGCGGTTACTGGCAGATGGCTATGCTTGGAATCAGATCTGCGCGGTGCGGAATCTGGAGTGCGAAGAGGTGCTGGAGCACTTGCTCGTCGCGGCCGGTGAGCACAAGCCGATTCCGCTCGACGTCCTGTTTGGCGAGTTATGGGCGGATGAGCAGCTGCAGCTGCCGGAGTTTTTCCGGCTGGCCCAAGTGGCAGACGCGGAGAAACGCGGCTGGCTGGTCGGGAAAATCAGTCAGCTTTGTGAAGCGGCTCGGGCGGGTAATTGAACGGATTCGTTGGTTTTTTGAAAAGGCTTATCCTTGGCAATCAGTGTTTTTGATCTGTTTACGATTGGGATTGGTCCCTCCAGTTCGCATACCGTGGGGCCGATGCGGGCAGCGCGGATGTTCGTCCAACGCCTGCAGACTCATCAGGTACTGGATCAGACCGTGCGGGTGCGGGTCGACCTTTACGGTTCGTTGGGAGCGACTGGCCGCGGCCACGGCACGGACAAGGCGGTGATTGCCGGCTTGAGCGGGATTGCACCGGAAAAGGCTGACCCGGATCACCTGTTTCAACTGGTCGATTCTGTCCGAGCCAATTCCCGACTGAAATTGGGTGGGGATCGCGAAATCAGCTGGACAGAGGCGGAGGACCTCGGCTTTCAACGCAAGACATTGCCCTACCATTCCAACGGGATGACTTTTCAGGCTCTGTCTGCGGCGGGGGAAGTGCTGCTGCAGCGAACCTACTACTCGATCGGTGGCGGGTTCGTTGTGAACGAGCAGGCAGCGGAGGCCAATCAGATCGTTGCCGACTCGACCAAGTTGCCTTTTCCGTTTACGACCGCAGCCCAGTTGCTGACGCATTGTCGTGAGCAGGGGTTATCGATTAGTTCAGTGATGTGGGCGAATGAGCAGGCTTGGCGGACCAAGGCTGAAATCCAGTCCGGCTTGCTGGAGATTTGGGATGTGATGCAGCGCTGCGTCGAGCGCGGATGTCACAACGAGGGGATTTTGCCCGGCGGCTTGAAGGTCAAACGCCGCGCCGCCTCGCTCTTTCGGAAGTTGCAGAGCGATCCGCAGTCGCACGCAGGCGTCGGGATCATGGATTGGGTCAACTGCTGGGCAATCGCGGTCAATGAAGAGAATGCGGCGGGTGGGCAGGTGGTGACCGCGCCGACCAATGGGGCTGCCGGAATCATTCCTGCGGTGATGCACTATTATCATCGCTTCTGTCATGCGGCCAATCCGGAGGGAATGGTTCGCTTTCTGTTGACCGCTGCGGCGATTGGAATCCTGTTTAAAGAGAATGCTTCGATTTCAGGAGCGGAAGTCGGTTGTCAGGGCGAGGTGGGATCGGCTTGTTCGATGGCGGCGGCCGGGTTGACGGAAGTACTTGGGGGGACGCCGGAGCAGGTGGAGAATGCGGCCGAGATTGGCATGGAGCACAATCTGGGTTTGACTTGCGATCCGATTGGCGGATTGGTTCAGGTTCCCTGTATCGAGCGGAACGCGATGGCGGCAGTCAAAGCGATTAACGCTTCGCGACTCGCTTTGCGGGGAGACGGCAAGCATTTCGTGTCTCTGGACAAGGTGATCAAAACGATGCGAGACACTGGTCGGGACATGAAATCGAAGTACAAGGAGACGGCCCGCGGTGGGTTGGCCGTCAACGTGATTGAGTGCTGAAAGCAGCCTTTCCCTGTGGGAAAGGCATCCCGCGCTCGCGCTGCGGAACAAGCGGGCGGCTGACACCCCGGCCGAAGAAGTTGCCAACCGCCCGGAATTGCGGTTTTTTGCGAGCCAGGACCCGGTTGCTGGTCGGTTGGTAAAATAGCTCTGAACGGTACAATTGACTGTTTTGACTGGGGCGACTCCAGTCGCCTCGAGAATTGGAACTGCTGCAAACACTATGGACGAAAATCAACGTGGCGCGAGGTCGGGGGGTCCCGGCTCGGGAGGAGATGGAGCCCCTGGGCGTTCGATGCGAAACTTCAATCTGTGGATTGTGCTGATAGTCGTCGGTTTATTGGGAATTCTGGTCTACGCTGCGATGCAGCAGGCCGAAACGGACCAGATCAGCCTCGGCTACTTCAAAAACCTGATTCGCGGACGGGATTTCAAGGGCAACCGAATTTTGGTGGATGGTCGACCGATTGAGACCGCGGTCGAGCAAGTCGAGTTGATCGGACACATTGCGCGGGGAACCCTCAAGCACGATGCCCCGGCAGAACCCCGCTACGACCCCCGCGGCCGCGAAGTTGAACCGCCACCGGGTCAGGTGCTGAAACGCAAGTTCCAGGTCACGCTGATGAACAACCCCGAATCCTTGCGGGATTTGGAGAAGGAACTGACCGATGCGGGAATTCCCGTCAGTGCGGCCGACACCACGGGGCTGAACCAGTTTCTCAATTTTCTTCTGATCGCCTTTTC
>JAJTFE010000159.1 GCA_021298375.1 Blastopirellula sp. | reverse complement strand
GTTGGCCCTGTTGGCCCTGTTGGCCCTGTTGGCCCTGTTGTCCTTGTTGTCCTTGTTGGCCCTGCTGTCCTTGTTGGCCCTGCTGTCCTTGTTGCCCCTGCTGTCCTTGTTGCCCCTGCTGTCCTTGTTGGCCTTCCTCGCCAGGCTTTGGCTCTTTCCCTGGCTCTTGGGGTTGTTCCGGCTTTTGGCCTTCACCGGAGGCGCCTGATTTGCCGTTGGATTCGGAATCCTTGCCCGGTTCTTTTCCGGGGTCCTTGATCCCGGCGATCTCGTTTTTCAATTCTTCCGTTTTCTTTCGGACTTCGAACTGCTTGTCGGCGACTCGATCGAGGGCCTGCAGGCCTTTGCCGGCGTTTTCCCCGGTTTCGCCGATGACTTCGCTTTGCTCTTTAATCAAGCCGTCGAGTTGCTTGATTTGGTTTTCGAGCTTCTTCATCGCCTCATCCTTGTTGGCGACTTTCTCGGTTTCCTGACGTTGCTGCTTTTGTTCCTGCTGCAAGCCCTGAATCGACTGTTTCCATTCCTGCAGCATCTCCATTTCTTTTTGCTTGGAGAGTCCCTGATCCTGTTGATTAATCAGCAGTTTGACCAGCTCATCGAGGGCGAGGATCACTTCATCGAGTTTGCCGCGCGCGGCCGAAAACTGGTTTTTGTCGAGCAGCTCAGCGACCTCGGCCATTCTTTGAGTGAGCAGCCGCTCTTTGGCCTGTTGATAGGCCGTGACCAAACGCTGGGCCCGCTCCGGCTCCTTTTCCTGTAGTTGCAGAGCAATCGCCGTAAAGCGGGCCTCGAGCTCAGCCATCTTGCGCTCAACCAGTCGCTGCTGCTCACCGAGTTGGGTGCGCTGAGTTGCCGGGTCATCCTGCTGGGCACGGGCGGTCGGGGCGAGTCCGGAGACTGCTGGGGAAAGCAGCAGCAGGCCGAGAGCCACAGCCGAAAGACGACCGATGCGGAATAGGCTAGGGACGATTGTTTTGGTCGTCATCAAATACTCCCTTTTTGGGCGTGGGGGACGGGGCCGCTTTGTCTTTGCCCGGCTCGTCAAAAATGCCGTCCGGAGTTTCCTTTTGTTTCAGCTGTTTCTGCATGCGTTCTTCGGCGCGTTTAATCTCCAGCAGTTTGTTCACGACTTCCTGATAGTTTTCCGAATCTTCCATGGCTGCAAGAATGCTGCGCATCCGTTCCAGAATCCCCTCCTGCACAGTCGCCGTTTCATTGACCGCATTGGCGAGCGCAGCCGGATCGTTCAGGCTGCGGCGGCAATTGTCGAGATTCCGCACGGCGGCTGAGACTTGTTCCTGATCCAGCTGGCGAATCGGGACAATGATTTCATTCTCGAACCTCGCCGCGATCGTGCGGTTCGGATCGACTTTGCGGGTCTCCTCATCGAGTCGATTGTTCTGGACCTCGACCAGAAATTCCTCAAAACGCTTGGCGACGGCGTCAACCGCCGTCCCTACCGATCGCTGGCCGCGGTGGATGCCCAGCAATTCACTTTGCCGTTGCTCCAGTACTTGGGACGGTGTCAGGCCCGCTCCGGGGTCAGCACCCAGTTGTCGCGTTTGGCTCACGATTTCCAACTGGGCGTCATAAGCTGCCTGAAACGATTTGCGCTGGTCTATTTCCCGACGCAACAGATCGGCAAGAAGTTCCTCTTCGGTCACGACCCGCAACAGAAATTCGCGACTTTTACCCAAGCCAACACCGCCCGGCTGGTTATCGGAGGCTTGCAGGATAAAGCGCAAACTGGTTCCGGGTACCAATTTCAGCGGTTCCAGTTCGAGCACCGCCACATCTTGCTTTTCCGGCGTGACCGGCGTCCCCGAAAACCGGGCGACCGGGACTTGGATCGAGTTGGGGCCGGCGCTTTCGCCTTCGGTCGTCCAGTGACAGTCAAAATCGATTGCCGCCAGCCCGTATTCATCGATTACGTTGTAGGAAGTGGGGACCAAGGCCCGGGGAACGACCAAGCCGCTGATACCCAAGAGGCTGGCCCGCACGTCCGGAGCGCGGTCCTCGCGGGTTTTCAGAGTGAACGAGAATTCCCGCAGATTCTCCAGTCCTCCCTCGTCCCGCAGCCGAAATTCGTACTTGCCTCCGGCCACACCGGCGGTGGCATCGGCCGCAGCCAAGGCATTCGGCAAGCGAATCATAAAGCTCTGCCGATCGTCCCCCTCAGGAGCCAACTCAAATCGCTGCTCCCCCAATTTCAACTCACAACCCGCCAGCGGCTTGTTTGCCTTCATCTTGACCAAGAGTTGACTGCCGGAGAGCACGCTGTGCGGACCGGTCCCTTCCAGCGTCTCGCTTTCGCGTCCGGTGTAAGTCGGCAATAAGGACTGCAACTCGAGGCTGGCGATTGCGGGAGGTTCCACCAACTCGACCGCAATCCAGTCCGTCACGGCGTCGCCGCCCAATGCGCGAAATCGGAAATCGGACCCAATGCTGTGAAAGACAAACGCGTGCTCGCGTCCATCTTCCCGCCCGGTTGCCTTCATTGTGTGGATAGTGCGTCCGCCGGGCGCGTCGACCTCGAGACTGACCGGAACATTGGTGACAAAGCTGTCGGGAGTAATCCGCACTACTTGGCGGTGGTCACTGCCGCGGGCCAGCGTGAGCTTGCCCGTTTCGGCTCCGACGACTTCGAGATTGGTCGCCAACGGCCATTGGTCGTTGGTAAGCAGGAGATTTCGGCGAAACCAGGTCTGGAGAAAATCGGTTTGGGTGACCCCGATCCCCAGCAGTGCGGTCACGGCCAGCCCGCCAAGGAGAGCCAGCCAATTATTGCGACCGCGAACTTGGTCCAGAATGGCGCTGAAATCGACCTGCTGCGCCTCCCGAACGCCGGCGGCGATTGTCGCCTCGGCCAACTGGGGAGAGACCCCCTGCCCTGAATAGTCCTTCTCGCGGGCCAGCTGAAATCCGCTGATCGCCTTTTGCTGCAGTTGCCGATGCTTGGCTTCTACCTGCAGCAGCAAAGCGTCATCGGAAATGGTTCGTGTGGCTGGTCGCAACACGCGCCAGACCAGCCAGGCGGCCATCGCTGCCGCAACCAGAACGAGAACGATCAACCGCTGGGCGAAGTCCATCTTGAACAGGCGATCCATCGCCATGTCGAGCGCGGCTATTCCCAGCAGCAGCCAAATCCAGCGGGCCAGGCCGTCGACGACGACCCACCGCTTCAGTTGGCTCCGCAGCGTCGCCAAACGCTCGACAATCGGGCGCGTGATCTCGGGCTGGCGGGAAGTTGAGTCAGATGCAGCAGTCGCCATATCAGCGTTCAGTGGTAAAAGGAAGCAGAATAATCGAGGCAAAAAACCGGTTGGGTGGCTCGCCCGCAGCGGAGGGCTTTACAACAACTTGAACCACTTGCGCACGGCCCATTCAAACCCCAGCAAGGCCACGGGCAGGAGCAGCGCCAAGTACCTCGTCAAGCGGTTCAGATCCCAGACCGGACGGGGAGGACTGTTGAACTCGGCCCGAGTCTCCAGTGTGGGCAACGCTGCCGGCAATTGCTGTAAATCAGTCAAGCGAAAGTATTTGCCGCCAGACTGCTCGGCAATTTCCCGCAGCAGTTTCTCATTCAGCCAGTACGCGTTCGCCTCCGCACTGGGGGGCACGACCCGCAGCGTTGCGGTTTCAATCAGCTGCTCCCCGGCACCGCTCGGCACATCCAGCGTGACTTCGAAACTGCCGGTCCTCGTCGCAGCGAACGATCCTTCGTACTGACCCGGCTGACCCGGAATCAGCTGCAGGTTCACTTTCTGCTGGCGACGCTGGTCATCAGAAACGATGGCCAGCAGCGTCGGCTGGGTGGAGGGCTGGAACTGTTCATCCAGAAACCGGGCCAGCAACGTCACCTTGCTGCCCAGTTCGTATTCCGGCTGGTCGCAGTCAACAAAGCCCCGCCGCGAGCCTTGCAGCGATCGGTTCTCGACCAGATAGCGAATCACTTGAATCCAGAAGCGGTCGAAAAACTGGGCCTGCAGCCCAACTCGCCGCCACCGCCATGTTCCCTGAAATCCGAAGTACAAAACCGAACCGGCGCCGAATCGACCCGCGACCAACGCTGGCTGGTTCCCTTCCACCCCACTCTGATTGCCCCGCTCCAGCAAGACCCGAGCCATCGGCTTGGCGGACTCCGTGGGGAAGTTCCAGGTGAAGCCGGGCATCTGGTTCCAGCGGGAAAGATTCTCCGCCGAGTCAGCGCTGAAACTCATCACAGGATGATCGAGGTTGTGATTGACCAGGACCATTCCACCCCCGCCGTCATTGGCCTCCGCAATCACTTGAGAAGCTGCAATCGAAGCCGCATCTCCAAACTTGACCGGCAAGAGCTCGAGAAAGCCCCGGAGCCGATTCATCGTGATGAACTCCGACGTGTACTGCGGGCCTGCCATGTAAAGCACGCCGCCAGCCTTGTTGCGGCAGAATTGCTGCAGGGCATCGATCCAAGCTTCGTCAAATTCCTCCGGGTTCGGGTCGATCAAGATAATGACGTTGTAGTTACCCAACTCGGCCAGCGTGCGGGGGAGATCGGTAATCGGTTCATCCCCCTCCTGCTGACGCTCTTCATCCATCGATTGCAACCAGCAACTCAGCCGAATCGACGGATCGCGCTGCAGGAGTCGCTGTACCTGCTGATAGTCCCAGCTGGGCAACCCCGCAACCAGCAGCACTCGGACTTTCTCATCGACGACCTTCAGAACGGCCGACGTTCGCACATTGTCCTCAACATCCGTCTCGCGCTCCAGTTCCGCGGCCTTGAGCGCGTAAACGTACTGACCAGGTTCGCGGAGCACGTGCGAGAAGTCGACGCGCATCCGTCCGCTTTTTTCCGGAAGATCGACTTCGCGAGATTCCACGATTTGTGGATCGCGCCGGTCGCCGGTCGCCGGGTCGATCCGCTCCTGCACCAGGTCGACTTTCAGCTTGCCGCCCCGGGCCGCGTCCTCGGCCGGGAGATTGGCCTGGAGCAAGGTCTCGATCTCGAATGGTTCGTCGGGGTAAGCCTGACTGCGAACGGTGACATCGACGACTGTCAGGTTGCGGGCCGGAGTTGGATCGCCCAAGCCGACGGTAAAGATCGGAATATCCAGCTCACCTGCGCGGCGCGCCAGTTCCACCGGGTCCTCCCCGCCGTTGTGCTGGCCTTCGCTCAGGAGCACGATCGCCCCCAAGCGATTGGCGTTGTCGAGGGTCTCGCGAAGCGCCCCCCAAATGTCGGTGCCTGGCCCACCGGGATTGAGGTCTGGCAGTGAATTACCCTTGGTCTCGGCCACCCCCGCCGGGTCGCTCGGAGCAGCGCCGCCCGCTGACTGTTCGGTGGCTTTCTCACCACCCCGAGCCGGCAGCACAGAAACCGGACTGACTTTGTCAGAGAAGTCGCTGGTGTTGATCGAGCCTTTGTCCCGAACGGTCGACAGAAATGCAGCGTTGTTTTGGGCGAAGGCGCGATTCAGCAACTCGGCGCGCGTCACCTTGCCACTCTTGATGTCAGCGGCCGCAAGCCCAGTCAGTGCCGCCAGCCGATTTGCGGTTTCATCATCCGGGTAGCGGTCGCCGCGGTCCATCGATTGGGAAGCGTCGCGGAGCAAAGCGATGTTCGGTTTGACGATGGTGACCTGCTGAAAATAAATCGACGGACGGAGCAGCAAGATCACCAAGCCGAGCAGCACGAGAAACCGCACGCAGGCCAGCATCGTCCGCACCCAAGCTGGAACCGTGCCGGATTCGCGGCGGTAGAGCCCGAAAACGGCGGCCGCAATTCCCAGCACAGCGGCAATCCAGATAAAAACGCCCCACGACTCGGGTAACCCCGCCCACTGCCACTTCAGTTCGCCAGGCTGGTCGCTGGGCATTTCGGTCAGCCAGTTCCAGAAGCCACTTTGGGCGATCAAGAAAAATTGCATAAACACCTTATTCTCAGCGGCGGGCCAGCCGGCGTCCCAACGCCCCTGCTCCGCACTTTGGCTACTTCTGTTCCGGGCGGCACCCGGCCGCGACTCCGCTCAAGCCCAAAAAACCACCGCGCCGAGCTTGGTCGGCGGAGGTCCCATCGGACAATGGCTTCGGGAATTTACCGTTCCCATTCTACGCTCTTCCCTGCCTGTCGTCTCGCACGCCGCCCGCTCCCGAAATATTTCCCCAAAAGCGGGCAGAAGCCCCGAGATTGCTGATTCAAAGCCGCGAGCCGCTCGCAAACCGGTTCCATTCCAGTCGCACAGCCGGTTCAATCCCGCAGTGAGGAAGAAGAGTTAGGGCGGAATGAGAACCAGCCACTGGCGAAGAACGACCGGCGCGACCCGAGCGTTGGACCAAAACAGCCTCGCGCCCAGCCTCCCACTGCAACCGCCCACTGCAACCGCCCACTGCAACCGCCAAACCAAGAGTTCACGAGGACTTTGCGCGGTCTCCCCAGGCTCCGCTCCCTTGCAGGGGGAAGGGCTGAGTCAAACGCTTTGCCAGCTGCGACTTCGGGCGCTTTGCAGGACCGCATCACAAACCCGCTGCGTTTCCAAAGCATCGCGGAACGTCGGCCCGACCGGCTTGCCAGCGGCCAATCCCTGCAGGAAGTCGGCGACCTGATGCACGAAGCTGTGCTCGTAACCGATCTGCAGACCAGGTACCCACCAGTGGTCCATGTAGGGGTGCTCGCCGCCGTTGTCGGTCACGTGAATGCTTCGCCAGCCGCGGACAATGCTGTCGTCGCGATGATC
>JAJTFE010000158.1 GCA_021298375.1 Blastopirellula sp. | reverse complement strand
GACCTTCGGCGACTTCGTGGTGGGTGGCAATCTGGTGGTCGGATTGGTCATTTTCGCGATTCTGGTCACGATCCAATTCATTGTGATCACCAAAGGTGCCACGCGCATTTCGGAAGTCAACGCGCGGTTCACCCTGGATGCGATGCCCGGTAAGCAGATGGCCATTGATGCCGAACTGAACATGGGCGCGATCGATGAGAAGGAAGCGAGTCGTCGACGGCAGAACCTGACGCGCGAGGCCGAATTCTTTGGTGCCATGGACGGTGCCAGTAAGTACGTTCGGGGCGATGCGATTGCCGGGCTGATCATCCTCGCGGTGAATATTCTCGGCGGCATCGTGCGGGGGGTGATGAACGGCCAGACGTTTCTCGAGGCCATCGAGTTCTATTCGATTCTGACGATCGGCGATGGACTGGTCTCCCAAATTCCGGCCCTGGTGATTGCCGTGAGCGCCGGTATTCTGGTCACGAAATCGTCGTCGGATTCCAGTCTCGGTCAGGAAATTGGCATGCAGGCCAGCCGCAGCTCCCAGTCCCTGCTGACCGGAGCCGGGATTCTGGCGTTGGTTGCTTTCACCCCGGGATTTCCCAAAATCCCGTTTTTTCTGCTGGCCGGTGCCGTGGCCCTGTTTGCCCAGTCAGCCCGACGAAAACAGGCGCGCGAGCAGGCCGCACCTGAGGCTCCGCTTCCCAAAGCCGATGACGGCACGCCCAGAGTCAGGATCCGCGACAACCTGATGATCGATGTCTCCCAGTACCGATTGCTGGTGGGGGGGCGAGAAGTTGGGCGCGGCGAGCTGCGCCCCAGCGAACTTTTGGCGATCAATCCAGGCAACGTCAAAGCCGACATCCCGGGCGACGATACGATCGATCCGGCGTTTGGAATGCCCGCGCGCTGGATTGCCGAGGCCAGCCGTCGGCGGGCCGAGATGATGGGCTTCATCGTGGTCGAGGCTGCTGAAGTCCTGGCGACGCACTTGATGGAAGTCGTGCGCCGCCACGCCCATGAGCTGCTCAACCGCGAGGACCTCCAGAAAATGCTTGCCAAGCTCAAGGAGACCAGCCCGACAATCGTCGAAGAGTTGCGACCGGAGACGCTTCGCCCGGCGGTTCTGCATCAAGTGCTCGTCAATTTGATGCAGGAGCAGGTGCCGATCACGGCCTTGGAACTGATCGTGGAAGGCGCCTTGCAGTACGCTGCGGCAACCAAAGACCCCGGCGAGTTGACCGAAAAAGTACGTGGGCATATCGGCCACCTGATCATCGACCGCTTTCGGGATGAGCAAGGACGCGCCCGCGTGCTCTACCTCGAGCCCAAGCTGGAGCATCAGCTGAGGCAAATGCTGTTTGAAGGCAACCTGTCGCTTTCGCCCCGGCAATTGCAGCGAATGGTCGAGCGACTGCGAAAAGACTGGGAAATGGCCTCGCTCAAAAACCAGCCGATCGCGTTGATTGTCGACTCCACGGTGCGCAGGCCATTGCGAAGAGCCGTCTATCGTTCGCTGCCTGACCTCTCGATCGTCGCCTATAGCGAGATCCCGACCACAACTCTAATCAATGCGACCTCAATGGTTCGTTTTGCGGATGTGTTCGATGAAGCTTCCGGAGAGACAGAAGCATTTCCCGGCACGGGGATTACGCCCGACCCTGCCGCTCCTCTGAACTGAAGAAAAGCAAAAGGACACTTAATCACTGATGGCCAGAAACTCCATTCGACAGTCACGCCGCAGGCGCCTCGGTCCAATCGGCACCGTGGCAGCGATGTGCACCGCCAGCGCTGTCACGCTGGTTGGCGTCATGCTGGGACTGGAACCGCATGTGATCCTGCTCCGGGCGGCTGGGTCGGCCATCCTGATGGGAAGCGTGCTGACCTTTGGCTTGAGCGTGATCCAAATGGCCAATACTCCACCTGCAAAAAGCAATCGGCAGTAGGCGAGGTGATTTGAAATGAACTTCAACCCAGAAGAAGCCTATCGCAAAGCGGCCCGGGAGAACTCCCGCGAACGGCTGATCGTCGAGAATCTTCCCTACGTGAGAAAAATCCTCAGCAAGCTGACTGTCGATTTGCCGAGCCATGTCGATCGCGATGGGCTGGAGTCGGCGGGCGTCGTCGGGTTGATCGAGGCCGCAAACAGTTATGATCCGGCCCGCGGCGCGGCGTTTCGAACTTACGCCTATCCGCGGATTCATGGGGCCATTGTCGATGAGCTGCGCAAGACGTCGCCCGTCTCCCAACACATGCTCGAACAACTGGGCAAGTTGCGGGATGCGTACCAGCAGCTCTCCGCACCCGTGACACCTGAAGAACTCGCCAGGCATACCGGACTGACGCTGGACCAGGTTCAAGCCTGCCTTGAGGCGTCGCGTTTTCTCGCTCCTCAGGCCTGGAATGACCTCTACTGCACGCTGCACAGTTCCTGGCGGGATTCCACCGAGCGACCGGAACACAATCTCGAACTGGAAGAGATCAAAAAGGTCCTGACAGAGTGCATTCAGCGTCTGCCCGAGAAACAGCGACTGGTTCTCACGATGTACCACACGGACGACTTGACTTTGGCTGAAATCGGAGAAGTGCTCGGTTACTCCGAGTCTTATGTGTCTCGCTTGCTGAGCGAGGCCTCTTTTCAACTCAAGGAACTGTATCGAAAGGAAACCGAATGAAGCCCCATTTGACACTGTCTCCCGCCACTCCTCAGAACGAGAACGCCGGGGCAACCATGTTGATGCCCTACAAGATTCTGGCTCCCCAGGCGAATCGCAATCCCCCGCAAGCGAAGGTTGCGGTAGGTGCCGAGGCCAACGTCTGCCGCCAGCCGCAAGTCACCGTCCACAAACAAGGCGAGGAGGTGACTGCGTTCGTGATTATTTGCAGCTGCGGCGAACGGATCACACTCGAACTGAAGTACTGAACCCACACTTGCTGCTCCAGCCGATCTCTTATGTTTTTTACATTTACCGGTGCCTCATGATCCACTTCCCAATCAAATCTGTGTCGCCGCTGGCGTTGCTGCTGGTTTGTCTTGGCGGCGCAGCGGGCTGCGCCGGCGGGATGCCGCAGCGACAGGCCGAATGGCGTCCGGGAAACCAGCCAGCGGGTAATTCCGCCCCACCGGTCAACGGAGGTTCGTTAAACGGAGCGGCAAACAACCGGGCGCGAGGTGGCTTGGTCGATTCACCCCGCGCGGCCCAGGAAACTCAACCAGCCCGAGGCGTTCGAACCGCAGCGGTCGCTCCCGCAGCGGCGCCCGTAGCGGCGCGAGCGAAGTCCGAGATGAGGTCCTCAGCCGGTATGGCCGCTGGGGCAAGCACGGGTCGGCAGTCCCCCGCGCCAGCCCCGACTGCAAATCCCGAGGGTAAGTTAAGCCAAGCTCCCCTGAATCCAACTCCCGGTCCGACTCCCGGCGCGACGAGTCTTAACTTGTCCGACTCGCCGGTGCCCAATCCGCTGCGGAACGCGAGACGCTCTGCGCCAAAAAAGTTGGCGCCCGGACAAATGGCGCCCGAACAAATGGCAGCGGGACAGGCCACCTCGCCAGTCCAGCAGACCGCCCGCCCGGTCGCGACCTTTGACACGGTTTCCGACACGAATTCCGACAAGGCTGCCGGCAAGAGCTCCGGAAAGGGCTCCGGCAGACCCTTTGCCGTGCAGACGGTAGGCTATCAGGAAGAACTTCCCATCGTCGCCGGCTCAGTTGCTGCGGAGACCGAGGGGCCGATGCGGCTGGTCGGATTGGAGGAGCCCGAGCCAACCGTGGCGGAACCTGCTTCGGTCTTGATGGCCGATTCTGCTGAACGCCCGACCGTCGATGGTTTGGCCGATCCGGCTGTTTCCGGTCTGGCAGCGTCCGACCCGAATGCTTCAAGCTTGCCGATCGAAGCGAATGCCAGCGACCCAGCGGAAGCGGTGTTCAGTGATCAGGCAGAGGAAAATGGGGCTCCCCAGTCAGCTTCGGGTTGGAACAATCGGTCTGGTGAGGGAAATCAGGCTGGCGAGGTCGGGCCGGCTCAGGGGCACTATCAGCAGGGAACCGCGGTCTATGGCCAAGTGCTTAACGCGCCCCAGCAGCCCGCGTCACAGAGAGCCCTGCAACTGCTCGAAGAGAATCGGCAACTGCAGGAGGACTTGCAGGCCCAGTTGAAAACAATCGAGGAACTGCAGGCGAGGCTGAAGCAACAGGATGACTTGTGGGCCCGGGCCCGTCAGGAATTTCTCGATGTGCGCCGAGTTGTCGATCGCTTGACTCGCGAGAATCTGCTGCTCAAGCAACAACTCGAGAAGTCGAACACGGAAAAGGCCGACTTGGCCCGGCAGTATCAAAACCTGATGCAGACGGTTGAGCAAACGCTCGACGATTTGCTGCTGCGGGCCATCACCGAGCCTTCCTCGTCAGCTCCTGCCTCTGCAACGCCCGCGGGCGGGGGATTGCCTCCCTCAACTTCCTCGGTTCCCCTGACGGACGAGCCACCGGCCGAAGCCGTGCCTGCAGTTCAACCAAACACACCACCGATCACCCAGCCGGCGACTCAGCCGACTCCGACGCCTCCGGCCAATAGCGGGCAACAGGCTTCGGCCCCAAAGACATCGCGCTGACGAAAACGCTCGCCCGCCACTCCGCAGACTTCTTGCCAGACTGACATGAAACCGAAACTCTCTGCTGAAACCGAAATCAGAACATCTGCAGGACCGCTCCCCGCGCGCGTTTGGACCCGGCGGGAATGGCTGGCCTCGGCGGTCGGGGTGGGGCTGGTCTGGCCTCAATTCACGGGCTGCGCGTGGAACTGCCCACCGCCAACGGAGTGTCGGGATGTCACCTATTTGAAGTCACCGGAGGGATTCAGCTATTTCTTCGACCCGCTGTTCCTCCAGCGCCGACCGCGGCGAGTGCTTCTGGCGGCCACCAGTTGTCAACGTCAGCCGTTCGAGTTGCAGTCGCAGTTTGTCGAGCAGTTGGCAAGCAGCCTGCGCGAGGCCCAGTTGTTTGAGGTTGTGACCGATCATCGGCTGCACGGATGCAATTGCGACCTCGATGCCATTCTGCACGGCTACTTCAACGAGCGCCACCTGCTCGCTTTGACCGAGCAGTACAATTGCGAAGCACTGATGCTCACTCGGGTGAACCAGTTCGATTTCAATTGGCCAATGAAGACAGCGGTCACGGTCGTCCTGATTGATCGGGCCGAAGCGGTCGTGCTCATGGCGGTGGACGGGATTTGGGATGTGGGCAGTCCCGACCTGGCCCGCGCTTACACCTCGTTCGTGCTCGACCAGAATCAACTGGTGCCGAGAGAGTTTCTCCCTGTCAACCAGCAATCTCCTCGCCAGCTGCAGCGATTCGTCGCTTGGCAGATTTCCCGGTTGTTGGTCTCACAAGTGGGCTGAACCTCTGCAAACAGCGCCGCGGGGGACAACTGTCAGCCACTTCTAAACAACAAGACCGCGGACTTGGGGTCCCCGGTCTTGTTTTTCGATTTCAAGAGTAAGCAATTTCGTCAGCGGCGGTTGTATCGCCTAGAAGCAGAATTGGGCTCCGGCATAACCACCGTGCAGCAACAGGCTTCCGTTGGAGTCGATCCGCTCGATGTCGCGGGCATCAGTGAAGTTGTAAGGGAACTGGTTGGGTGCCAATGCGACACCATTCACGGCTATCAGGCGATAGCCAAAGTTCAAGCGGAACCGGCTGCTAATCTGGTAAACGAATCCGGTATCCAACTCCCCGAGGAAAGCGATGTCATCTTTCGTCGAGCTGAAATCGTAAGCGGTACCGTTGAATGGTCCGCCCATGATGGTTGCCGCATTTCCGAGGGTGTCAGCAATCCGGCTGGTATGTGAAATGCGATTGTTGAACAGACCGCCCCGCAGGCCAGTTGTCAAACGCAATCGATCCGTCACACACCACTCGGTCCGGCCGCCCAGTTGGAAACCGAGCAGAGTGTTTCGCGTGTTGATCGCGTAATCCAGTTGACTGGGCCAGGGAGCAGCAGTGTTGATTGCCGAGTAGGCAAAATACTCGTCAAACTGGAACCAGCGGAATCCGCCCAGCAACTCATAGAAGGCATTGCGGCAGCCGAAGCCAGTGAAGCAACCGCCGTTCCGCAACAAGTTCAGTTCGAGGTTGTTGATCGAGTTCTCCCGGGTCACCCGATGCCAATCGGCTGCGTTGTAAACGTCCAGAACACTGGTCATCGTGGGAGCAAAGTCCAGATTCTGCAGACCGGCCAGGACGGTGCCGGGCATGTTGTTAATCATGTTGCTCGCGGATTGGGGATAAAGCCCCCAGTAGCGGGCCTCCCAGCCTGAGCCGCTGCAGTTGCGTCGGCTGAGGACCGTCTCGATTCCGCCAAACGTCTCCAAATCGGCATCGGTCGAGTAGAGGTATTCTCCACCGGCGTTGTAGGAAAGTCCCTTGTCGTCTTCGTAATCTCGGGCAAAGATCAGGGCGTTGACCCCCACGACCCAGTTGGCATCGCTACTTTTGACGAACTTGCCCAAGCGGCTGCTCAAGCCGCCGGCTGTCTCTGTCGGTCCGCAAGGAACGCTGGTTTCACCGCCGGCAACAGACGGCGCTGCGGCCAGTTCCTGGGGCCGAACGGGCATGGTGGCGTAAGGTGCGGGAGCTCCGGTTGTCGCTGCTGCGGGGAAATACTGAGGTGGAGCGGCATCGAAAGCGGGCCGCATCGGTGGCGCAGCTTGTACTCCGGGTTGCTGAGGTGCGACGATGTCCTGCCGGTAAGTGACTGGAAAGCTCTGTTGCCTGCTTTCAGGCCCGACAGTGAATCCACCGGCCACAGTCGTCGTTGTGGTCATGCCTGCTGGCGGGACAACCTGATTGGGAAGTTGAGCGGGGAGGGGGTAACGTCCTGGTTGCCCAGCCGACGCGCTTGGCGTCATTGCAGGCGAGCCGCCGTTGAACTGACCATTGCCGCCCGCCACAGGTGGCTGGGGCACTTGGGAGTAACCGTAGAGGTGAGCCGGCGAGGGCGCGGCGTAGCCATTGGGTTGAACCGGACTGGCCCCTGCTCCGATCCCCTGGTCCCAACTCGATTGAGCATTGGTCAAGCCTGACCAAAGGCAGCAGGTTCCGAAAACGATTTGGGGCAACCAGAACTTTTTCATGGTATCGACTCCGACCCAGGCGAGTGGCAAAGATTGGCGGGGCTGTGGTAACCGAGCGACCTGCGGATCGTTCTGCGCTACAAATGGCAGAACGGTTCCAATGGTCACGATCCCAATCGTCCGAAGAATCGGTAGAACTGGCACGAAAGGGAGAGGCAGAGCGGATTTCGCGCGGGGGTGGGGTGTACAAACCGAACGATTACTTCGGTCAACCTGATCGGCAAAGTTTACCCAGCTTTCGGAACGTGCCGGCCACTAGCGGTTGGGGCTTGAGGTCAAGGCCGGCTCAGAGCCTGTTTGGCTTCCGCTCTCCCGGCACTCAATGCTCCCTCGGATA
>JAJTFE010000157.1 GCA_021298375.1 Blastopirellula sp. | reverse complement strand
CATGCCCTCCGCCAGCAACAAGGCCATGCCCTCCGCCAGCGACAAGGCCGTGCCCTCCGCCAGCGACAAGTGAGAAGCAACAGGAACTTTGGGAGAGCGTCAAACATCGCCCGTTCCTTCGACTTTCAACCCGTTCCTTCGGCTTTCAAATCGTGCAACTTTCAAATCGCGCGACCCAAACGCCAATCCGAACTGCAGCTGCGAACCTAGCCCAACCTCTCACCCCAGACCTCATCCCCCCGGACCCAATCCCGCTCGGGCTCCGAGCAGGGAGCCGTTACTCCGCCAACTGGGCGGTTACTCCGGCAACTGCTTGCCGGCCGTCGCAAAAGTCAGTCCAAGGGAAACGAGATACGCGGTGATGATGCTTCCCGCATTCGTTTGATTGAGAAGTGGAAAAATGTAGTTGTCAATCGTCAGCAATGCGAGAAGGGGCGCAAATGTGCGACAAAATGCCGCCAAACTCAGCCTCGCGAGCCCCTGTTCGGGGCCGCGCGGAATGTGCTGAAAAATGACTGCGAGACAGTGGGAAAAACCGAAGACCAGAACCGTCGCCGACAACTCTCGCCAGCCGCCGCTCCAACCGGGCCGCGCCCCGACCGCGGAGCCGAGCAGGAGCAGGCCCGCAAACCCGAGCGCCCCGAGCAAGAACTCTGGGCTGAGTCGCCTGAGTAGCCACACCCAATGCCGAACATTTGCGGCTTTTGAGCCCATCTCAGGTGGAGCGGGATTGGTACCGGGCTGATTTTCGTTCAGAGATGGCTCATTTTCGTTCAGAGACATCGTCCTCCGCTCCCGCGTCGCGAGCTATTTTCATCAGTTGCCAACCGCCGGCGAACATCCCGAATCCGAAGCCGAGCAGAGTGAGGAGGTAGCCAAGTCCGTAACGTTGGTCGAGCCAGTAACCGAGCAGCGGCGGAAGCCCGAAGGAGAGCCCGGCGGTCGTGATCCGCGCGACCCAATCCATTGCTTTTGCCATGGGAGCCCGGTCGTCGTGGTTCGACTCGCTCTCACCGTTCCGTTGAACTTCGCCGCGATTTTCTGACTCGCCAACCATGCTTCACCCGTCGGAGTAAACTCGTTCTGCCCGCGGCAGCATAACCCATGGAACGGCCTTCACAACAAGCCCGGCGGGGGAAACGAAAGAGGCATGGCGGGTCCCGGATGGCGATCGCCCCCTCCGGCCGGACGCGGGAAGGGAGGGTTGGGGCGGGTTCGGCAGGCAGGCTTCGGGCGAGGAATGCTGAGCAATCCAGCCGACAGCCTTTGCGGTGGCATTCGAAGAATCCCGAGCGAAACAGCCTTCCAAGCCACCAGGCCGAGAAGCAAAAGATTTATCACAAAGTTTTTATATTCACCCTTAACACGACAAAAGTCCCGTTAGCGTGATTTTTTCTACCATTAGACCTTCCGTTTCAATTTGTGAAAAACCGCTATTTAAGTTACAATCGGACTCGTTCCAAAATCGCGCTGCGTGAGGGAGTTTGACCCAAGGCGTACGCCGACGGCGAAGGGCAAAAGCCCTCTACCACAGCAGGATGGCGGACAACTCAAAATGTGGGTGTTGAAGTTTTTTGGCTGCATCACCCGAGGTCTTTTTTTGACCATTTTGCTGGCTGGTAACCCAACTGGGACTTTGGAATTGAGCTTGGAATAACGAATTTCAAGTTGCCGAAGTCGGGTAACAAAAGGCCTGAGTGAGGAATCCGAGACTGGAATTCCGAGCCAGGGGCCTCCGAGCCAGGGGCCTGAGGAATCGGGTCAGCGGGTGGGATTGAAAGCTCCATTTGAGTTGTCTTACTTCCCCGGCGGGTTTGCTTCCCCAGCGGAAGCTTCCCAGCAGGGGAGGGTGGTGGCGCGATTTTCAGCTGCCAGAAGAACCGTTTTTGGCTGGAGTTCGAACTCAAAAGCTTTTTCCTTGGACTGGCTCAGCGGACCCGCTCCGTGATTGCCGTCCCAGGGAACGAGGCTGTGGGGACGCGGACTAGTTGCCACGACTGATGAAGGCTGCGGCTGAGATTCCCCACGTTTCATTGTCCAGCAGAACTGACGGAACTACTGGTTTCGTGCAGTTTCAGGGATCGGGCTTTAGTGGTGCGCCGGTAACGAGCGCGCAACCGGAGTCGAGCCAACTGGGCAAATGATTTGGGACCCGGGAGTGGGAAACCGGTGGTCCAGCACAGCGAGCCGCAGTTGGTTTGTGAGGGCGGGATCCACAGGTGAGCGATCGCGAGATGCGGTTTGCCGACAGGGCAGGCTGGCTTGTGATCCCGATGGGTTCTGTATCGGCGAAGGATCGTCCCGAGTGGAATTCGGAGCAGGCCTGGTGCAACTTCGCATCAGAGGCACTTTGTTCAAAGGGAGGATTCTGTTTTGGTTACGCTCAATAATCTCCGGTCCCAATCTTCGAAGGACCTTGCCAAGTTTGCCCGCAGTGAAGGCATTCCCGGCTGGCACAACATGCGGAAAGAGCAGCTGATTCAAGCGCTCACTCGACTGCTGAAGCGTCGCGGCCAACCGAGCGCCGGGCTTCGCTCGGCGGCAGTAAACACCAAAACGGCAACTGGGGCCAAAGCTGCGAGCCCACACAAGGCTGTTGTCTCTAAGGCTGTTGTCTCTAAGGCGGTTGTCTCTAAGGCGGTTGTCTCTAAGGCGGTTGTCTCTAAGGCGGTTGTCTCGAAAGCTGCGGGCTCCAGAGTTGCCGGCTCGAAAGTAGCGGAAGTTTCCAAGAGCGTGGCGCACAAGCCTGGAGTTCCGGCGAAGGCTGGAGTTCCGGCAAAAGCGATTTCACCCAAATCTTCACCTGCCGTTGGCGTCGGGAACAGCAAGCCGACGGCAAGCCGACCGATGGCCAAAGGGGCCGGCGTTTCGGGGACTTCGGCGAAAGCTCCTGCGGTTCCGGCTCGGCCAGTGGCCGCATCTCAAAAGCCTTCTGTCGACAAGTCCGCGGCGATTGTGCGCAAGCCGCTGCGTACGGCAGAGCCGGCCGAGCCGGCAGTTGAATCGCGAATTCCCACGGCGGTTGGCATGAGGATGCAGCAGGAGTCGCTCGAGCGTGAGCGGTTGAAAAACTTGGCGCTCACTGCCTCGCTGAACAAAGACAAGCACTCGGTATCCAAAGACCGGGTCGTGCTAATCGTTCGCGATTCCTACTGGCTGCAGGCTTACTGGGAAGTGACAGAGCAGACTGTCCGTCGGGCCCGCACGGCGCTGGAGAAGCATTGGCGAGGCGCGGTTCCGGTGCTGCGACTGTTCGAGTTTACCGACGACGACGATCAATTGCCCGAGAAGCCGATTCGGGACATTGAAGTGCACGGCGGCGTCGACACTTGGTTTATCGACACCCACAATCCGCCCAAGTCTTATCGGGTTGCGATTGGATATGCGGCTCCGAACGGTCGCTTTTACATGATTGCCAAGAGCAACAAGGTAACGACTCCGGTCCCCAGCGGCCATCGCGGAGCGGGCAATTGGGCTGACATTGCCCAGGATTGCGAAAACTTCTTCGCCCTCAGCGGCGGCTACACCGCTGACAATGACGCTCGCGAGTTGCAGGAGGTGTTTGAGGAGAAGTTGCGTCGCCCGATGGCTCCGCTGAATCCCTCGAATGCGATTGTGATCGACCCGCGGCGTGAATTTCAGTTTGAGGTTGATGCCCAGATGGTGGTCTACGGCGTTGCCGCTCCCGGTTCCAGCGTGACGCTGGCTGGTGAGCCGCTGAAAATCGACCCCGATGGGACCTTCTCTGTTCGCATGGACCTCCCCGACAAAAGGCAGGTGCTGCCCGTCGTTGCCTGCTCGCGTGACGGAGCCCACCAACGGACGACGGTGCTTTCGATTGAACGAAACACCAAGGTCATGGAACCGGTGAACATGGATATTGACGAACCCTAAATCCGGTTTCAGTCTGAGCCTCGACGGCATTCAGGGGCAAGCTCTCGCGAGGGGGCTTGCCCTTTGTCGTTGAATGGAGGGGTGCCTGGAGTGCAGCGCTTTTTATCCGCCGCTTTGTATCCGCCGCTTCTTGTCCAGCGCTTCTTGTCCAGCGCCGGGTCTGGCTGCAGCTATCGGGTGCGAATTCGGGGCGGTGGCAGTCCGCTGAATTACAGGCGTTTAGCCCCCTTACCCGCAAACTGGCTTTTGGCGATCATGGAACTCGCCTTCCGAACTTTGTCTTTTCCCCCGCAGCCATGAGCCTGTTGCTGAACGTCAATTCGATCGAAAAGTACTTTTCTGGTCAGCTCGTGCTGCGGGATGTCTCGTTTGAGATTCGAGCCGGTCAGCGGGTGGCTTTGATTGGCCCCAACGGTGCGGGAAAAACAACACTGCTGAAGATTCTGTTGGGGCAACTGGAGCCGGATAACGGAACCGTCGAATTGGCCAAAGCGGCAAAATTGGGCGTGGTGGCCCAGCGGCCCGAATTTGCTGCCGGGACAACGGTCTGGGACGTGGCCAAGAAAGCACTTGAGCCGTTGGAACGCCTGGTGTTGGAGTTGCAGACAACGAGCGAGCAACTGGCGGCTGCCACCGACCAAGCGAGCCAACAGCGGTTAGCCCAACGATTCGAGCAGCTCCAGTTTGAACTTCATCATCGGGATGCCTTTGCCGTTGAGCACAAAATTGAGCGCGTGCTGCAGGGTCTTGGATTCAGCTCGGCCGACTACGAACGGCCGGCCAGCGTTTTGAGCGGTGGACAGATCAACCGCCTGATGCTTGCCGCTCTTTTGCTGGAGGAGCCCGACCTGATGCTGCTCGACGAGCCCTCGAACCACCTCGACATTGAAGCCACCGAGTGGCTGGAGGATTTCCTGCGCAAGTCGCGCCAGGCGTTTTTACTGGTCAGTCACGATCGTTATTTCCTCGATCGGGTTGTCGATACGACACTGGAGCTGGTGCACGGTTCGATCGACGTGTATCCCGGCAACTTCACGAAATACCGGGAGCTCAAGGCTGAGCGGTTGCTGGTCACCCAGCGGACCTATGAAAAACAGCAGACCGAAATCGCCAAGATGGAGGATTTTGTCCGCCGCAATCATTACGGACAAAAGTCGGCACAAGCCGAAGATCGGCGCAAGAAGCTGGAGCGGATCGAGCGGGTGGAGATGCCGCGGGTGATTGCCACTCCGAACTTCAAGTTTCCCGAGCCGACCCGCACGGGAGACATCGTGCTGCGGGTCGACCAACTTTCCAAGGGATACGACCAGCCGCTTTTTTCGCAGGTGTCCTTTCAAATAGAACGGGGACAGCGGTGGGGCATCCTCGGTCCCAATGGTTGCGGCAAATCGACGTTGCTCAAGTGCATTGTGGGTGAAGCTACGCCGGAAACGGGACAGATCAAACTTGGCACGGGAGTGCGTTCAGGCTATTTCGACCAGCATCTCAAAGGAGTTGATGGGACCAAGCTGGCTGCGGAAGCGATCCGCCCTCCGCACAAGGAGATGATTGACCGCGAACGCCGCGATCTGCTGGCGCTATTCGGGATTACGGGTGAGCTGGCGCTGAAGACAGTCAGCTCACTCAGTGGCGGCGAGCGCAACCGCGTCGCGCTTGCGCAGCTTGCGGCCCAAGAGGCCAACTTGCTGGTCCTCGATGAACCGACGAACCATCTCGATCTTTGGGCCTGCGCTGCGCTGGAGCAAGCCTTGTTGGCGTTTGAGGGGACCTTGTTGGTTGTCAGCCACGACCGCTACTTCCTCAATCAAATCTGCACTCATTTGCTGGTCTTCCAGCCTGACCGAGTGCAGGTATTTGAGGGCAATTACGATGCCTGGCGGGCGATGCAGCAAGTCCGCGAACCAGCTGCGGCGCCCGCGGCCCCCCGCCTCACGCCGGCAAACAAATCCCCGACAACCGCCAATCACTCCGGGACAGGGGAACCAGCCAAACGCAAACGCCGATTCCCCTACCGCAAAGTAGCCGAGATCGAAGCGGAGATTCACGATCGCGAAGCGGCGATTGCTCGACTGCATCAGGAGCTTGCCACTCCAGAGGTCCTGAGAAACGGTCAACTGGTCGTGCAGCTGAACCGCGAGTTGGAGGAGCACAGCGGAAAGCTTGAGCAACTCATCGAGCACTGGCAGGAAGCCTTGGAGCTTAATGGTTGAGTCCGGTGACAGCCGCCCCCTTCAGGCGGAACGTGGTAGCGGTTCCGCTACCACGCCGCCTGCCTTACCTGCCGGTCCGAATCTCTTCATCACCAGCGATAATAGAACCCACCACCGGGATAACCGCCGTAGCCACATCCGGGAGCGGAGTAAATCGGCCGGTAGTAGCCGCGGTACGCCGGATAGCCGAATCCACCGTAGTAGGCTACTCGCGCAGGCGGATAGTAGGGCCGATAGCCATACCCCCAACCGGGCTGAGCCAAGCCATTGCCAATCCCCACCACCACAGTCGTGCGGGCCCCGCCACTTCGGTAATACCCGCTGTGTCGATACCCGCCCCCGGAATGGTAGTGCTGCCCCCAGCTGACGCTGGCCAGGCAGGCCGAAAACAAGAACACCATGGTCAAAATTGCGAGCTGCTTCATGAGCAATCTCCCCCGTTTGGTCTCGTGGCGTCCGCGTGCACGCACACGCGGTTTCCGCTGCTCAGACAGTGCACTCCGCATGCCAATCATGGGCATGTGAAAGTTTATCGCTGGTGCGATTTGTCGCTGCGAGACTGCACCCGGATTGTTTACCTCGCCGCGCGATTTTGCCCGCCCAGGAAACCGCCTTTGCAGGTCGCGCCAAAAACAATCCGGCACGATAAACTTGAACCCGATGCAGCG
>JAJTFE010000156.1 GCA_021298375.1 Blastopirellula sp. | reverse complement strand
CGGCAAGTAACTTCGCGACTCGGGCTCGCTGCTTGCATCCGCCGAGCCCACTTGATGGCAAACCGGCCGTTTGTTGCGTTGCCCGGCGAGTTGACCCTCGAGTGGCCCCGCGTTAAATCCTCGTCGTGAGTTACCCGTCGTGATTTACCCGTCGTGTCGCCTGGCGGTATCGCGGCCGGGGGCCCTGCCTGATGGCTTTAACTGCTTAAGGTACGGGGTCCTTCGCGACGAATTAGGCCTGCGGCTTGGCTGAAGCCCTCTGCGAGATATTCGAGGATGTCATCGAGTGAGAGCAGGCCGAAAAGTTCGCCAGCATCATCGACGATCGGCAGCCGGCGGAATGCGCCGCACCGCATCATTCCCACGCACTCAGTCAAGGAGGCAGTCTGGGCAGCGACCTTCGGGGCGGGAGTCATGACATCCGATAGTTTGGCGGTCGCAGGATCGAGCAGTTTCGCCAAGGCGCGCAGCGTCAAGTCGCGGTCGGTCACGATCCCTACAGGACGCTTGTTGTCATCGACTACAACGAGCGATCCCACGTTGCGGTCGTTCATCCGGCGGGCAGCCGCGAGGACTGTCTCCTGACGGGTCGCCGTATCGACATTCCGAGTGCAAAAACTTCCGGCGTTCATTGAGTGCTCCTGCAAAAAGGTTCGACTTGACTTGCGTTCCCGCAAGAGGCCCGCTAGAGGATTGTGTTGTCCGTCAGGCGTGGCTTTCTATCGGCCTGAAAATGTTGGACTGCGAGGCCGAGCGGCTTGTTCGGGAAAAAGGTTTCCTGCTGGTAAGCAGGCGAAGTTTAACGAGCCTGCTCTGCCCGCGACGGGCCTCCAAGCAACTCTTCGAGTTCGCTTCCGGTTCAGGCTCGGTAAACATACCTGCCCCGAATTCATCAGCACTCAGCTTGGAGAGTGACATTAGCAAATTGCATGCCGCAGGTGCTTGGCGGATTCGTCGTCGGCTGTCACGCCTGGGAGTGAGGAAAAATGCGATCGCACAGGGCGTCTACTGTGCAGGTGGGCTGAACCGCACGTTAGTTTTCAGGCCAGTGGTCGGCCGCGGTGTCTCTGGCAAAGGTCGTTCGAGGTGGATCGCTCCTTGGCCGGACCAAGCTGACGCCCGGTAGCCACTAAGATCTCCGTCGCGGGGCGAAGGCGTGTTCAATGCGGTCCCCGCTTCTGGCTCGGATTTTTAATCGCGGCACACGTTTTGCCAATCTGGGTCAGGGCAGGTCCCTTGGCCATTTGGGAGAGCGGTGGGCGGGGCGGGATGATTTCGCACGATGGGCAAGGCAGGTGAATCATGAGTCAACCGACAGCGGCGGATCGGAGTCCGGCGAACGGTCCGATGGGAACCGGTTGTCAGCGAATCGACAAGACTGAATTGTTGCAACGCATGCGGCAAGCGGGAAGGCTGCCGCAATTGCCGGACTACGAATCGGCCTTAGCCGGATTTGACTGGAAGCGGTGCCAGCGCGAGTTGGGAATTGGCGAGTTGCACTCATCATCCGGTTGGAATCTCGGCGCATTGGCGACCGATCGCTGGGTGCAGGCGGGGCGGGGAGAACGAATAGGGCTGCGGTTCATTGACGGGTCAGAAAGAGTCCTCGAGTTCAATTATCGCCAGTTGGCGACGGAAAGTGCCCGATTTGCGAATTTGCTGGTGCATTTCGGGATCGGAGAAGGCGAGCGCGTGTTCAGCCTGCTCGGACGGACCCCGGGTTTGTATTTCGCGGCTTTGGGGACGCTCAAACGAAAAGCGGTATTTTGTCCGCTCTTTTCGCAGTTCGGGCCGGACCCAATTAAGCAGCGTTTGGAGCGAGGTGCAGCTCGAGTCCTGGTGACGAGCGTGGAACTGTTTGAACGCAAAGTCGCGGCCCAATGGGATCGCCTGCCTGAGTTGAAATTCGTCTTCTTGATTGACAGTGCGGACGATCGGGACGTGCGAACCCTTTCTCTGAGCAAGTGGCTGGAGCGGATGGAAAATGAGTTTGAAGTGCCGAGCACCGGAGCGGAGGATCCGGCGTTGCTGCATTTCACCAGCGGAACGACCGGGGCACCCAAGGGGGCGCTGCATGTACATCAGGCCGGATTAGTGCACTACGCGACGGGTCGGCAGGTGCTCGACTTGGGCGAGGACGACGTCTTTTGGTGCACGGCAGATCCCGGCTGGGTAACGGGAACCTCGTACGGCATTCTCGCTCCGCTCCTGATCGGAGTCACCAATTTGGTCGATGAGGCTGAATTCGATGCGCAGCGCTGGTATCGCATTTTGGCTGCGCAGCGGGTGAATGTCTGGTACACCGCACCGACGGCGATCCGGCGGTTGATGCGCATACCGGGCAAGCCGACCGAACACTACGACTTGTCGGCATTGCGGCTGGTGACCAGCGTGGGTGAACCATTAAACGCGGAGGCAGTGTGGTGGGGCTTGGAGGCGCTGGGGCATCCCATTCACGACAATTGGTGGCAGACGGAAACTGGCGGGATCATGATCGCCAACTATCTGGCGATGGAGATTCGGCCCGGTTCGATGGGCCGGCCGCTGCCAGGCGTGGAGGCGGCTTTGATTCGCCGGAGTGGCGATCGTGTCGAACTCGTCACGGAAGTTGATGTCGAAGGGGAGTTGGCTCTGCGTCCCGGTTGGCCTTCGATGTTCCGCGGCTATCTCAACGACGATGCCCGGTACCAAAAGTGTTTTCAGGGTGGCTGGTATTTGAGCGGAGATTTGGCGCGGCGCGATGCGGCGGGTTATTACTGGTTCGTTGGTCGGGCGGATGACATCATCAAGACCTCGGGGCACATGGTCGGTCCCTTCGAGGTAGAGAGTGCCTTGATGGAGCATCCGGCGGTTGCAGAGGCAGCCGTGATTGGCAAGCCGGATCCGTTGATCGGGCAATTGGTCAAGGCGTTCGTCGTGGTCCGCCCGGGCGTGAAGGCAAATTTAGAGTTGCAGCGGGAGTTGATTGGCTTCGGTAGGAGTCGCTTGGGTGCGGCTGTTGCGCCAAAGGAATTGACCTTTGTCGAGGCCTTGCCAAAGACGCGGAGCGGGAAGATTTTGCGGCGCTTGTTGCAAGCGCGCGAATTAGGGTTGCCCGAGGGAGACTTGTCGACATTGGAGGAGGGCGCATGAGTACCGATTCGTCAGCGAGTCAGAGTCCGCTCCCGCCGGCCGAGATCTCGCGGGATTTGCTGCGGCAAATGTTGCGGGTTCGGCGTTTCGAGGAGGAGTGTGTGCCTCAATACCAAGCGGGAAAAATCCGCGGCTTCTTGCATCTCTATGTGGGTGAGGAGGCGGTCGCGGTCGGAGTGATTTCTCAACTGCAGCTGAAGGACGCGGTGGTAGGAACTTATCGCGAGCACGGTCATGCCTTGGTTCGCGGCGTCTCAGCGAGGGCGATCATGGCGGAGATGTTCGGCAAACAGGAGGGATGTGCACGGGGCCGAGGTGGCTCGATGCATCTGTTCGATGCTGCGACTCGGTTTTACGGGGGAAATGCCATTGTCGGCGGTGGGTTGCCGCTGGCCGTTGGCCTGGCTCTGGCAGAGAAGGAGTTGCAGCGAGGTGGAGTTGCTGTTTGCTTCTTCGGCGAGGGGGCAGTTGCCGAGGGGGCCTTTCACGAGTCGCTCAATCTGGCCTCGCTCTGGAAGCTCCCGGTTTTGTTCGTCTGTGAAAACAACCATTATGCCATGGGGACCCCGGAGCGAATCGAATTGGCGGGTCAAGGCGTCTGCGCGAAGGCTGAAGTGCATGGCGTGCGGGCTCGGTCGGTAGATGGAATGGACGTCGCCGCGGTCTGGCAAGCGGCAGGAGCCGCACTGGCTGAGGCTCGTTCCGGTCAGCCAGTGCTGCTGGAGTGCAATACGTATCGATTTCGCGCGCACTCGATGTTTGATGCCGAGCTGTATCGCGAGCGGTCCGAGGTGCAGGCTTGGGAACGACGCGACCCAGTGGCCTGCTTTCTTGCGCGATTGGAGTCCGCGGGGGTTGTGAAAAAGTCAGAGTGGGAGGTTTGGCAGCAGGAGGTGAACGCCGAAATCGCGGCTGCGGTGGCCTATGCCGATGCAGGGACCGAAGAGCCGGCGGCGGATTTGCTTCGTTTCGTTTACGCCGAGGAGGAGGCTCGATGACGGTAAACTCGGTTGATACAACCTATCGCGAGGCGGTGCGGGAAGCGATTCGCGAAGCGCTGCTGGGCGATGAGCGGGTCTTTCTGATGGGCGAGGATGTTGGCCACTATGGAGGCTGTTTTGCAGTCAGCAAGGGGCTCTTGGCCGAATTTGGTCCCGAGCGTATTCGCGACACGCCGTTGAGTGAGTTGGCGTTCGTCGGTGCCGGGATTGGCGCTGCGTTGGGCGGGCTGCGGCCGATTGTGGAGATCATGACGGTCAATTTCAGCCTGCTCGCCCTCGATCCGATTCTCAATACGGCAGCCACCTTGTGTCACATGTCGGGAGGCCAGTTTCCTGTTCCCGTGGTGATTCGGATGGCGACCGGCGGAGGAAAGCAGTTAGCCGCGCAGCATTCACACAGCTTGGAGGGCTGGTTTGCCCACATTCCCGGGTTGGTGATTCTCGTGCCGGCAACAATCGACGATGCCCGCTGGATGTTGGGTTGGGCCCTAAAGCGGCCTGACCCCGTGCTCATCTTCGAAAACCAAACGCTCTACAATCGCAAGGGAACGTTGCAGGAAACGGGAGCCGGCAATCCCTTGCAAGCCCGTGTGCGACGAAGCGGGCGCGACATCACTCTTCTAACTTACGGGGCGAGCCTCTACAAAGCCTTGGAGGCAGCCGAACAAATCGCGTTGAAGGGAATCGAGTTAGAGGTGCTCGATTTGCGGGCGCTCCGCCCGCTGGATGAAACGACGATCATGGAATCGATTGCGCGAACCCATCGAGTACTGATCGTCGATGAGGGATGGAGGAGTGGCGGAATCTCCGCGGAATTGAGTGCCCGAGTGATGGAGCGGGCCTTTTTCGAGCTGGATGCGCCCGTCCGGCGAATCTGCACGGAAGAGGTCCCCCTGCCTTACGCTGCCCAGTTGGAACTGGCTGCTTTGCCACAAGTCTCGAAGATTGTTGCGGTCGCGGAACAAATGGTGAGCAAACATGGCTGACTTCCTGATGCCTCGACTGGGGGCAGATATGACCGAGGCAACGCTTGTCGCCTGGAAAATCCAGCCGGGAGATTTGGTCTTCAGGGGAATGGTCGTCGCTGAAGTGGATACAGCCAAAGGGATCATAGATGTGGAGTGTTTTCAGCCAGGCAAGGTGCTTGAACTGGTTGCTCATGAGGGAGAGTTAGTGCCGGTCGGAGCTGTCTTGGCACGGATTGAGGGGGCTGAGGCGTTGCCAGTTGAGGGAAGTAGACCGCGAGCTGAGGAGAGCGGTTTGGTCTCTGAGCAGGTAAGCAAGGCCGAAAAACCGGGAGTCGCTTTGGAGGCTGTTCCGGATTTCAACGCGGCGGCAACGGCGAGCCTGCCAAAACGCCGTCTCATCACGCCGCGAGCGCGCCACTTGGCCGAACAGGCAGGGATCGATTGGGCGAAGCTCCCGGGAGCAGGTCCGGATGGGGCGATCAGCGCAGCGGATGTTGAGCGAGCGATTCAGAATCGTTCGCTGGATGCGGAAAGCGGTTCCGGTAACTCATCCGTTCAGCCGCAACGCTCCCCGGGGAGTCGCATGCGAGAGGCAATTGCTGCGGCAATGGAGCAGGCAAATCGAGAGATTCCCCATTATTACTTGCGGGCTGTCGTTGACATGACCGCAGCATCAGCTTGGCTGAGGCAGGAAAATGAAGCCCGTCCGGTAACGCAGCG
The DNA here is from genome assembly GCA_021298375.1 of Blastopirellula sp. Taxonomy (GTDB): domain Bacteria; phylum Planctomycetota; class Planctomycetia; order Pirellulales; family Pirellulaceae; genus BJ22. The sequence continues at coordinate 970 of JAJTFE010000156.1, read as the reverse complement.
ACTGTTACCGGTGACGGTGAGCCTCAAGGCGATGGGCTTGGCGTTGCGCGAGGTTCCTGAGTTAAATGGTTTTTGGAAAGAGGGGCGGTTTGAACCCGGAAACGGGGTTCATATTGGCTTTGCGATCTCGATGCGCGGAGGTGGCTTGGTGACGCCGGCGATTCGTGACGTGGATCGCTTGAGTCTTGATCAACTGATGGTTCGGTTGACGGAGTTAATTCCTCGCGCGAGGACGGGACGCTTAAAAAGCTCTGAGTTGAAGAATGGGACATGTACTTTGACGAGTCTCGGGGACTTGGGGGTGGCTGCTGTCTGGGGGGTGATCTATCCCCCTCAGGTTGCCTTGATGGGGACAGGCCAGATTGCCGTGCGGCCGTGGGTAGTGAACGAGCAGGTCTTGCCCCGGCCGTTGATGGAGGTAACGTTGGCCGGAGACCACCGAGCGAGTGATGGCCTGATTGGAGCGCGTTTTCTGAAGGTTGTTGACGAGCTTTTGCAAACACCTCAAGCGTTGCGGACGAATGAATAATGGTTAAGCACACGCGAACGGAGATTCGAGCGGCGATTGGCGCGGCCATTAGCAGTATCGCTCCCGAAGCGGATTGGGAACGACTGGACGAGCAAGTCGATTTTCGCCGTCGCCTCGAAATCGATTCCTTCGATTTTCTTCGGATTCTGGTGGCGTTGAATCAGCAATTAGGGGTCGAATTCCCGGAAGCTGATTACGGCAGACTGGTGACCTTGGCTGGGTTGGTCGCCTATATTGAAGCCGCGGAACAATGAGCGCCCGAGGGAAAAATTGATCGGCCAGTGAAATGGTCGACCCGGGCAGCTGAGGGGTCTGCGGGAGGCGAACCGATGGTGACGCGGATTTTTTTGGCGTTGGTGGGGCTGGTTTATGTGGCGTTGGCGGTCTGGTGTACGCTGGCACCTGGCAAGACATCGAAAGCGGTCGGTTTTGACCTTCGAC
>JAJTFE010000155.1:6828-9367 GCA_021298375.1 Blastopirellula sp. | reverse complement strand
CCTGCTCTCGCTGGCAATTTTGTACTACTTCACCCAGCAGCCAGCGACAGGTGGGCTGCTGGCGAATTACTCCCGCGACTCCCTGTTCGGCTCGTTCTCGGTCGTCATGATCAGCTTGGCCAGCCTTTCGCTTTTGCCGACGCTGCTGGTGAACCTGGCCGCCTTCCGCAGCCGCGAACGCTGACTCCGCATCCTCTCGCCAATTGGTTCTCAACCTCGCCCAATTTTCCTGAGCAACTCCGCGACGCGGGCTTGGAGGTCGAGCAACTGTTGCCACTGGGCCTGGGGCAGTTCGACCTGATCGCCGCGTTGCTTGGCGGTTCCCTCGCCGATCAGCCGCCGCAGGTGCATGTAGAGGTAGTCGAGCAGTTCGGAGAGTTGGGCTGATTGGCCCGGCGACATCCGGACCGGGAGTTGGGGTGGCTCGTCGGCCAGGAGCGAGAGGGAATAATTGGGATCATTTTGCCAAGGGCTTTTGGCGGATCGTTCTCCACTGGACGCTGCGGCCAGCTGCTTTTCCAAATCGGGCCGGCCGAGCTTGGCCAAACGCTGGCTGATTTGCTCTCGGGTGCCGACGAGCAGCGAAGTGCGTCCGAGATTGATCACATCTCCGAAACGGAGAATCTTGAGATGGGTATCTTCGCCGTTAACTCGAGTTCCGTTGGTGCTTTCCAAATCGGTCAGCACCAGATTCTCGTGGTCCATCTGAATTTTGAGGTGGTAACGGCTGACGCGATCGTCATTGAGCTGGATCGTGTTCCCCTCCTCGCGGCCGATCGAAACCGGGAGTGGCAGGTTGTCATAGACCTTTCCCCGGTCGGTTCCTTCGAGTACCCGCAACGTGATCGACGCCATCAAACGTATCCGCTCTGTTCGCTCTCTGTTTGCCGTTCCCTTTTGAACTCGACAGTGGAGCAAAGCTGACCACCGCGATACCAAGCGGGCAAGGGAAGCATCTTTCCCGGGTTGGGGTCATTTACCGGATTTCTCCGGCCAACCCCGAACCATCCCCAGTCTAACATATCCTTGGGGAAAGACGCCTGAAAAACAACGGTCGCGGATTCCCCCCCTAGCTTTCAACCGGGCCGCGGGGGCTTTGTTCGGCTGAGTTTCCCGCGTGCGCAGACTGTAGCTTCAAAACTCTCGCTGCGTTTCCAGCGCGTTGTCCGCTGTCGGTGACGAAACGTGGAGCGGCGCGGGACGAGTTGGGGAGTGGGAATGGCCGCTTTCTGAGCTGTGAAAACGAGATTTGGCCGCTTTGACAGGGCCATTTGCAGCGATTCGGATTACCCTATGCAGTTCTCGCCTTGTGCCGATGGCGGTCGCCGCGGTTGGAGCAGGCCGTTGAAAATTGGCGAGAAAACCGTATCTTATTCCAAGGCCGGTGGCAATCGACGATTGCCGACCGTTTCCCCATGCGTCCGTAGCTCAATGGATAGAGCATCAGTCTTCGGAACTGAGGGTTGCAGGTTCGAGTCCTGCCGGGCGTGCTAAATACCTCACAGTTTCGTGGGAAAATCAATTATCCCACTGCAGCCTCTTCCTTTTCAGGGCGGCTCTCGCGGCCCCTGCCCCCCCGCTCCCTGCCTTTCGGCAGTTTTTGCCCCACTTTACTCCGGCTTGCACGGTTAACTGTCCAGCGCGGTCAACTTTCCATCGCGGGCAACTGTCCATCGCGGTGACTCACACGTCCGGGGGCATCAGTAGCGACGCACAGCTCGCTAACAGCAGACCGGGTAGCCAACGGAGACAAGGTACCAAACGGCGACTTGGTACTCTCTGTCGCTCAAAAACCAGCCGGCATTTTCTCCCGCCCTCCCGCTCCCGAAGGGTTTCATTGCGGTTCTGTACAGTCCTGCCGCGTCCAATCAGCCATTCAAACCAAGACCAGAAATGCGTAGACCCAGCGAACGGGTCGGTCGCTGGGTCTCGCAAAGAATTCAAGGTGGCTCACGGTCAGCAAGAAGGCTCGACCGGTCTACCAACAGCTGCGATGGCCACACAGCCCGCCAAACAATCCGCCGCGGAATAAGCCACACCCACCCAGGCAACTCGACCTCGGCACCGAAACCGGACGACAGGCGACCAAGGGAGCGACCGGCCGATAACAGGGCACGCGGACGGCGTACGTGCGGCAGACCGTGTAGGGAACTCGCTGCACACAGCGCACGTAACGGGTCTCCGGGCAGCTCTTCACCCGGCAGACACCGCATTCATCGCGATACGTCACGCGTTTCATCGTCGTCACCGGTCGGCAGGTAACGACCGTCTTGTAACAAGTCACATTCCGCCGAACGTACTGAGTGGTGTAGGTCGGCGTGACACAGACGGGCGCGGCAACGCAGCAAGTTGCCGGCTGGCGGCAAGCGGCCCGGCCGCATCGGCCACAAGCCTCGGCAAGGCCAGTCAACGAGATGAGTACCAGAAAAACGACAGGTAGAACGATCCGATGCATGTTGGGTCTCCTTAGTTGCAATCGAGATACAGAGCGTAATCAGCGGTCGCTGGAGAGCCGCTTCAGGTCTTCCCGGAATTCGTC
>JAJTFE010000155.1:0-6794 GCA_021298375.1 Blastopirellula sp. | reverse complement strand
ACAGGTCTTCGCGTGAGCCAGCAAAGGAGTGACATCCCAGGCCCCGGAACAGATCCGGGGCAGCGACACCAGCTTCCCTGCCGTTTGTGTCTGGCCCCGCGACCAACGAACTTGCCCCAGCTTAACAAATTGCCATCAGCCTAAAAACCGGGGCAAAGAGCGGGCGAGACTTCTTTGGGCCTGGCCCGGACGAAAATCCAATCCGGATAAACATCCAGCCCCGGGCACCGGGCTGCCTCGCCGGAGCTGGCCACTGCGACCCGGCTCATTTCAGCCACCGAATATCGCCAAAATTCGCTGACTTCGCCCAGCCAAAAGCAAACGCTAGCCAAAAGCAAACGCTAGCCAAAAGCAAACGCTCAGCGAGCAACGCACACCACCAGAACTCGAGGGGCCCAGCCAACGACAGCGGCCCTCCCCCGCGCCTTCCGCTCCGGCCGGGAAAATTGACATGGCAAGCTAGTCGGTGCGCTAGATTCAGCCTCCGCCGGACGCAGCTTACTTGCGGCTTCTCAATGCTTCCAAGGCAGCTGGCAGCGAGGGGTCAATCACCCCGAACGCTCCGCGGCCATTGGCGTCGATCCGGTTTTCACAATCCTTCCTGATCTGCTCAACATCGGCATCCCAGTAGACAGCTTTCTCAGCCGGGGTCGCGGGAGCCTGATAAGGTCGGATGATTCGAAAACCGGCACCGAGTGCGGGGCTGGTGGTAAACCACCAAGGGCTCCGCGGGAAATTCGGATCCTCACTCTTCCATTCATCATCATGCGAGCGCATTCGCGCCGCGCTCCGGCAATCCTCAGCATCGAGTTCCCAGGAACCTCCCCGCAAGACGCGTGGAAAGAGTTTGGTCGGCTTCTCCCAAGCGTCCGCTACCGAGATACTTTTGCCAGCGTGTCGCGCGTAGCCATTTTCGCTGTAACCATCGAGGACCCATTCGGCCACATTCCCATACATGTCGTGCAGGCCCCAGGGATTGGCCCGCTTCTTGCCGACCGTGTGCCGTTCGTCGTCCGAGTTGTCGGCAATCCAGGCGTGCTTTTTCAAATCCTTCGGATCATCGCCGAAATAGTAAGCGGTGGTCGTACCGGCGCGGCAGGCGTATTCCCACTCCGCCTCGGTAGGGAGTCGATAAAAGTCCTCGTTCAACAGACTGAGGTACTTGGTGTACTGCTTGGCGGCAAACTGGGAAATGGTAGCCGCAGGTTGGTCGGGTTCCTCTCCCGCCTCGAACGTGAAGCTGGGGTCATAGAGGGACGAGGGAGCGGTGACGACCTGGTCCATCTGCTCGCGGTTGACCGTCCGAAGCGACTTTTGCTGAAACTGCTTGAAGGCCGCATCGAGGTCCATGAAGGTCATGTATTCGGCCCAGGTGACTTCGTGCTTGCCCATCCAGAATGGTTCGATCGTCACTTCGAACTGCGGCCCTTCATCCGCGCGGCGTTCGGCCTCGGAGTCGGGGCTGCCCATCTTGAACGTTCCGCCCGGGATCGGCACCATCTCAAACTCGACGTCAGTTCCAGGAATTTTCGCGGTGTAGGGAACCATGAAACCGCCCGGGACTTCAACGCTCGGGCCTTCTGCCGGCTTGGTTTTGGAAAATCCGAGCCGTTCACTGGTAGCGGCTGCATCTTGAGCCGAGAGCCAGTTCGCCATTAAGCAGGCGCAAACGAAAATCAACCCCAAGCAATCACGTCGAAAAATTGTCATCGTACCGTACATTCTTTTCCTGAACGAAAACCGGCCCAAACCGGAACAAAGCTTCACATTCAAACCGGAGGTCTCTGCAAGCCTCCCACCCTGCTGATTATAGCTTGCCATCCGTCAGCTCGCCCACCAGATTGACGCCCACCAATCGTTTGATTTCAGCCAGCGGCAACTCGCGGCTGAACAGATGGAACAGTTTGGCGATCGCAGCCTCGATCGTCATGTCGGCTCCGCTGACCACGCCACAATCCGCCAATGCTCTTCCAGCCGCGTAGGCCGCCTGCGAGACGGCACCGTGGCGACACTGCGTGCAAGTGACAATCACAGTACCTGCATCGGCCGCCTCGCGAAGGACGCGAAGAAACTCCGCATTGCTCGCCGGCCCGTTACCGACGCCGTAGGATTCAAGGATCAAGGCCCGCAGTGGTCGCTGCAGCAAGTTGCGCAAAACATCGACACTCATGCCGGGAAACAGGCGAAAAGTCGCCAGCTCAACCGGATCCAGGGGAGCGACTCGCAGCGGCTCACTCGCCGATCCGGTCGGTCGGCGAATTCGGTCCTCATGCAATTCAATACTCGTCTCGGCCAAAGCGAGGGGCGGATAATTCGGCGAGTCAAACGCATCCAATCGGCTGGCGCTCGCTTTGGTGGTGCGGCAGCCACGCAGCAGCATCTCGCCAAAGAACACTCCGACCTCCGGCACGGGATAGTCGGCGGCAAACATCATCGCCGTCTTGAGATTTTCCCGCGCGTCATTCCGGACCTGCCCCAGCGGAAGCTGAGACCCGGTCAGAACTACAGGCTTGGCCAAATTCGGCAACATGAACGCGAGGGCTGAAGCCGTGTACGCCATCGTATCGGTGCCGTGCAACACGACGAATCCGTCGAAGTGCTGATAGCCCTCGGCAATATTGTGAGCAATTTGTCGCCAGTGCACCGGCGTCATGTCGGCCGAGTCGATCACCGGTTCATATTCCGTAATCGCGTAGTCAGGCATCGGCGACTCGGCCAACTCCTGCATCTTCATCATCAACCGAGCCAGATATCCGGGCTCGGGAACCAGTCCCTGCGGGGACAATCGCATGCCGATCGTTCCTCCGGTGTTGATGATGCAAACGCGTTTCATGGTTTCCCAGTTTTTCGAGATCGGTTCCGGTTCAGATGGATATGCCCAGCCCTCGCAAGCCACCCAACTTCACCGAAAACCGGTTGAAGAAGCAATGGGTGACACCAGCAGCCCGCCACACCGTCTTTGATTTTCTCGTCAGCTGCGCTGGCTCGGGAATCCGCATTGTAGAGTCTTGACCGGTGACCGGTAATCCGCGAGCTTGATAGAGTTTGATTGGATGATCACCGCCGCCGCTTTGCGATTTCCCTGACGCCAAGTTCCACCGGGCCACTTTCTCAGGGCCTCACTCTCTCTTTTTTCAGCAGGACCGAGCCGATGACTGAACAAGCCAACTCCAACCAGAACCGACCGCTGACTTTGGACGAGTCCAAAGCCCAGAGTTGCTACGCCAATTTCTGCCGCGTCACCGGGAGTCCGGGAGCGGCGATTATCGATTTTGGCATCAACGCTTATCCGCTCGGAGCGTCGGCGAAGCCAGTCGAAGTCAGCCAGCGGATTGTGGTCAACTTTTACACGGCCAAGCGTTTGCTGGGGGCGTTGTACCAGACGATCCAGCGGCACGAAGAGGTGTTCGGTCCGATCGAGGTCGACGTCCAAAAGCGAGTCCGCTCTCGGGACGCCGGCTCGATGAGTGGCCAGGCCTGATTTTCCAATCCAGATTTGGCGTGCGGTCCCCAGGCGGTATGCTCATAAGCTCGACGCCGATTCGCTCGACGCCCACCAGCTCGACCGCAACCCGCTGCTCAGTTAACCGCCCTTTCCGATTTGCGGCGGTCAATGGAACGCAGCCCCATTTTGGGGCAGTGCCGTTCGCGTCCTGTCGCTTTCCGTAGAAACCGATCTTTGAGTTTTTTCTCCTTTGTTTGTTGAGTTGTTCCATGCCGAAGAAGAATATCAGCCAAGTCGATGTTACCGGTAAAAAAGTTCTGATCCGCGTCGATTTCAATGTGCCGCTGGATGACCAGCAGCGAATTACCGACGATCGCCGCATCGAAATGGCTCTGCCGTCGATCCGCTCCGTGCTCGACCGGGGCGGCAGCGTGATTCTGATCAGCCACCTCGGGCGCCCTGACGGCGCTCCGGACCCCGCCTACAGTACCGCCCCTACGGCTCGGCGATTGGCCGAGTTGCTGGGACGGCCAGTCCAGTTCGCCAGCGATACTGTCGGTCCGGACGCGCAAGCCAAGTCGGCAGCCCTCAAGCCCGGCGACGCCCTGGTGCTCGAGAACCTGCGATTCCAGCCCGGCGAGAAAAAGGGAGACCCCGCTTTTGCCCAAGCACTCGCCAACATGGCGGACGTCTACTGCAACGATGCCTTCGGAACCTGTCACCGCAAGGACGCGTCCATGGTCGCTGTGCCGCAAGCGATGGCGGGCAAGCCGCGCGTGGTTGGCTTCCTCGTGGAAAAGGAAGTCAAGTACCTCAGCGATGTGATTCGCAACCCCGCCCGGCCGTTCGTCGCGATCCTTGGCGGAGCCAAAGTCTCCGACAAGATCAACGTGATCGCCAACCTGCTGGAAGTCTGCGACCGCGTGCTGATCGGCGGCGCGATGGCTTATACGTTTGCACTTGCCCAGGGCGGACAAGTTGGCGACAGCCTGGTCGAGCCGGACAAGGTCCCGCTCGCCAAGGAACTGCTGGCGAAGGCCGGGGACAAATTGGCCCTGCCGGTCGACACTCATTGCGGTGACAAGTTCGCGGCCGACTGCCAAAAACAAATCTTCCCCACGACGGCGATCCCCGCCGGTTACAGCGGTTTTGATATCGGCCCTCAGACGATCGAGAAGTTCGCCCGCCTGATCGCCGACGCAAAAACAGTCGTCTGGAACGGCCCGATGGGCGTCTTTGAAATGCCGCCCTTCGACGCAGGCACGCGGGCCGTCGCGCAAGCAATTGCCGACAGCGCCGCGACGAGCATCATCGGCGGCGGCGACAGCGCTGCGGCGATTGCCCAACTCGGCTTTGAAGACCAGGTAACGCACGTCAGCACCGGCGGCGGCGCCAGTCTCGAGATGCTCGAGGGGAAAAAGTTCGCAGCCGTCGAATTGCTGGACGAGGCCTAGCAAGTCGGTTTGCACCAGCAGCGGCCCGAATGCGAAAAAAGAATGGCTGACCGGCACCGTTGGGAAGTCGGGGGGGCCTGGTCGCCGCCCTCTGCGATCCTAAGTTCCTACGTTCCTGCGCTCCAAGCGGATGGGGTGAGTCAGGCGACCGTTCGCCGTAGGCTTAACGCCGCATCAGGCTTCGCAGCACGTCGCGGCGACTGATGACGCCGACCGGGCGACCGTTCTCCATCACTGGCAGGTGCCGTACGCGATGCAGCAGGAACGTTTCGATCAAGCCCTCAATCGTTTCGCGGACGTCGACGCTGGCGAATTGACGCTGCATGTGCAGACTGATCGGGTGCGCTCTCAATTGAGGGTCGAAGGCTGGCGCCAGGAGCGATGACTCGGAAACCAAGCCGACCATTCGCCCCTGTTGATCGACAATCAGGAGCGTCGAGACGTCGCGCTCGATCATCAAGTCGATTATTTTCCCCACCGTCCAGTCCGGCGCGGCGGTGAGTGGAGGAGCAGACATCAATTCTCGAATCGAATCGGTGGAAGTGAGCGTCATGAGGCTGCCTCTCCAGGGAAATCTCAAACAATGACCAAGTTAGAGAACTCAAAGGCTCAAGGTTGCAAGTGCTCAGGCGTGAGCAGGTTTGAACCGCAGGGATAACCGTGATTCCGAGCAGGAAGTAATCCGGAAAAAGAGGAGCGGGATTGCGGTCCTTGGGTTCGCTGCCCGGCCCCTTTAAAAGCCTATTTCACCCCGGCCGCGCGAGTCTGAATTTCGGGGATAATTTCGGCGAATTTCAATTTCCCCCCGGAATCTGCGCCCTGGAACTGCCAAACTCCCCCTGCGACCTGCGTTGGGGCATGTGGCATTCCTCCCAACCCGCAGGATTGCCGGGTAAAACTCGGGGTCAGCCGCCTTCGGGGCCGGGGGTTCCTTCCGGCAGATAAAGCCGCGACTCGGCCTGCAGCCCCTCGAGCATCGACTCCAGTCGCCCTCGCAACTCGCCCATCAACGGGTCTTCTGCGACTTTCCGCTCCCGTTCCCGGGCGACCTCGATCGCGGGACCGACCTGGACGATGACTTTCATTTGCCCGTGGACCCGAACATTGTCCGCCAGGTCTTCCTCAAACTTTTCGACCACTTCCAGAATCCGGTCGACCGAGGGGAAGCGGGTGATGTATTCCGCCGGGTAGCAGTCCACCTGCTGGGCCAGATACGTATCCTCCAGTTGCCTCCATCGTCGCTCCCGCTCGAGCTCATCTAAAGCCGCTCGGCTGAGGTCAGGAAAAATCTTCATCCTCAGATTTTTGACGCGGATGGCAATTCCGTTCTGGTCCTGGGGCCCGCCCAGCCATTCCCGCTCCAGTGGCTGAAGCAGGGCATTGACGAGCGATGTCTGCCGTTGCTTGAGGGTCGCCCCCGCCTCAGCCTGGAGGCCGTACTGCAATTCCTGCAAAGTGAGCAGGGCGTTGCCAACTTTGACAATCCGATCGATGAGCGGCAGCCGTCGACTCGGTTTCCAGGTGAGTCGCTGCTCTATCTCGTCGAGGACCGGGCGGCAGGCTGATTCCAGATTTCCCTGAAACAGATAACGCAGTGCAACTGGATGCACGACGACCGGTGGAAGCCCCTGCTTCTCCCGACGCTTGGCAGCCGTCCGAGCGATGAATGCCGGGCCCTCCATCAGCGACAGCAGGAAATCATTGGTGCGGCTGGTGGTTCCCTCGGGGAAGATTAACAGCGGACGTTCCCCCCGTTCCAGAATTCCGATCGCCTCATCGATTGCCTGCCGGTCGAGCCCCTCGCGATAAACGCTGAAGGCGCCCATCATTCGCAGACGCAGACGATTGAACCAGCCCTGGTTGAACAAGTGCCAGCTGGCCATGATGTACATTGG
>JAJTFE010000154.1 GCA_021298375.1 Blastopirellula sp. | reverse complement strand
GACATTGAACGAAACGGCGGCCGCGTGGTTGCCTTCCACGACAAGGATGGCAAGCTCTACGGGCAGATTGACTCGGCGACCCGCTATTTTGTGATGGGCGATTCGCCTTCGGCTGATGGTCCGGACAAGAACCCCGAAATCATCAAGGCGATGCGGGAACTGGGGAACCAGGCCCGCTCCAACAGCGTGCAGGAAATCGACATCCGCAAGTTGCTCAACTGGATGGGCCGCCACGGCAAGTCGCCGATCGAGCGACTCGACTCGAACATGGGCGAGCGCGAACGCCGCGAAAGCCGCCTCCGGAACGACTCGCAATAGAGAGTCAAAATCAAGTCCACAAGCCCCGGCGGTTCCAGTCGCCGGTGCAGGATGGAAGTTTCTTGTCCGGCCCGCAACTTGATGCAGGCCGGATTTTTTATGCGCAGACACACAATTCAAAGCAGCAGCGCAACTGCCGATCGCTGCAATCGCCTGGTCAAGTTGAGCGCGGGCTCCCGATTTGAGAGTCAATCTGCAGGGCCCGAAATCCGCATCAGCCAGTAGGGCTCGATGCAGTATGCAGGCCGCTGCGGAGGCGGAGTGTTCGATTCCCCCCGGCACGCGAGCGGGTGCCAGCGTGCATTGGCAACAGCACAGGGCAACTCGCCAGTATTCAAGAGGCAATCCAGTGCTGCAATTGACCCAGGCTGACTCATCCGGTGGGGCTCGCTCATGGGGAGCATGGCGGCGGTCTGGCAAGCAAGCCAGCCGCGACCAGGTTGACCCGATAACTCCCGAGCGTTCGAGGGCTCACTGGCGATTCAAGAAAACCCTGCCAATCCAGTGCAGTGGCTCCAAGCCCGGAAAGTCGCCTCGGCTCGGATAGGGGCGCTTCCGCTTTGCCGGAAGTCGCAAGTGACATGATTTACCGACTTCGGTTGGCGCGATTCAGGGCGGGCTGACCAAGAGCCTTGGCCCATGCTGGCTCAGGCTGGCTCAGGCTGGCCGATTACTGGTCCACGCCTGCCGCTGACACTGCCGTCCGCGGTTCGCAGCCAGGGAGATAGCGAGTCGCTCTGGCTTCCGCGCTGAATCCCGTCTCCCCGAAGTCAGGGCGGCCGAGGTGCCCGCTCTGGAAGGTTTCGCCGCCTGTATGGGGTTTCGCCGCCTGTATGAGGTTTACGGCACGAGGACCGTGCTTAGAATTCGCCGCACAATTTCCTCTGCTTCCTGGCGCTGTCCGGCTTGGAGAAAGCTCTTTGTTTGCACGCGGTGGGCGATCACGCTGACGGCGAGGTTTTTGGCATCGTCAGGAATTGCGTAGTCGCGGCGGTCGATGAAGGCCGAAGCCTGAACCGCCCGGTACCAAAGCAAGGTTCCGCGGGTCGAAACGCCAAAGGCGAGTTCGCTGTTTTCGCGGGTCTGATGCACAATGTCGAGCATGTAATCGGCGATCGACTCATCGACTTTTACCCGCCGGACGAGCCGTTGGATTTCGACCATCTCGGCAGTCGAGCAGACGGGACGAAGCTCTTCCACCGGTTCGCCGCTGCGATGGCTGGAGAGAATGTCCTTTTCGTATTCACGTGCCGGGTAACCCATCGAGATTCGCAACAGAAAGCGATCGAGCTGGCTTTCGGGCAGCACATAAGTACCCTCAAACTCGAACGGGTTTTGGGTTGCGATTACCATGAACGGGGCCGAAAGCGCGTGGGTCGTCCCGTCCACGCTGACTTGGCGGTCGCTCATTGCCTCGAGCAATGCACTTTGGGTGCGCGGGGGAGCGCGGTTGATTTCGTCGGCGAGGACAAAGTTGCCAAACACCGGCCCGGGATTGAAAACAAATTGACCGCTGCTGGAGTTGTAGACCGAACTGCCAACGATGTCGCTGGGAAGCAGGTCGGGAGTGAACTGGATGCGGCGAAACTGGGCGTCGATGCTGCGCGACAGTGCCTTACCCATCAGCGTTTTGCCAACCCCTGGAACGTCCTCGAGCAGCACGTGCTCACCGGCCAGCAAGGCGACGAGGCAAAGTCGGGCGACGTCGCGTTTTCCCAGAACCACTTTGCTGACGTTGTCCAGCAAGGTCTCAACGCGGGAGTAGGCCTGGACGGGAGTAAACGCATCAACGACGGAAGGGCTGTTCAACTTCGCTTCCTTAATTCTTGCAGGACAGGGAGCCGGAGTCGCAGAACGAGTGTTCCAGCGGGGGAGCCATCACCGGGGAAATTCCCGCCCAGTCTATCAGCCGATCAGGAAAATGGGCAGCGGGACAACCCCGCGGTTTTGCCTGACCCAGCAGGGAACGGACAGGGGAACCGAAAGCAAAACCGAGCTGCCGGCTTGGACGGTTTCCAGGAGAAGCGAGAGGCTGGCCGTCGCTCGGTTCGCGGGGCCATCCCCCTCAACTGGCCAGCCCACCCGCGGGATTGCCCTGCCATCCCGCCCGAATCAAGTCTTCACGGCTCCCGGCAAAACGCGACCCGCGGGCAAGCCATCGCTCAATGGGGAAAGCCCCGGGGACACCGAGGATAACGAGTCCCAGGCCAATCGCCTCGGCTTGCAAAGTCGATTGCCTGCCGAGCGGCCACTGGCAGTTCGATCGGAGTCAGTTCGATCGGAATCGGTCAGGGCAGAGCCAACCGGGCAGAGCCAACCGGGCAGAGCCAACCGGGCGCACAAGAGTCCCCGAATCCGGGAAGCTGCCGACGACGTCCAACCGGAAGACGCCCACAGCCCGGCAAAGTCAGTTGCCGCAGCGGCAAGCGGAACCGCTCAGCCTATTCGACCGCAGGAGGAGCGGCGGCGGTGATTTTGGCGGTAGAAACGCTCCAAGGCCACGAACCTTGCAGCAGATTGCCGAACTGCTGCAACTCGACCAACAGCAGGATAGTCGCGGCAGTAATGCAGAGCAGCGAGAGCAACGCAGTCAAATCCCAAAGTCCAAACGCGAGGCCGCCTTCCGAAGCCGAGCGGGAGGGCTTCATCTCTTGCGAAGTCTTGCCCACCTGCTCTTGAGCGGTGGCTAATTCCAGAGCTTCAGGAGCGGCGCTGAACGAGTCCATCTGGCTCGCTTCGGCTTTTGCTCCCGTATCAATACTTTCCCGCGTCCATGAAGAAGAGAATGCTGGCAATCGTGAGCAGCACGAACGAGATATACAACAACACCGTGTAGATCGTGAAACCATGAACCTGGTTCGCGGCAACTGCTTTGGTCGGAACCGGAACAGAACCGGGCAAGGTTGCGGTTTCGGCACTGCCGAAATCATCCAGTGGAGCGCCAAAGTCGGCCGAATCAAACAGCGGGTCGGAACTGCCTTGAGACATGGTGTCGTTGTGCCTTCGATCTGGGTGTCTTCGACCTGGTTGGCGGGGCAGGATTAGTTCGATTCCGGCTCGGAACCGCCGGGCAATTTGGTCGTGACGTGGTCCCCTTGGAGGACCGCTGCCTGACGGAATTCGCGATTCACTCGGGCGGCGGACAAGTTGTAGTCTGCCTTGCTGACGGTCGCCTTGCCAACGAACCGATCGCCGCGATAGATGTCAAAGGTGTGACCCTCGCGGATTCCGTCGTCGGTGCCGAGGCTCAGAATCACGATGTCGTCGTCAACGACTTTCATCACGATGCCCTCAAGTCGCGGCGGAATCTGATCGGTCAGGGATTCAATCGTCAGTCCATTGGCCTTCATCACCTTGTCCATTCGGGCGAGTTGGGCATTAAGGTCTTGAGACCGGGCCATCAAGTCTTCCACCTTGGTCTTGAGTTCCAAAACTTCAGTTGTCTTGGCAACCACTTCGGAACGCTTCTGCGAGACTTCGTCGATCAGCGACTTCCGTTCGCCCTGAAGTCCTCGAATGATCTCGTCCTGTTGCTTGACGCGGTCAGAGGCAATGCTCATCCGCTGCAAGCGTTCCTGGCTGATGACCAGTTGCTCGGCCAATTCTTTTTCCTTGGCGTCGCGGGCTTGTTTGTCAATTTCGCGTTGCGTGTAGAGCTGGGCAATCTGTTGCTGCCGAGCGGCGATTTCAGCCTTCAGCTGAGCGTCTTTCTTCGTTTGGGATTCCAGCGCCAACTGGCGGTAGCGTTCCGCTTCCTGGTACTTGAGTTTGTTGTCGTTGGCGACTTCCTTCCAATTGCGGTGAGTGTTGCCAACCATCAGAGCCAACACGAGGAAGGCGACGCTCATGGCGAATACCAACAGCGTCAGAATTTTTCCGATGAGATTCATGAGGATTCCCTTGTCAGTGATGGGGTCAACAAACCGGCGCGGTTGATGACTCGCAATCTCGCTTGCTCGCGTGCGTCGAATCGCTTGGCAACGAACGGACAACCACGCTGCCGCAACAGGCAAAGTGGCGTGTGTTGACGATGGCCCTGTTTCGCAGTCCGAGATTACCTACGAGGCAAACTGGGAGGGCTGCCAAGTGCAGGTATTTCAGTATAGTTGCGGCCAAAAAAAAGTGTCAACAAAATGCCCCGCCGCCAAAAACGGAATTCCTGCGTCTGGGACACGACCGTCCGTCTCGCCCTAAATCGGCCGGATCTGCCGGGCCGGTGACAATCCTCGTCCCGCCCGGAACAACCGTTACCACTCGAACCCGCTCCGGGACAGCTTTGGCCGGTTGTAGCAGATTTGACGTTTGGACCAGCAGAATTCCCCGCTTGCTTGAATTTGACCGGGCAATCCCCGACAATTCGGCCGGTCAAAGGGGAGTATCGGACCGCCGACTCCAGCGCCAGTCCCGCCTGCTCTCCGGAAGCCAAATCCCAAGGTCTCGTGAATGCTGCTCCCCAAGTTTACGCTTGCCCAAACCCTGCGTCTGACACTGCTGGCTGCCTGCTGTTCGGTGGTGCTCGCAGCGGCTTGGCAAAATCAAGCTTGGGCCCGGGGGCTATCGCTGGCGGCCGGACTCTCAATTGCCGTCGCCTTGTTTGCAGCCGCGTTCTACTGGTTCATTTTGGCCCTGGGATTGCTGCTGGTTCGCGGTGGCCAAAGTCGTCAGCAACGTTCCGCCTGAGCGCCAGTCGACCGCCGCAGCCAATCGCAACGTGACTTGAGAGTCTCACGCTTTTTAACTTGGCCGCTGCTCCAACGGTTCGGGGGGCTGTTTACAAGTAAGCACGCCGCGCAGATTCTCAGGGTACGGAGGAGTGGAGCCCGGAGCGCCCGCTGGGTCGAACCGGGCAGGGCGGTGTGCAAGGTCCAATAACGAACTCCAATAACGAACTCCAATAACGAACACTGGGCATTCCACCACAGGAGTTTCCCGAAGGTGACTCGGCTGGAACTAAATCTGTATGGCCTGCTCCCAACGATTTCGTCGGGAGGCCGGGGTGCTGCGCTCCGCCGGTCCCTCTGCTCCCTGCTCGCCAGCTGGTTGTGGATCGCCGGCTTGGCCACTGTTGCTCCGCCAGTTCCTCTCGCCACCGCTCAGTCTCCCGGCGGTACCCAGCTGGAAGTCGAAATTTTTGATCCGTTCCGACTGAGTACGCGCCAGGCAGGCTTTCGCCCGATCACGATCAAGGTGAATGCGTTGGGTGGCGCCCTCAGCCAAAAAGATCTCCCGATTTGGATCGTCCAGCGCCACTCGAATCCGTATCAGCAATACATACGCGATCTGGTCCGCTACCAGCGATTTGTCCTGCCGGCAGGTGCCACCGGAGTGACAGTACAGTTTGTTGCCCGCAACTCCGGCGGGAGCAATTCCACCGAAGTCCTGCATTTGGAATTGGACGGCGACCTGCAGTTTCGTCCGAACAGCAAGGCCGATTTTGGGGTGAAGCAACTTTACACGCCCGACGAGGAGAGCTGGCCCAAGCTCAACCTGCTCTGGGTCTCACCTCTGCCAGGCTTGTCGCTTTCGACCACCGAGCGGTTTGCGGTCGACTTCGACTTTACGGCGGGCGACCAGCGTCAGACCGTTCCCCTGCCCAAGGCCCAACCGCCTTGGGTGCCGCCAAAACTGGGGAAGTTGTTGGAGTTGCAGGCCGTGATGAGTCGGCTCTTTGGCGCCGAAGCGATCGGCAGAGACCGCAATCAAACGCAGCAGCAGTCTTTCTCCGGAGCCCTTGAGCTGATCGAGGGTGCCGACTGGTTGGCCGCCTGTCTTCCCGAGCAGTTTCCGGACAATTGGCAGGCGCTGGTCAACGTGGAACTGGTGCTGCTCACGCGGGACGAGATCGCCACGTTTTCACCCGCTCAGCTGGCCGCGCTGGTCGATTGGGTGGCCCTCGGCGGACGGTTGGTCGTGACGGGCTGTGAGCCTGATTCCGCGGACTGGTCGCAATTGCCGGAAACACTGTTTGCCGCGCGTCTGGGACCAGACCAGCGGCTCGGTCCGATCCAGTGGCAGGCGTTGCCACCGGACGAAGCGATCCGGAATTTTCCACAGCCGCCCGCAACCATACAGTCGACGGGAACCAACCAGTTCGGCAATTCATCTTCATTCAAGCAGTATTACGGTGGCCAGTTGCTCTCCACAATCAGTTATCGGCCGCAGACCCTGTCCGGTCCGCCGGGAGGTGCCGAGCCACCGGAGCTGAGCTACTTCGACCATTTGATCGGCCGGGTGATTTGCACTCCACGACAGGTTCCTGAACTGGATGGAGCCGGTTGGGAACGCCTTCTGGCAGTCGCCTACGGTAATGGGCGCGGGGAGCAGCCTGCCTCGGTTCTCGGGCGGCATAACCTGGGTGCCGATCGGATCGAGAACTTTGAGGTCCAAGGGGTGGGGGAACCTCCCCGGCTCTTGTTCATTTGCCTGATCAGCCTGTTTGCCCTTGTCGTGGGACCGCTGGCCTGTACGGTGCTCTACCGGACGCGTCGAGTCAATTATCTGCTCGCCGTTGTTCCGGCCCTGTCGCTGCTGGCGACACTCGGACTGGTGACCTATGCAATACTGGCGGAGGGGTTTGCCTTTCGAACCGAGCGGTTCAGTTTCACGCGGCTGGACCAGAATACCCAGCAGGCGGTCACCTTGACCGAGAATGCGGTTTTTTCCGGACTCAGTCCGCAAGCCTATCCAGTGGATGCGGAGGAGCTGCTGCTGGTCAAAGCGGGCCGCACTGCGGGGGAAGAGCGAACGGAAGTGTCCGAGTCGGGAACGAGGTTGGTTGCACCAGAGATTCGGGCCCGGACCGATCATCAGCTGTTTTCGGCCAGCGTGCGGAACACGACCCAAGGCTTGCAGGTCAGTCGCCGCCTCGTTGAGGGCTCGCCGGTGGTGACGGTGCGAAATCAGTTTGACCAGCCGCTGCGGCGAGCGTTGCTGAGGTTCGAGGACGGGTGGTATCGGGTTGATGAGTTGGCGGCAGGGGCGGAGGCTCAAGCAGTGCCGGCTGATCCCCAAGTTTTTCTGCAGGAAGCCCAGCCTTTTTTCGATCGGGCTGCGGCACTGAAGAACCAGCCCAATCTCGAATTTGGCTCGCAAGCGTTCCCGACGTTTCGCTCCGATCCGATTCAGTTTTGGGGCCTGCTCGGGGTTCTGCAAGCGACTGACTATTTCGAATCTGCAGCGGTCGCCCCGGGAGAGTATGTCGTCATTCTGGATGTGTCGACATTCGCCCAGCGGCTCAAGCGTCAGGCCCAAGTCCAGTCACAGGTGCACGTCATACATGGCAAGTGGTAACGGGCTGGCTCGAACCGGGCCGGCAGAAAGCAGGTCGGCCATGATTGAAGTCCGCGGGTTGAGCCGCTGGTTCGGCAGCACCTGCGCGGTCAGGAATTTGAGCCTGGCGGTCCCGGCCGGCTCCGTGCTCGGCTTCATCGGCCCCAACGGCGCGGGCAAAACGACGACGATGCGGATTCTGGCGACGCTCGACGAACCCGACCTGGGCGACGCGCTGGTCGATGGATTCTCTGTCGTCGACGACGCAGACCGGGTGCGTTCCCGGATCGGCTATGTCCCCGACGCCTACGGTGCCTACGCCAATGTCAGCTGCGTCGAGTACCTCGATTTCTTCGCTCGTTCCTACGGCTTGGTCGGGCGTCCGCGGATGGACGCGGTGAACCGGGTGATCGAGTTCACCCGGATGGGCCACATGCTGCACAAGCCGATGAACGGCTTGAGTAAAGGGATGAAGCAGCGGCTCTGTCTCGGCCGCGCGCTGATTCATGATCCCAAAGTGCTGATTCTCGACGAGCCCGCCGCGGGGCTCGACCCGCGGGCCCGCATCGAGTTAAAGGAGATGATTGGCCAGCTCGCCGCCGCGGGGAAGTCGTTGCTGATCAGCAGCCACATTCTCACCGAGCTGGCGGAGATGTGTGATCGCTTGGCGATCATCGAGCGCGGAGAACTGCTGGCCGAAGGGCCGGTCGAGCAGATTCTGCGGGGGCAGGCATTTGCCCATCAGGAGCCGGCCGAAGTATCGCGAGTCACCTTGCAGGTGACGTTGCTCGGGGAAGCAGGCCCAGCCTGCGAGTGGCTGCGCAGCGCGCGGCAACTGGAGGCCGGGGTGATCGCCGAACAGATATTGGAGCTGATGGTCGCGGACGAGCCCGCTGAACATGCCCAGCTGCTGCGGGAGTTGGTTCAGGCGGGATTTGCGGTGACCCGGTTCACGACTAAATCGCGGACCCTCGAAGAGGCATTTCTCAAGGTGACGCGGGGGAACGTGCAATGAGCGAGCAAAATTGGCGAGTCCTTCCGGAGCCGACGGGAGAGGCGAGTTTACTCACCAGCGAGCCATTGGCTTGGTATGACCGCTGCGCTGCCTGGCTGGCGGATCGCTGCAGTCCGATTCTGGTCAAGGAGTGCCGCCAGGCGCTCAAGAGTCGGCAGTTTCTCTGGACGTTTCTGTTGTTGCTGCTGGCCGTGGTGGCCTGGTCGTTTTGGGGGCTGAGCCTCACCATTGGCCAGCCGAGTGAAGAGTCCGGTCCGCTGATGTTGACCGGATATTTGATGATTCTGGCGGTGCCCTTGTTTCTGGTGGTGCCGTTCTCGACGTTTCGTTCACTGGTCAGTGAACTGGAAACCGAGACGATGCCGCTGCTGACGATTACCACAATGACGCCCTACCAGATTGTGGCAGGCAAGTTGCTGAGCAGCCTGCTGCAGCTGCTGATCTATCTTTCCGCGGTCGTGCCCTGCATTGGCTTTACTTATCTCCTCCGCGGGATTGATCTGGCCGAGATTGGACTGCTGGTTGGCTTTCAGGTGGCCGCCTCCGTTGCCCTGTCGGGGGTGTCGCTGCTCGCCGCGGCCTTGGCCCGGATGGCGACAGCGCGGTGGATTATTTCGGTGGCGCTGATCTTCTTGTTACTCTTAGCCTGCGGAGCGTGGCTCAGCTTTCAAAGCGAGGCGCTGAACTTCAATCTGCTCAGTCGCAACGACGGAGCCTGGGACGTGTTGTTGCTGATCCTGTTGGCGGTGGCGTCGACCGGGTGGGTTGGCTTTCATACCGCCGCCTCACTGGTTTCATTCCCTGCGAGCGATCGCAGTTCCCGGATTCGTCTCGCTTTGCTGCTGCAGCATCTGGTCCTGATTGGTTGCTTTGCGATAAATGACTCGCTGGACTCGGATTTTGCCTGGCCAGTATTTGCGGCGGTAGCCAGCGCTCACTACTGGCTGATTCTGGGGAGTTTGACTGCGGGCGAGAATCCGGGACTTTCCGAACGGGTTCGGCGGGAGCTGCCGCGTTCAATGCTGGGGCAGTCGCTGTTTGGCTTGCTGATGCCCGGTCCCGGCCGGGGGTATCTGTTTGCCCTGACCCAGATTTGGGGTTGGCAGTTGGCCCTCTGTGGGTGGTGGCTTTATCGGGCCGAGGGTTCGTCCATGGCGGCTCGCCCCCAAGACGAACCATGGCTGCTGGCGCTTTGTCTTATCGGCAATGCCTCGCACGCCACGTTTTACTTGTCCCTCAATTGGTTGTTGCTGGGTTGGATTCGCGGG
>JAJTFE010000153.1 GCA_021298375.1 Blastopirellula sp. | reverse complement strand
ATTGGTGGAAGCCGATCCGACCACTCCTGCAGCGACTCCACTGACTGTCTTGGTGTCGCCCAAATCGGCGTCGGTATCGTTGCTCAGCACATTGCCGTTGGGGTTGGTACCGGCCGCGCCGTTGCTGACTCCGCCCGCCTCGCTTGCAGTGGCTGCATCAGACACGGCTGTCGGTGAGGTGTTGATGTTGTAGGCAATCTGAAGATTGTCGAGATAAAGGTAATAGTTTCCGACCGAGGCCGTGGCGACGCTCAAGCGGATGCTGGTCTGGCCGGAAATGAACCCGGTCAGGTCGTACGATTTGCTTCCGGAAGTTGTGTTCTGAGTTTGCGAGAATGTATCCAGTGTCGCCCAGTTGAGGCCATCGGCAGAAGCGCTGAGGGAGATGCTTGAAACAGCCGCACCCTCATCGAGCGTGCTGTTGTAATTGAAGGTCAAAGTGGCCGTGTTGGCGCCGCTGAGGTTCGCTTGACGGAAGATCAGGTTGGAGACATTACCGGGCTGCAATCTCAGCTCGCCACCGGACACCTGAAAATGTCCGGACGTGGCGCCTGTACCGCCGGCATCGATTTCGCTCCATCCACCACTGAAGTTCTGCGTCCCCTGATCATTCGTGAACGTTGAGTTGGTGAATTCATCGCGAACGGTGTACACCAGCAGTAAATGCTGCCAAGCCAGGTCAACGCTTCGATTCAGGGCAGGATTCTGGCCTGCCCCTCCGACCCGATATTCCAGTTCCCAATCTCCGCCGAGTCCATCCCAACCAGTGGCATCGATACTCGCTGCGACCGTGCGGCCGGTGATGTTTGCCAGATTGGTGATAAATTGCTCGCCAGCAGTACCGTCAGCAACCTGGCAGCCGTAGAGCAGCAGTTGGGCGTCAGCAGTCAAGTGGAGTTGCCAGCCAGCCAATTGGTTGGCATACAGATCAAGACTGCCGTTGGTCAGGATAGTGCTGCCTAATTGGATGCCGCCAGCGAATCCGTGCGTCACCAGATGCAGGGCGGAAAAGGACTCGCCTGCAGAGCCGAGATAATCGGAGATGTACTGTAAGCCATCGGCAGTCGAGTCAAACATCACGACCGTATAGCAGTTGTTTCCCAGGTGCGACCACTCATTGGCCAGTTGCTCGACGTCGGCCAGACCGCGGTCAATAAAAACGACTTCTCGCCGAAGTTCGTCCAAGGCCACTGAGGGTGCGGCCCTTGCGGAGGAGAACAGGTCCCAATCATCCCAATCAGGGTTCGCTCCGTTTTCTGCAGTGACGTCGTCGACGGAGCGCGATGGTTCGACGAGCCAGCCAGTCGCCAAATCCTCAGTCACGCCCAGCAACTGCTCCAGCTCTGGTTCGAATTGCCGAGTGGAGTTTGCCGGTAACGCGTCGGAACTCTCAAGCTGGAGTGCCGGGAAATCATCTGACTCGGGAAGGAACAAGTTGTCCTCGATTCCCGGGTCGCTCCAGAGCAGCGTTTGTTCGGTCAACTGCAGAGGGCCGGAATCGGAAGAGTCCCACCAGCCATACAACAGCACATTGGCCTCCGGCGCAAGCGATTGCCGCCAGAGTGAAAAGGTTGAATTCAGGCCAGTTACGGACTCCTCATTCAGCTCGAGATTTCCCAGATGAGTCCCGCGCAGGTCCTGAAAGGCGACGAGGTGCACAGCTTTGACTGACTGGCGAGTTCTCATCTGCTCGCACAGAGCACTGATTCCATTCGTCTCCGCATCGATCACGATCACTTCGACTGGATGGGCGCCGTTGTCGATTGCGGAGAGGTCGTTCAGGAGCGATTCGCGGTTCAGGACGCGAGAGTCGATCGCGATTAATTCCAGGCTTCCGGGCTCCGGCCAGCTCGTCAGCACGCGGGGCGAGGGAGTTTCTGGAGGTGGGGCCTCAAGGAGCTGTGGATCGAAAGGATTCAGCATCCACTCAGGAACAAAACTCAAGTCCAGTTCCGTCAGTGCGGGCAGGCTGGTTTGCTCGAGAGCATCGAGAGTTGTGTCGCCGGGAGCCTCGCAAAAGGGTGCTGCATCGCACAGTACCCTCGGTTCGAGCTCCACGGCTTCGATTAAAGTGACGGGATTGGCGGCTTCCCGATTCACAACCCATCGGCGCAGCAGCGAACCGCAGCGTTTGAGGAGAAGGGTCAAAGTCTGCAGCGCAGTCTTTGGACTTGGGTCTGGGGGCGGCAGCAAGGTAGTAGTTTAACGGCGGGAAGTGAGTAGTGAAGGAATTCCCTATAGGAAGACTTATCCTTGGTTTCGGATGGAAGAGCTTGGGTAACTTAAAGGATGCATGAGAATCGCATGATTCTCTTCTTGGGAGCTGTGTGTTGCCTGCCCTGAACGCGAGAACCGGAAGAACCGATTCGACTCTGCCAGTCTGGATAAGAAGTACGAATGGCGAGAGAGGCTCCCGGCAAAGCGTCAGCCGGGGGGCAAGGGGAAGAGTTTGGCAGGAAGGCAATCGAGCGCGCGGGACGCTCGCAGAAATTGTCGGAAGTGTCAACGAGTGGAGTTTCGGAAAGTAGCTGGCCGTTGGGAGCCGACTGGGAAAGCTTGGGTTTCAGCGCAGCCTCGACCAAAGTGAACGCCGTTCCGATTGGGCACTCACGAAATCCCGAAGTGAGTATCGTTCAATCTGATGCGTGTCGGTGTTAAAAGAGTTGGCAATCCCGGCGGGGCTTGGAGCAGCTTCCGGGCCAATCGATCCTGTCTCATTTCAGAGAAAGTACAGCCTGTGAGCAATTCAGGAATTCTGTTGTTAAATGCGGGCTCCAGTAGTCTGAAGGGTAGTTGGTTCGAATGGCCTGCGGGGCGATTGCGGTTTACAGCGCACGCGGATTGGGCGGGTGACGTGACGCGATGGAAGCTGAGTCGAGCGGAGGAGCAAGCGGGGGCCGAGCAGGCTTGGGAGCAGGTGGCCTGGCGCGGTCCAGTGAGTGCGGTAGGGGCACTCCTTGCGGGACTTCGTCGGCAGGGAGTCAGACTAGACCGGGAGTTGGCAGCGATTGGTCACCGGGTCGTGCATGGCGGTGATTTTTTTCAAGCCACTCGGATGGATCGCGAGACGAGAGACCAGATCCAGCGGCTGGTGGAACTGGCCCCGCTGCACAACCAACCGTGCCTCGAAGTTCTCGCGGCGGTGGAAGGCGAACTGCCACACGTCCCTCAGATTGCGGTGTTCGATAGTGCTTTTCACGCGACTTTGCCGGATGAAGTCCGCACCTATCCCGTCCCCTGGGAGTGGACCGAGGCCTGGAAAATCCGCCGCTACGGTTTTCACGGCTTGAGCCATGCTTGGGGCAGTCGCCGCGCGGCCGAGATGTTGGCCGCTTCCGGGTATTCGCCTCCGGCTGAGGCCGCAACTGAATTGCGGTTGATTGTGTGTCACTTGGGGCACGGCTGCTCAGCGACGGCCGTTCGCGGAGGAGCGAGCATCGATACAACGATGGGCTTTACTCCGCTGGAGGGACTGATGATGGCAACTCGCTCGGGCTCGATTGATCCCGGAATCACTCCCTACGTCGAGCACCGATTTGGTTTGACATCGAGCCAGACAGAGGAGTTGCTTCATCGGGGCTCCGGATTGGCAGGCGTCTCTGGCATATCGGCTGACTTGCGGCAGTTGTGGCCGGCGGCCGAGCAAGGTCACGTGCGAGCCAAGCTGGCGATTGCGATGTATGTGCAGCGAATTCGCGGGGCGATCGGCAGCTTGGCTGCATCCCTTGGCGGGTTGGATGCACTCGTCTTCACCGCCGGGGTGGGGGAGAATTCCTGGCTGCTGCGGAAGCTGGTCTGCGAGCGCTTCGACTTTCTCGGCCTGCATGTGGATGACGAGGTAAACGTTCGGGCCGAACCGGATGTGGATATCGCCGTTCCCGATGCCCGCGCGAGGATCCTGGTGATCAAATCCCGAGAGGACCTGGAAATGCTGAGGCAAGTTCGAGAGTTGATCGACTGAGCGAACCGAGCATAAAAAGGCGGGGCCGAGGAGTGGCTCGCCCCGCCGAACGCAACGAGTGAACCGCGGTGTCGGCTCGCGAACCGACTCAGCGACGTTCAGAAGGCGGGTTGTTGGGAGCCGCTTTTGGCCGCCGCGCCGCCTTGAATTCCGTGCTCTGGCCCCAGAGATAAAACATTACCCCGGCAATTACCCCGACGACTGCCGAGGAGAGCACCGCTGCCGGGCTGCCAGAGAAAGTCGAATTTTCCGTCGCCGCCTGTGTGACGAGCACCAGCCCGACCAGGCTAATCAACAGCCCCAACAGGTCGCTCAATAGCTCTTTCATGCTCAAATGCAGGCTGAAAATTAACAACAGTTTCGTCAGCACGATCTGTCCCGCGAAACTGACTACGCCGGCGACCATCAGGGCAAAGGCGAGCCAATAAAACCAGGGGTGGGCCATGTAACGGGAGAGATCGTAAATCGGCTTGAGCAGGCCAGCAGCGGCGTCTTGAACCGTCTTGCTTTGGTCGAGTGTTTTGCCGATATCTTGGGCACCTTTTTCCAAGGCCTCGGTGACTTGACCGGCGGATTTGCGGGCCGCCTCAAGTCCAGCCTCAAGTTTGCCCTCGCCACCGGCAGATGCAGGCTGTTGAGCTTGGCCTGCAGGTGTGTCCTGTCCAAAGCTGATTGCCGGTGAGAGAACCCAGCAGTAGACCAGGCTCAAAAGCAGGATCGCCGCGCCGTTGACGCGAGATCGGCTGGAAGGGCAGCGGTGTGAATTAAGGTTTAACATTGCGGTTCCTAGGGGGCTGAAGGACGAGGCTTGGACGTTAAGGTTTGCTGGTTCGATCTTCCAGGGCAGCTCATTGTCCGGCGAAGGTTTGCTCTCGACTGGGAGCGCCACTCGCGCGGGAAGTGGGAAGTGGGAAGTGGGCCGGGCGAGTCGGTGCCAATTCGAGTCGGCCCCAAAAACGGCTGTCCAGCTGGAAAATTCGGTCCGTCTTGTGGGAGATTGGATTGAAATTGTGCTGTTGGCCATTTTTTAGCAAATTTCAGCTGCGACTGAAGACAAGCTTTTCCTGCCCAGCTGCGAATTCCGAAAAAGTTCGCAAGCAGGGCGAGCGAAGTTCCGATGAAGTAAGCAGGAAACACCGAAAGCCGGTTTGCTGTTTTCGGGACCAATAGAATACAATTGAAACAACTCTGACGAATACGGCTGAGGGACCATTAATTCGGGTTGGCCTGAATCACCAAGGGCTAGTGCAGAGCACGCTCGATTCACGCCTTTCTCCCAGCAGCTCCCATTGCTGCGAATTCGCTGGAGTTATTTGCCGCATAGCTGCAAGGCCTTGCGGTTTTTTTTTGCGCCCAGCGGACGCTTTCCCCGGCGATGTTCCTTGCTCTCCAGCGGGGGCTGACCTTTACTTCGGCAGGCATCGGAACTTGTCCGCGCTCGGGGACTTAAACGCCGATTCTTTGGCGGGCTTCAGCCGGAAAGTGGGCCGGAGGTTGGCGAGGGGCCGGGAATCGTTATGATTCGGAAGGCATTCTGGGGAGCAGACGAGGGCCTTTTCGGCGGCCTCGGTTTGCTCAACCACGGTTTTGTTCAACCACGGTTTTGTTCAACCACTGTCTGGCAGGCCTGTTGCATGAGTTCGCCCCGTCGTCCCGCACTCCCTTGGAACAAGTTGCTGGCTATCGCCCTGCTCTTGCTGCTGGTCGGTTACATCTTTGCCCGCCCGACCTTGGAACGCTGGTGGGGCGTGCAACTACCCTCGCTGATCGAAACCGGGGAGGCCCCGTCGCCTGCTCCTGAGGGGAAATCGGGCACCGGGAGTGAACCGAATCGCGAGTGGGCTGGGCGAGATTCCGAGAGCAGCGTTCCGCCCTCTGATTTGGTCAAGCCAGGGTCGGCGCTGCCTGGCGCGGCTTCGAACGATGCGGCGTCTCGAGCTGCGGCTTCGAGAGATGCGGCCTCGAGGGACTTGGATTCCAGTGTGGCCGGCAATGAGCGCACTGACGAAGGAGGAAACGCAAAAGACCCTTTTCGGGTTCCGCCGCGAACTTCCAAGAAGGAGAACGTGGGGGCCGAGAAAGGTGCCAAGTGGGAACTGAAGTCAATCGACCGCGGCCGCTTACTCTCTCCCGCCGGGTTGATTTACGCCCGGGGTCCGCAAGGCGAGCATCGCGTTGACCATGTGATGAGGCATGCCGAAGATGATCCCAACCGCCCGCAGCACGGCGTCTTCAATGGCTCGCGCGAGGAGATTCTCCAGCTTCTGGACGAAGCCTATCAATTGATCCAGCAGAAGTCCAAGCGGGTCAACCAGCAAGCCGAAGGCGATCGCACCGAATACACGATTCGCTTCGACCGGCCAATTGGCTACGAAGGTGGGCGAATTGGCAAGCGTAACAACTTTCCTCAAGTCAACCGCCTGCGCTTGGTGCTGGAGGAGGGAAAGTCGGTGATCACTGCTTATCCGGTTCGCTGAGCCCGATACATAATCTGATGGGAGGTACCCGAAACATGTTGCATGAGTCAGCCCGCTGCAGCGAGCGCGCCGAAGTGGAGGCTTCGGGCAAAGTGGAAAGGAATGAGATGGAGGCCAGTGAAGTGGAGACGAGTAAATCACAGGCGAACGGCTCGGGATTGGCAGGTGAACCTTCGACGGGGAGCGGAGCGAGCGTCCGCCGCCGCTGCGCCCTTTGTGGCAAGTTTTACCTGGTCACCGATTCGCGACTGGTTCCTTTTTGCAGCGAGCGTTGTCAGCAGGTCGACCTGGGGAATTGGCTCGGGGAGGCCTATGGTTTGCCGTGGGAGGACCCTGCCGGCGGGGATTCGTTACCGGGAACTGATGACGACGACTGAGCCGACTCGCGGGGAAAAGTGA
>JAJTFE010000152.1 GCA_021298375.1 Blastopirellula sp. | reverse complement strand
GTTGCGTTTGGCGACGGGGTGGGCTCTGGCGGGTCAGGAGTGAATTCGGTCGCCGAAGCAGTCGAGTGCGGATGATTGCTCGACCCGAAGCCAAGATGTGGCGACCCTCCGGCTGGGGCATGGAGTTGCGGTTGGGGACTTCCCGGTTGGGGACTGGCCGCCTCAGGCCGGGCTTCGGCGGTGGCGTGGTTGTTTCGGCTGTAGGGAATGTGCCGTTCGAGCGGCAGAGTTGGACCTCGGCCAAGCTCGTGTAGTTGGTTGCGGAATGGGCAACGACAAGAACAATAAAAGAGGGGCGGTGGCTGGTCGCGGCTCCCAGCCATGGGACGACGGCCTGGCCGGGCTTTCTTTGCGGGGCGAGGGCCTATAATTCCCAAGGCGAGTTGGTGTTGTCGGTTGGTTGATGTTCGTTGAGCGTCCCGCTGCGATCTTGGTTGCGGTATCTCATTCGAAGAAAGAAGAAGAGACGGATGACGATTAAAGTGGGTTGTGGAAAATGCCAGTCGACTTTCGCTGTGCGCGACGATTTTGCCGGGAAGGCAGTCAAATGCCCCAAGTGCAAGTCGCCGATGCAAGTTCCGGCGGCTGCCACCCAACCGCCCGCTGGCAAGTCTGCATCCGCTGGCAAGCCGGCAGTCGCCAAGTCAGGAGCCGGGGCGAACGCCGGTGCTGGTGCGGGCCGATCGGCGGGGAGTTCCCCAGGTCGCAAGTTCAACCCGCTGCTTGATTTGCTGGATGAAGCGGGGGTCGAGGCCAAGCCGCGTGGCCGGGCCTGTCCGATGTGCGCTGCGGAGATGTCTCCGACAGCGGTGATCTGCATTCAATGCGGGTTCAATGCGGCGACGGGTGAGCGCCTGCAGACAGCCGTGCTCGTGGATGAGGATGCGTATTCCACTGCAGATATGACCGACGCGGAAAAGATCCTCGCCAAGGCAGAGAAAGAAATCGATGAGATGCCTGTCTCGTCTTTCGGGCAGGACTTTGGCGAGGGCAAGGAATCTTACCTGATTGCCACGGTGGCATTGGTCTGTCTGGCGATTTTCGTCGGACTTGGGGTTTCCATCATCCTCTTCATGGACACGATTATTAACTACTTTGAGATCAGCCCGGAGGCAATCAGCCTCGGCGCTGCGATCGTGCTCGGATTGGGATGTGTGACTTACATTTCGATTGTTGCCTTCATGGCGAGCCCGGGGCATGGAATCGCCTGTCTGGCGACGCTTGGGATTTATTGCATCGTGTTTGGGTTCATGCAGGGCAAGAGCTTGATCATCCCGACCATTGTGCTCGTCGCCAGTTTGATGATTGGAGCGGTTTCCTTGCTCTTCCTCACGTTCGGGGTCGGGCAGGATGCTTTGGAGTCGATGCTCCGAACTTTCCCTCGGGAACTGTTCCTGGGATAAGCCGGGGATGAGCGCCCGGTCGCGCCCTCAGTCTCTGTTCGCCGGTAGCGGCGAGAATGTTGAGCCCCCGTCTGGCCGACGCGTTTGCAGCGGTTGGGGTGCGCCGAGAAACCTGCTGCTTGGGCATCGAGTGAAGCCACGATTGGCCCGTTTTCCCCCGCACCAGCCAGTTCCGGGGGCCCAAGCTGCTCTGCGGTGGGGATGAGACGCCTGCC
The DNA here is from genome assembly GCA_021298375.1 of Blastopirellula sp. Lineage (GTDB taxonomy): Bacteria > Planctomycetota > Planctomycetia > Pirellulales > Pirellulaceae > BJ22. The sequence goes on along the minus strand of JAJTFE010000152.1, from coordinate 5,224 downwards.
AGCCAGCATTTCGGCAGGGCGGGCTCGAGGTTGCAGCACCCGCAATTGGGCTTCATCACAGCGTTGCTAGATCGTTGCTACATCACCGAGAAGTAGCTTTCGACAGCCCAGTCGAGGTTTTGCTTGGTCATTTGGAACGGCAGACCCATAAAGGCACTGTAGTTCTTGACTTGCAGAAGAATGTCGCGGGGATGGCAGTTCCGGAAGGGACGTTGGGCCGGAAGGTAGTGAGTCTCAATCAGGTAGTCGACCATCGCCCGGTTCCAGGGACAGTTCATCCGCTCACACATGATCTCAAACAGCGACACAAACTCACTGTGCTTCGGATCGGGGACTTCGATTTTGTAAGGGATCCGTCGAAGGAAGGCATCGTCAACCAGGTCCCGCGGCTCGAGATTGGTGGAGAAGATAACCAGCTGGTCAAACGGCACCTGAATCTTTTTGCCACTGGTTGTGGTCAGGTAGTCATGGCGACGATCCAATGGAACAATCCAGCGATTTAAAAGGTCGGCAACCGAGATCTTTTGGCGACCGAAGTCATCGATCAGCAAGACTCCGCAGTTGCTTTTCATTTGAACGGGAGCCTCGGATGTTCCCGTCGCCAGATTGTGTTGTATTTCGAGGTGCTCTAACCGCAACTCACCGCCGACGACAATCGTGGGCCGTTTGATTCGCACCCAACGCTGGTCGAGCGAGTCGTCCGACAGCAGGTCGGTTGGGCTGGCATTCTCCTTGGTGAAGGGCACTTCCTGATGATTCATCGGGTCGTAGACGCGGATGATGTCCTTGTCAATTGAGATAGCCCGAGGAACCCAGATGTACTCACCGAAAGCGGCGGTAACCCGCTCGGCAATGCTCGTTTTGCCATTACCTGGATTGCCGAACAGGAACATGCCGCGCCCGCTGTTGATGGCCGGACCGAGGCGGAGCAGCAGTTCATTGGAGATTTGCAAGTCGGAAAAGGCGAGCTGCAAATCGTAGAGGGACGGATTCTGATTGGCGATCGTTTGAGCCTTGACGCTCTCGACATAATCCTCAAACGCTACGGGAGTCGAGCCAAAATACGAACAGATATCAGAGAGCCGCCGAGCGCGGTCTCGCCCCGTCTCGGAGAGTCGGCAGGAAAAGTCACCAGCCTTGGCATGATTGACAAAGGCCAAAAGTTGTTCCTGCTTGAGCTTGTAAACCAACTGCTCACAGATGGCGAAGGGCAACTTGAGCTGGTCGGAGATTTGGCGGATCGAGGCCTCTCCCTTTGCCAAAAGCAGCTTGAGCGTCAGATCCTCGACGAGTGCTTCGGATACCTTTGCCTCTGCCAAGGAGCGCGGCGCTGCCGGCAGGAACTCACCTTCGGCATTTAAGCCAATTCCACCTTGCACCCCGGACGAAGCCTGGGTCGGAGGAGTGAGCGCGGTGAAATTGTGCAACCGAGCGAGCAAATCATTTAATCGGTCTTCGGACTGTGCGGAGCTGGCGTAGTTTGTTTGAGGGGAGTGCATCTGGATCAATTCCCGGGTTAGGTGGCTGCAGGCGAAGAATAGGTCCTCAACACGGAAAAGCGGTTGAGAGCGATCTTGGGGGGGAATGTTTCCATGAAAAACAGGGCAGTTGGAATACCGCTTGCCGAATTTGCCGGTTTTGACGGGCTTTTTTAATGCCGTTGGCTGAGTCGGCACCGGGGGCTGGGGACTGATTTTTTTCCGCTGCACGGGTTGGAATCGTCCGGTCACTGAAGGGTGTCCAGCAGAGCGACGTCGCCGTGGACCCAGCGGGAATCGGTTGGTTCGGCCCAAATGCCGTTCCAAGCGAGTCAATCCCGCGAGTCAGGCCTCAACTCCGTGCTCTGCTTGTCCCTTATGCTCGTTTGAACCGGGAGCCTTAGTCGGGTATTTCCACGCTATTTCGGGGGAGGGGGTGGTTTTCGTGCCGCCGCTTCTAGAATGAAGAGAGTCAGGACAGTGTTGGGGTTCTCGAACTTCGACGCCGTCCCCCGCCGATCGAATTCGTGCGGGTCGTCAGGAAGCTTGCAGTTGCAGGTTCCCTGCAAGCGGTAAAAAGACTCTTTTCGGGGATGGGCAGAGTGCAAACGGCTGGGTCGGAATCCGGAATCGATTTGGGAGCTTACTCCCAACTCGCCGATGGTGAACTGATAAGCAAATTGTTGAGGCGCGACGCGGAAGCCTGGAATGAACTGGTGGTTCGTTACCAGCGGTTGGTCTACGCGCAGATTGTCAAAGCTCTTCCGCGAAAAACCGGACGATTGGATGAGGGCCTGATCGAGGATGTCCTGGCCGATGTGTTTCTCGGATTGCTGCAAAATGATTTGGCTGCTCTCCGTGGATTCAAGGGTGATTGCAAATTGTCGACTTGGCTCTGCGTGATTGCTCGCCGAGTGGCGTGGCGTCACGCGGCGAAACTGCCGCGGGAGCGACAGTTGATCGGAATCAGTGACTCGTCGATGCAAGTCGATTTGGGGATCACGATTGAGGTTGACAGTCTGGCAAAACTGATCGGCACGGAAAACAAACTCAAACTGACGGAATGCCTGGAGCAAATGAAGTCTGCCGACCGCCGGATTTTGGAAATGTATTATCACGAGCAACTCGATTACCGCGAGATTGGACGACAGCTGGGACTGTCGATTAACGCAGTCGGTCCCAAGTTGTCGCGGGCGCATGCACGCCTGAGAAAGTTGATGGGAAAAGAGTAATGGACTGCAAGCTGACCCTGCGCAACCTGCTCCGATTGGATGCAGGAATGATGGAATCCGTTGAACGGGAGTATTTCCGCGCGGCGATCAAGCAAAACGCCAATTGTGCACAAGTCTGGCGGTTGATGTCGCAGCAAGCGGCTCGACTGGAATCCGATTGGGCGCGATTGTCTCAGCCCGAATGGGAACATGCCCGGGTCGATGCAAAACTGGTCGCCGGCTACCTCGATGGGACCTTGGGTAGTGAACAGGCCCAGCGGTTGGAACGCCGGGCACTGCAAGAGCCCCTGCTGATGGCGGAACTGATGTTGCACTTTCGGGGACACCGTGAGCAAGCCGACGCGGGTCCGCTGCCTTGGGCGGCGACCGAGCGCCTGTTCGCCTTGGGAGAGAGCCTGAAAAGTGGGACCGGGACGGCGAAATCCGAATCACCCGTTGAGCGAGGCTCGCAGCATAAAGCGGCGGCGACCAACTCGGTTGTTGGTCCCGCGGGTAAACTCGCCCCGAAGCCTGTGAAAATTCAGATGGCGCGGAGTGTCCTCCCGGAGCGATTTGAGCCCGGCCCCCGGCCAAGCCGCGGACGTGGCCGAATGTGGGCTGCCGTTTTAACTGCCGGCGCGATGTTCGCCCTCGTCAGCCTCGGTTGGCGGGCTTGGCAGGGAGCCGGTCCAAGCCTGCAATCAGTCGCGGGCGGAGGGAACCCAACGGAAGGCGCGCCTGCCTCGACCAGAGAGAGTCTTGCCAATGCGGAGAACGCTCGAGCCGTTACGCCCAGAGCGTCCGGGGGAACGGCGTCCGGGGGAACGGGGAGAGAACTCGCGAGTCGTCCGGCTCAGGGCGGTGAAGGCTGGGCCTTGGTCAGCCTGCAAGAAGATGAGGACGTGTCACAGCCCGGATGGCAAATCGACCCCACCGCCTCGGTCTTTCACCAGTTCAGCGGCAACATTGTCGACTGTAAATGGTTGGCCTTGGAAGGTGTGATTGCCCTGCGTGAGCCGGGAAAAAATTTGTGGTTTGGTCCAAAGTCGACCGCGCAAACCGCCAATGGACTCGAGTGGCGAACGCTACCCGGTTCATGGGCGACTGCCAGACTCGGTGGGTTGGGTGAGATCGTGCTCGACTCTGATTCCACGGTAGTCGTTAACGCGTCGGTTCCTGAGAGTTTGCTCGCTCTCGACTTGGCTGCCGGTCGGGTCGGCTTGAAAGGACTGCCGGCGAATTTAAAGTTGCAAATCAAGCACGATCAAGCCAACTGGGAACTTGTCGTCCTGGAAGCAGGCACGTCACTTGGATTGGATTGGCTCGAAGGAGAGCCGCGTTTGGCAGTGCAAAACGGCCTGGTACAGATGGGTGACCAGCACTTGGGCCGAAGCGAGCAATTGGTTTGGCGGGCAACGCCGGATACGGACCGGGGAAGCGATGCGGCGAGGCCACTGGCAGGTCGGCTGCGGGAGCAGCTGGCATGGCTCGAGAAGCCCAAGCAAGAGGCTTTTGTTTCTGGTGCCACTCAGGCTGAATTGCTCGCCAGCGGTAACATGGTCGCTGAGATGAATCGACTCAGGTCGAGCAGTGCCCTGCCGGAACAAGTGTTGGCGCAGCATTTGCCTGCTATTCTCGCCCCCGAGACGCACCTTCTGGGGGCGCTGGAGGGGACTGACGCAAAGAGTCGCGGCGAGGCGCTGGAGTGGCTTTTAAGCCTGCCGCCTCGGAGCCCGAAGACGCGGCAAATCTGGAGAAGCATCTCGCAGAAGTCGGGGGCCCCGGAACTGGTGCCCGAGTATTTTCGGCTGGTCCAGCTGGTGCGGAATTCGGCCAGATTGATTGAGCCGGATGCAGAATTTTTATCTGCAGGGTTGAAGCACGAGCGGTTATTCGTGCGGGAGATGAGCCAAGTCCTTCTGGAGTTGCGTTTCGGAAACACCGTTCAGTATGACGCAGCCGAGTCAGATGCAAGGCAGCGGGACAAACTGGCCGAGCGTTGGGCTCGCGAGATTCTCGCCGCCTATCGGCCCGCGGCCGTTCCGAAACGGTAGCTGCCGCAACTCAACCAAGCGGCAAAGAACTTATCTCGCGCTGCCTGCGATCTCGCGCCGCCCTCCGAGTCTTGGAATACCTACGGGGCGCAAGGCCCCAGGTGGAGCCGCGGCAGGTGGAGCCGGCTCCTCGCCGGGTAGACTCCGCGGGGCAGACTCCGCGCGGTATCCTCTAGGTACCGAACCATGTGAACGTTTGGCGGAGAAGGAGCGTATCGGCAAAATCAGGCCTACTCGGTAGCACCCAGTAGGTCGTGCTAACGGGGGCTCCAGCAGTTCGTTCCGACGGGGACTTGAGCATCACAAATCCGAAGCCCCCAAGCCGCTGCGGTCAACGGACCTGCAGATGCAGGGGAGAACCGGCAGAGGCAACGGTTGCTTTCCGCAAGTGCCTTTCCCCAAGTGCCTTTCCCCAAGTGCCTTTCCCCAAGTGCCTTTCCCCAAGTGCCTTTCCCCAAGTGCCTTTCCCCAAGTGCCTTTC
>JAJTFE010000151.1 GCA_021298375.1 Blastopirellula sp. | reverse complement strand
AGCGACCAGGCTTCCAAGGGAGACTCGGAGGTCTGCAGTTGTGGTGAAATTTTCAACTCCTCAGCAAGTTCACGAGCCATTCCCAGCAATTGCTCCGGGTTGACGGCGCGAGGATTCTCCACAAACCTCGTCAAAACAACCCGTTCAAATTCCGGGAGCAGGCGTCGCAGCATCCCGACCTGATCCTTGTCGCGGCTGAACGCAAACAAACCAACTTTCTTCCGACCGGGAAATTCCACACGCAACGTCGCGAGCAAGGCCTCAATCGAGGCAACATTGTGAGCCACATCGAGAATCACGGTGGGGACTTGCTGTACGATTTCGATCCGCCCGGCATGCTGAAATCCAGATACCGCCTCGGGAATCTGCCGCATCAGGGGCACTTCGCGCTGCACCTGGAAAGCCACCGCTGCGGCAATCGCCAGCCCGGCGTTGTAGGCTTGGTGCTCACCCAACATCGGGAGCGACAGGTCGGCAAACTCGTAAGCCAGCCCATTAACCACGCCCGCTGTCGAGAAATGCTGCCCACCCGCGACCCGGCGAATTCGGGTCACTTCAAAATCACTCCCCAATTGGAAGAGTGGGGCTCCGACCCGTTTGGCAACTTCCTCGATCACCGTGCGGGGCTCGTCGGGAAGGACTCCCGAAATGACCGGCACTCCCGGCTTGATGATCCCCGCCTTCTCCCCGGCAATTTTGGCCAAAGTGTCTCCCAACTGGCGGCAATGATCAAAACTGATCGTCGTAATCACGGCAACGTCCGGCAGGCAAACATTGGTCGAGTCGAGCCTTCCGCCCAGCCCGACCTCAAATACCGCGGCATCGACCGACTCCTCGGCGAAATACAAGAATGCCGCAGCAGTGGCGATGTCGAAAAACGTCAGCCGGCGGACACCGGCTTGGTCAGCCTCGCGGTCACATAATTCAACGTGCGGCCAAATCCCGTTGAGCAAACGGTCCAGCCTTCCGTCGGAGATCGGTTGCTGGTCCAGGGCGTAACGCTGATTGAACGATTCCAGATGCGGCGAGGTGTAGACCCCCGTTTTCAAGCCGGCGGCCTGGAGAATCCGCCCAGCCAGACTGCTGACCGAGCCTTTGCCCTTGGTTCCGGCCACGTGCACGATCGGGTACTCGCGCTCAGGATTTCCAAGCGTTTGGCACAATTGGCGAATGTTGTCCAGCTTCAATTCGCCGCGCGGAGCAGCCTCTTGCCGCTCATAGTTGATGCGTTCAAACAGCCTGCCCACCGCCGAATGAAAGGGGGCGCTCTCAGTGCTCGTCATCGGTCGCCTTCCCCGGTTATCTCGCCTGCTCGTACCAGTTTGCCAAATTTCAGCCGCTCATCTTCGCCCAGACCCACCCATTCCGCAAGCCAAACCGGCCAACCGTGAAGTTCTCTTAGCCCGGAACGTTCAGAATCTCCCGGCTCTCGACTTTCCTCCCGCCAACTGTGTGCCCTTATCGCCAACTCGTTAGTCCGCCAACTTGCTGACCTTTCCCCATACTCTTATCATAAGGACTCGCAAATTCGCCGTGTTTCTGCCGCCAAACGCGCCCGCCATCAACGGGCCCAACCGGTCCGGTCGGGAATCCCCGGCGATTCCCCAAGTGGGATCGGCTCCAGGCACTCGCGCTTCCTTTGAAAACAAGCTTCAACGGAGAGCGATCGGCACTGGGGCGGGAACAGTTGTTTGTCGACCACCGTAGAAACAGGATCGAACGACTCGGGAACGAAGCTGGCCCTCGCCGTCCGCCGCTCGTCCGTTTGAGTCAATTCACGCGTTTCATTCTGCGGTGTCACCAGCGAAGTGTTCTCGCCGCAGCCTGCAGACTACCGACGATTTTTCTTTCGGCTTGGCTGTTTGCCGAAAGGGGTGACGCTTGGGAAATGATGGGCGTTGAGTTTGACGAGAGAATTTTTTGACCTTCCACGGAACAACCACGGTTGGTCAGGCCCTTGAGATTTGCAAATACTCGCGACCCGGGGAAACTGGTAATCGCCGAGAAAGTTCCGGGATTTGAGCAAGCTGAGTCCAGTCGCGGCAATGGCCGCGGACGGCTCGAAGAGTGAGAAGATTCGGATTGATTGAGAAGACCGAATTGCAGGTTCGCCGACTTGCAACTGACGACATAAATCCAACCCTTGCGGAAACGCGACTCTGTTGCCTCCGCAGACAACTACACAGCTCGGGAGATTGATTGTATGAGTTCGACTACCAGACCTTCCTCTGGCAGCCCCTCTTCTGGCGGGCCGACTTCTGACGAGTCGCGTCCGCGGAAATTGGAACAATCGAATCCTGATTACGATCCGAATATTGTGGTCGAGGCTCAAAACCTGACCAAGATCTATCGGGACTTCTGGGGTCGACAGAAAGTCAGAGCGCTGCGCTCGCTCGACTTGGAAATCCGGAAAGGCGAAGTCTTCGGTTTGCTCGGCCCCAACGGTTCCGGCAAGTCGACCACGATCAAGCTGCTGCTGGGACTGCTTTTCCCCTCCAGCGGCCGGGCCCTGATGTTCGGAAAAGACGCGACCGAAGTTCGCAAAAACGAGCGGATTGGCTACCTCCCGGAAGAATCTTACCTGTACCGGTTTTTGACCGCCGAGGAGACGCTCGACTTTTACGGTCGCCTGTTCGACATGCCGGCCAAGCTGCGAAAGGAACGGGCTGCCGAACTGATCGAAAAGGTCGGCCTGACTTGGGCGAAGCGCCGCCAGCTGCGCGAGTACTCCAAGGGTATGGTGCGGCGCATTGGTTTGGCTCAAGCGTTGATTAACGACCCGGACCTGATCCTGCTCGACGAACCGACCTCGGGACTCGACCCACTCGGCACTCGCGAAATGAAGGACATGATTCTGGAACTGAAAGCCCAAGGCAAAACGATCCTGATGTGCAGCCACCTGCTGGCGGACGTGCAGGATGTCTGTGACCGGATCGCGATTTTGTATCAGGGAGAGCTGAAGGAACTGGGACGGGTCGATGACCTGCTCAAAGTTGGTGAGGAAACCCAGGTTCGCTTCAAAGGCATTCCCGAGTCGGCCCACGCCGAAATTCGACAAGTCATTCAGAAGCACGGCGGCGAGGTGCTGTCGCTGGAAAATCCGCGGACCAATCTCGAAGACCTTTTCTTGTCGATCGTTCGCGAGAGTCAGCAGCGTCCGGGGCACCGCTCCGAAGGCGCCCGAAAATCGGGTTAAGCCCCGGCCCCCGCGTTTGTTCCGAACACCAGCCCATGCAACGGTCAACTCATGGTTGTCGAAAATTTTGAGAACTTCTTCACTTGGCTTTTTCCGGCACTGTACGTGTTTGGGCTTTTGAGCCTCGCCGGAATCGTGCTGGGGATCTTCTTCGGCTACCTCGTGGCCGCCTTTCGCCATGGCCCGTTCGAAGCCTTCTATGTAGTGGCACAAGTAGTCGGCGGGTTTTTCCCGGACGTTTTCGGCACCTCGCCCCGACGTGTCTTCGCGATCGCCAAATTGGCCGTAAAGGAAGCCCTGCGGCGGAAAGTAGTTCTGGTGACCTTTGCCGTTTTTGCCATCGCCCTGCTGTTCGGTGGCTGGTTCATGAACGCCGGCGTGGACAACCCCGACCGAAACTATGTCAATTTCGTCCTTTGGGGTACCCAGTTGCTGATTCTTTTCATGGGAATGCTGATTAGCGCCTTCAGCCTCCCAGACGATATCAAGAACCGGACCATTTACACCGTCGTCACCAAGCCAGTCCGGGCTACCGAAATCGTTTTCGGCCGGATCCTCGGCTTCGTGGGATTGGGCACCGTTCTGCTCGCCCTGATGGGCTTGCTCAGTTTTCTGTTTGTGTGGCGGGGGCTGTCGCACAACCACCAACTGGTCGGCAACCAGGACCTCTCGGCATTCAGCGAGATCGACCCCAACACCCGCCAAAGCCTCGGTGGCGGCCGGGTCTCGGAGAACGCGATTCTGGAAGGGCGGACCAACGTTGCCTCCGGGCATTTCCACTCAGTCGAACTGATCGAGGACACCCGCTTGCCCGGCGCCCCCGAACCGGAAAACAAAAACAACATCGTCAGCAGCAAGGTCCTGCCCGATGGCAAGACCGTCTACCAGAGAGTCATCGTCAATCCCGCCAGCGGCCACACACACGAGGTCACTCTCGACAAGGACGCCAGTGGAAACGTGACCCGAATCGTCCTCGGTCCGGCCACCGGTTACTTCCGGGCCCGAGTCCCGGCCTATGCCAATTCCTTAGTCTTCTTTGACAGCGACGGCTCGCCCAACCAGCGAGGTATCGACGTCGGACGGGAATGGTCTTATCGCGGCTACGTCGACGGTGGCAACGCCATTCGCCCCAACTCTCTCGCCAAGTCGGAACTGGTTTTTGACAACATCACACCCGAACGGTTTGATAATCCGGAACTGCTGATTCTGGAAATGACGCTCAGCGTCTTCCGAACTTACAAGGGAGATATTGAAAAGCGGGTGATCGGCAGCCTGCAGTTCGAAAGCGTCCCCGATGACCCGAACACGACCCCCGTGTTTCGCTCGGACGTTTCGCTGTTCGAAACGGAGGAATACAACGTTCAGACCATCCCGGTTCCCCGCAAGCTGACCGGCAAATTGATTAATCCCGACGGCTCGATCCAACGCGAGGGAGACTTTGACCTGTTCAAGGACTACGCCGGAGATGACCTCCATCGCCTGAAAATCATCGTTCGCTGCGAAGACCGCAACCAGTACCTGGGCTTGGCCCGGGGAGACGTTTATTTCCGTGCGACCGACGACCTCTACTGGTGGAATTTCATCAAGGGCTATCTGGGAATCTGGGCCCAATTATTGGTGGTCGTTTCCCTCGGTGTCGCCCTCAGCACCTTCCTCAGCGCCCCGGTCGCGGTGATTGGCACCATCGTCCTGATTCTCGTCGGGTTCACGACCACCTTCATTCGGCAACTGGCCCAACCCGATGTTTCGGGCGGCGGGCCGATTGAATCCTTCTGGCGGTTGATCACCCAGAAGAACATGGAAGTTGACCTCGAGCCGGGTTTGCAACGCACCCTGATGGAACAAGCCGATACGCTGCTCGTTAACCTTCTCAACTCCTTGACCTACATCGCTCCCGACTTCCGCCGAATGAACTTCTCCTCCTTCTTGACGTATGGATATTCGGTGGATTCCAGCCGTCTGGGCGTCGCCCTCCTGATCAGTATCGGGTTCTGCCTCGGTTTGACCATTCTCGGTTACTTCTGCCTCAAAACGCGGGAAATTGCCAAGTAAGCCATGAACTCCAAATCATTCATCCGCAAGGTCATTTACATCGTCCTGATCGGGGCCCTCCTGATCCCGTTGTCCCTGGTATCGCGCCCCGCGACCATCGGCACCGGCACCGACTCAGCCGGCGGCCAACAAGGTGGCAAGTTGGCCCAACTCCGCGAGAGCTACGGTCTGTCGCAAACCCGAGTCGCGGAAATCGACCCGACCAGTGAGACAATGAAACTGCTTTCGCTCGGTCTTCGGGGCGTTGCCGTCAATCTGCTCTGGTTGCAGGCGATGGAAGACAAGCGGGTGGAGAATTACGACCAACTGGAGTCGACCCTCAATGCACTGATTAAAATCCAGCCCAATTTCGTCAAGGTCTGGGAATATCAAGCCCACAACCTCTCCTACAACATCTCGATGGAGTTTGACGATTTTGAGTCGCGCTACCATTGGGTCAAAAAAGGAATTCGGTTCTTGACCGGCGGCATTGGCTACAACCGCAAGGACCACCGGATCACCGATAACCTCGGCATGTTCACCGGAATGAAAATCGGAAACGCCGACGAAAAACGACAGTACCGTCGCCTGTTCCGCAAAGACACTGAATTTCACGACGAACTGGCGCCGTTCATTGAGCCCGATGCCTACGACACCCGTCAATTCGGGCACGACCACTGGCTGATGGCCTGGCACTGGTATGACAAGTCGCGGGCCCTGGTCGAAGACATGAGCGCCAAGCCCCAGGTTTCCGACCTGATTTTTTACATGAAGCAGCCAGCCCAGAAACGCAATCAAGTGATGGCCCTCCAGCAGGAATTCCGGTCTGACGAGCAGATCAAGCAGATTTGGATTTCCGCCCGGGAGGAGTGGGAAAAGTACGGCAAACGCCCGCTGAGGAACTCCCAAGGTGTGGAAATCACGCTCAACGGCTTGGCGGAGGCGAATGAAAAAGTCCAACGCCTCCGCGACCAATTGGATGAAATGGCTCCCGGCGCTCGCGCCGAATTTGTCAATGAAATTCGGTCCAAGTTCACCTTTTCCGAAAGTGACCAACTGATTTTGGACAAGCCTGCAGACCAGAGAACCGACGAAGAGAACGCTCGCGTCCGCAGCCTGCTCTCCCAAATCTCCAACGCCAGCGAAGAGATCGACGTGCGAGTCTTCCAGCGGGTGGAAAAGTCCGCCCCGGAAAAAATGACCGAAGCCCGCGACTTGCTCAATCAGTTGCTGCTCACCCGGCAACAACTGTTTACCATCGACCGCGACCAAGGCACCTCCAATTACGTGTACTGGTCTTTCCGGAATGATGCTGAGTCTCAGGACCAGACGATCGCCGCCCACCAAAAACTGTTCGACGCCACCGAACTCCAGCGCAAGTCCCTGTTCGATGATGAGTACCAGCTGGAAAACGGGGAAAAAAAGATTCTTCGCCGCGGAGCGATCTCCGAATATATCGATGCCTTCGCCGCCTGGGCTAAAGTGCTCGACGATTTTGGCCGCCTTCGCGAAGGTGATTTGGCCGACACGCTCGTCGACAAAATGGTCCAGGTCGAGGACATCCTGAAAATCGCGGGAACTCGCTGGCCAATGGACTTCCCGCTGCAGGAAGTGATCGACGAGCGGGCTAAAAATGGGCTCGAAGACGAACTGCCGACGACCGAAGAACTCGAAGAAGAACGATCCGC
>JAJTFE010000150.1 GCA_021298375.1 Blastopirellula sp. | reverse complement strand
AAGGTCTTTTTCCAAGCCGTCTTCTTCCAATTCGGGGCCTTGCTGGGATTCGTCAGCGCCACCACCGTCGAGCCCGCCGGCACCGGCACTCGGCTGGTCGCGTTTCTGTCCGGCATCCGCAACCTCTTTTTTGTCCGACAACTTAAGAACGTCAGGATCATTCGGGTCGGGCAACCACAAACGGACTCGGTACTGTACCCGTTTACCCTTAGGAGCGCGAAGGTCGAAAAACCGCACCAGCTTGTAGGGTGCCACCGGTTTGATTCGCTTGCCGAAGCGGTCGTACTCAACCCGACTCTTGATTTTCTGTATTTCCTTCACTTCTTCCTGTTCCCGCTCCTTCTTGATCTCAGCCGGAGTCTTGAACTTCTCTTTGGCCAGCGGATCGCGATTGACCTGGAACTGCTCTTCCTCCAGCGAAAACTCCCGCTTCAGTGCGGTCGGAACCGTCTGTCTCACGGGGACCTTGGGGTGCCCCACGAAATCCTTGTAATCCATCATGACGATCGGCGGAATCGCTCCGGTGATCGGGTCCCCACCGGGAACCGGTCCGTAGTAGTACTTCGGGTCGATGTAATCCGGCACAAAACTGTCTTTGTCGCCGGCAACAAGGCTGGCATCGCTCAACACCTGCTGGGTGATATCAGACCATTCGCCACCTTCCTCCCGCCGCTGAATCTGCAGGGTGCGATAGATGGGAATGTCACGGACCGGATAGTAGCCTTGAGCACTTGCGAAAACCTTTTGATACTCGGCGAACTGATTCTCGTAGGGAATCACGCCAGTCACGGCGACGACATCCTGCACGACCGTACCGGCTGATTCCCCGGTTACTTTATAAGTGGCTCTTACGCCGGGCATTTCCTGCTTCTGAACGTCAGTCAACGCCTTGCCTGGAGCAAGTGGGTCTGCCTTGTCTCCCTTCTTGGCTGATTCCTTTTTGTTGTCGTCCTTCTTGTTGTCTTTCTTGGCGTCATCTTCGGCAGTCGCCCGAGGCAATCTCCGCAGTTCATCCGGAGTGTTGGCGGGGTAGAGAATCGGGAAAGTCCCGCTTTTGGCAATCAACTCCTCCACCGGCCGCAATTCCGGGTCTTGGCGCAAACCAAGTGTTTTCACCACCGGACCAACCAGCAAGTCGTGCTGATATTTTGCCGTTTCCACATCAAAGTCTGCGGCCTTGCGGATTCGTTCCGGAGCCGAAGTGTCGGCGGTCCGGAAATTCTGCATTTGATTCCAGCTTTCAGGCGACTTGATGTGCCCCTCAGCCTGCCGGGCCAAATCAACGACTTGGTTCGGGGTCTTGGCGGTGTAACGCGGAGTCGAAAAGCCGAACCACGCGAACAGTCCAAGCAGTATCAGGGACAGTCCCAGCACCAGCTTCTCGGCATGATGAAGCCAAAATCGGCTTAATCCCTGCTTGCTCAAATCCAGTTTGGGAAGCTTCATCTTGACTCACCTCTGCTTCAAAACCTGTAAAAACTTCTTCTCGCCATTTGGCCCGCAATCGAGGACCAAGCACCCGCAACTCCCGACTCAATTCTAGGGTCGCGCTGATTGCGGGCAATTCAAAACCAGTTCCCTTTACGGCCGTCCCGATCCTGGACGCGCCGTCCCCGAGGCGGCCGTTGCAGCCCCGTCAGCCGAGTCGCCCGCTGGCTTCAGCCGAGCCTCGTTAACAGGATTGTAAATTTTCACAATCCCCGAAAACTCGACATCGACAATCAGATTCGTGCGACGCTCGGCGATCATGGGCCCGTTGGATCCGCTTCCCGCGCCGCCTGACGGCGCTTCGCTTTCCGATCCGCCACCGTCCAAGCCCGAACCACCACCTTGCCCGCCACCAACGCCCACCGACGGGCGATCGCTTCCATCTCGGCCACCTCCGCCACCACCCGACTTGGCCTTGGCACCACCATTCAATTCGATCCCCTCACCCGGTTTGTGCCGGTTGACCCGCACCTGGTTGATTTCAAATCCGAAGGCCGAGTTGGCGCAAGCCGCGATAAAAGCCGGGATTCGATTTTCCTGCATCTTCAAGGCAATCCGCACGGGAACCCGCTTGGCGACCAGCAACTCGAGATTCTGTTCCGGCAGGCCAGTGCTCGCCAATTTCAGGACGTCGTGCACGTCCTTAACCGAGATCGGTTCGTTGTTGGCATTCACATATCGTCCATGAAATGGCCCCAAAGCTTCAAACCCGGCGGGAGGTTCCTTCTCAAACACGGCCGCACCTCCACCCTCTCCGCCAGCTGCCGGCGGCGCGGAGAACGGGTCGTTCTTGCGAATTTCATCTTCGCTCGGCATTCCCCCGGCAGTCGCCGATCCCGCGGCTCCCGCGGCCAAAGCCGAATCCGTCACTGAAGCATCGGCCAGCCGAGCATCAACTTCCGACAGCACCGCCAGATTAGCCCTCGCCTCTCGGCCGAAGGCGATGTGATCGATCTCCCGAATCGCGGCCAAGTCATTGGCATCGGCATCGCCGTTTACCTGCTTGATGACTTTAAACATCGCCTCCAGCAGCCAAAGGTCTTGCTGCAAGGCAAACGCCTGATAAGCCGTGGCAAACTTTTGTGTGTTCCCATCAAAGCCTTCAAACTTGGTCAGTTTCTCCAACCAGAGTTTTTGGTTTTCCTTATTCCAAAGCACGACCGAACCTTGCTTTCCAAGGTCTGTGGACGAGGCTGCGGTCGGACCACCACCAGCACCTCCCTCGCGCCGGCCTCCCTGCTCATCCTTCCCGCGGTTCACTGTCTCCAAAGCCTTTTCTGCTTCTTCGGCATCCCATTTCGTGCCAATGATCTTGCAAATCTCGGGCATCCGCTTGGGAATTTCGCGGGTGTACATCTGCAGGTAAGTCGACACCGACTCCTGCGGAATCTTTTCGTAAGCCTCCGGCGGCGAAAAGCGGGCGAAAAACTTAACGAACTCGGGACTCTTCAACACCTCTTCCGGCCAAACCATGATTGGCTGCTGGGCCTCAAACCGCAGCTTCCAAGCATCAATGACCGCCTTGCTTCCCGCGTCCAATCGCTGGTCCATCCCCTCTTTTGACAAATCATTGGGGTGAGCCTTGACGCTCGGGTCCAGCCCATCGGCCGACGTCTTAAGAACGTTTTCCAGTTCGGTGATCTTCCCATTCAGGGCCTGTGTGTCGGTCTCCTGAGCCTGCTGCAATGCGCTCGCAGCCAGGAACCAGGCGCCGCACAGCAAAATGGCCATCAGCCCGGAACTCAGCCAAAACCAGTTCTTTTTCAGGAAATTCAGAAACGGTTTCATCTTTTCCATCGTTCCCACTCCAATCTCTGTCGTTTCAGTGAACCGACACGCAGTTCCAATCCTGAGTACCAAGCCGCACGCAACACATCAACCGAACCAATCAGCCCGACATCGAACTATCGAGCTGCACTTGTTTAATCATCTGTTTAGTCATCATCCGAGCCAGCAGCAGGCGCAGCCGGCGGAGCCGCTGGGGCCGTCCCTGCAGGTGCCCCTGGAGCAGGAGTGGGTACCGGAGCCCCACCGTCGGCTCCCGCCGCGCCAGCCTCTGTACCGCCGCTCGCCGCAGCAGCCGCAGCAGCTTGTTCCTTGGCCAGACGATCGGCTCGAGCCTTGACTCGTTCAGCCGGCGTCCGGGGAATCCATGCCATCTGCACAATGAAATTGAAACGCCGAACCTTGAATTCGTTTTTCAGTTTGTCTTGAGCCGCCGCCGGCTTTTCGGATCCACCAGCCGGTGGAGGCACAGGGCCTTGTCCACCCGCTTGCTCACCACCGCGGCCTTGGTTCGGCGCTCCGGACGAAGCCCCGTCACCGGGCTTTACCTCGCCTCCCTTTTCCCCTGCCGCTTCACCGCCCGATTTTCCACTTTCGAGCAACGCCGCGTTCGGATTCTCCACGGCATCCAGAGTAATCGTCTGCAACTCGGGCATTCCCGAACGCTGCACAATCGTCGGCAGCAAAATCCCGAAATCGCTGTACTTGAATTTGCCACCCCCCTCTTCCTCGCTGCCGGGCAGCTCCAGTTCTCCGTTGACCATCTTGTCAATCAGAGTCCGCAGCAAAAAGGACTTGCCCGCATCGCGAGCGATCGCGGCCTTGTCACTGTTGTGGTAATGGTGCCCCCGCAATTCGATCACGTAACCCGCTCCCACCACTCCGTCGGGATTGCCCGCCGCGGCCGAGTTCAGATTCGTCGGCTCGGGAACCACCACTTTCCCATCCTTGAAATTCGGATTTGCCTTGGGGGCTTCACTCTCAGCCGCCGTGCTTGCCGCAGCGCCGACCAATTCATCAATCGACTTGTTTTCAAACTGGGAGTCGTAGATCGGCTTGACGGTCTTGTGCCAGTTTTCCAGCTGCTTGTCGAATACCGTCTCCATGTGATCGATGTACAAAACCTGGCGGTCCTCATACGGCACTTCGTTCGCATCGACCGGTTCGGCCCGCGCAATCCTCGGATCCTTGGGCAACGCTTGAGTCAGAGCGGAAGTGAATTCAATCCAGGTGGCTTTCTTCTCTGCGGAAGCAGACAACTCCGTTGCCAATTTGTTGAGCTTTTCCAGCGAGGCCTTTTGCGCCTTGTCAGCATCCATCAAGGACCGACTCAGGCTGACCTTGGTTTGTCCATCATCTTTGGCCCGCTTCCAAGTCACGTCAGAGTCGGCGCCGCGGTATTCATCCGAAACGCCATATCGGGCAACCTGTTTGAAATAGTAGCCCACCAGCATGCCGAGCATCAGCAACGCCAGTGAAGCCAAAACCCAGGGCTTTTTGGCCCGGATGATCCGCTCGGTCTGAATTTCAGTCGGCAGCAGGTTTGTTTTCAGCCGCGCCATGTTCAGCGCCTGCAAGCACAAACCATAAGCCGGGGCAAAAGACAGCGAGTTCTCCTGGAACGATTTCTCGCTCAGAACTTCCGATCCCTTGAGATGCCGGAAGTCACCCACTTTGACAATGTCGAGTTCCAGTTGCTGGTTCAGAAACTGCCGCAACCCCGGCAGGTTGGCTGAATTGCCCAAGAGCACGATCCGCGAAATCCGGGCGTTCTTTTCCAGCCCTTGAAAAAAGGCCAGCGAACGCTGGACTTCATTGACAAAGTCCGTGAATACCGGGCGCATCGCCTTGAAAAGCTGTTTCGGGTCTTCTGCCTGCCGGGCGTTTCGCTTGAGTTGTTCCGCCTTGGCGTGGGTCAATTTCAGTTCGCGCGACAACTGTTTGGTGAAGTGGTTGCCGCCGACCGGGATATTCCGCATCCAGAGCTTGATTCCATTGGTCACGACCAAGTCCGTCGTGTCGGTGCCCATCGAAATGACAACGACCGAATCCGGGGGATTTTCCGGGTCGAGTTCACTCGCGTCCGGAATCGTATCGAGAACGTCGTGGGTGACGTAGTTGTAGACGGCCAGCGGCGACAACTGCACCAGGTCCACTTCCACTCCGGCATCGTCGAAGGGCTTGAGCGCGCGGAAGACCGCCTCTCGCTTCATTGCGAACAACCCGACTTCGGCGTCCACAATTCGGTCATCGACTACCGTCCCACCCAATTGCTGCCAATCCCAAATCACGTCTTCGATCGGAAAGGGAATCTGCTGCTTGACTTCGTATTTCACGATGTCAGGCAAGGTGTGAGCCTCTACCGGGGGTGGTCGAAAGAACCGGGACAAACCCGACTGGCCGGCAACCGAGATTGCAACCTTGTCTCCCTTGACATCGTTCCGCGACAGGAACTGCTGCAATGCCTCGCGAACCATCGCTTCCGGTTCGGCCTCGGGCTGATTCAACATCTTGGGATATTCGATGTAGTCAAACCGGTCAGCAACCAAATCCCGCGGACTGTCGCCGGGGATGCAGCGCAAGGCCTTGATCGCTACCAAGCCGATGTCGATTCCCCAAACGCCTTGCTTCTTGGCCATTTATCATCCCCTTGAAGTCAATTTCCGGTCCGCACCAGCAACCGGCTGCCACTAGGCTCTACCGAATACCACTGGGCTCTCCCGAATACCACTGGGCTCTCATTGAGCCTATGCGCAGTAGTTTCCAGTCGGCAACTTTCCTCGGCCACGAACGATTGGCTCAAGCGGAGTTGCCCGAGCAAAACGTCGACCCGTCTCAAACGAAAAGGGCGGTAACCGCAATCGAGCGACGCGGCGGTCAAGCTGCGCATCCCCAGCGAGCCAAATCGCCAGATCGCCACCCGCGCACAGTTGGATTCACGTTCCAGCACGAGTCCTCGCGACCCCCACCAACTTGCCACTGTTGGTCGGCAGTTCAAAAGCCCTCCGAGAGGCTCCCGACCATCCGACCGCCCTCAATCCCAAGAGCGGCCGCAACCTGTCGGTCACACGCCAGTCCCGCGATCCTTTTCAGTCTAATTGGAAGGAAACAAAACAGTAGAGAGCCCGCCCTGTTTACTCAGCCGCTTGAGCACCCCTCCACGAATGCCCGTTCAATTTAGCGGGGGGAACGAGAAAATGTCAAATTTTGCAGGTTTTACCGAACATTCGGATTGTTCCTGCACGACCTCTCCCCGACCCGTTGCAATGATAGGCCGCAGTCTCAAAGCCGGCCAGTCAAGCTGGACTGATTCCACAGCCAACTCGCACTTCCCATCTCGGCCCATGGGTATTCCTTCGGATTGTCCCGCACTATCGATCCGCTGCGAGGCGTTTTAAACTGACCTTCTTACCTGACGATTCCCTCATCCCTTCCCTCTTCAGCCCGGTCTTAGTGTCCCGCCCAGCCTATCAACAATTGCTGACCGTTCTCCCCTGCCACAGCCTCGAGGACTTCCCCTTACACCTGAGAGGGGAACAGGCCAGTAGCCTCCTTGCCTGCTGGACGGCGCCCTGGCATCCCGCCCTGCTCCACTCGGCTTCGGCCACCAGCCAATTACCGCTCACGCCGGAAGAACTCGCCGGCCACAGCGCGAATTTTCTGTTAAGCCCGCTGTCCCGGAAAGCGGCTTGGGAACAGCTCGAACTCTCCTCCTCTCCACCGCCTCCGAGTTCCCCAACTCCGGCAACTCCCGAGCTGACCGCCGATGATTTCGCGGCCTTGGGCTATGGTTATCTCCAGCTCCAATTGCTGACGCGACGGCTGCGCTACTCGCACACCCTGGACGAGGAGAAATTGACAGAGTTGACGCTATCGGCCGCCACCGCTTACCTCGAAGCGAGGCCGCAACACGCGCTGGAAAATCTTCAGGCAGCCTATGATTTGCTGCTCGCCGAGCGGAATCGCTACTATCCCGTCGATGCCCAGCTGGTTGAACTCTGGATGCTCGATGCTGCACACCCACCGGCGGAACGCTTTCCCCCTTCGCGAAAGGTCAATTTACTGCTTCCTCTGGATACAGCGCGCCACTGGGAGACCGACCGGCCGGAGCTTCTCGCGCAAGTGGCAACCGCCGCCCAAGCGGGTCAGGCTCAAGTCCTCGGGACAACCAATCATTGTTTGCCCGAACTGCTCCTGACCACTGCCCCTTTGCTGGCCGAATATCTGGATGGCCGGGGCGAATACCAACGCCTCTTTGGCCTTCCGCCCTCGGTGTTTGGTCGCCGGCAGGGGACGTTGCATCCGGCCCAACCGCCCATGCTCAACAGTCTCGGCTACCGGGGAGCTCTCCACTTGCCCCTCGGTTCCGATTGCCGCGTCCCGCAAGCAGCTGCAGCAACTCTCGGCTGGCAAGGTTTGGGCCAGCAAACAATTGACGCCATCACCAGCGACCCGCTGGATGCCTCCGCGGCTGAGAGCTTTCTCGGCTTGGCCATTGAGATTGGACAACAAATTGACTCGGCTCACCAAGCTACCATCGTTTTGGCCCACTGGCCGGGCCAAAGCTGTGAAGCGTTTGCGGACCTCATCCGGATCAGTCGAATCAGCTCGCTGCTGGGCCGATTTGTCACGTGCGATGAGCTGTTCGATACGCTCTATCATCCCAGCTACGGCGACCGCTACGACTACGATGACTACCGCCCCAGCAGCCTCTTCCAATGGACCGTCGAGGGCCGGCTCAATCCGATATCTGCGAGCGTGGTTTACTCCCGCCTGCAGAGTGAATGGCTGGCGTTGCGGCACGCCAACACGCTGGTCGCCCCGTTCAATTCCACGCCGCGGACGGTTGCTTTGGAATTGGAAACCGCCTTGAGGCAATTGAGCCAACTCTCCCTTCCTCCCACACCGGGCCAATTGGCCAATTGGGAGGCGAGTCGCTCCAAACTGGAAGGTCAACTTCGAGAAATCCGGCGAGAACTTGCCAACGCGGCCCAGGCCTGTTTTTCGACTGGCGACCCGCAGCAGCGATCGACTGCGACCGCGCTTCTTCATCCCCATTTCGCCCCGAGCCGCAACCGCTACGTGCTGAGGACGGAAGCCGACCATCTCGATCCTCGCCCTCCATGGTGGTGGACAAGACGATTCGCAACGAGTTTTTTGAGCTGGAAATCGACCCGCACTCCGGCGGCATCCGGCGACTGCGACCCCACCAATCGAGGCAAACACTCCTCTCCCAGCGGCTCGGCCTGCTGATCGAGCCGAAACGCGAGTCACCTGATGATCCGCAGGCTGGGTATGCGCGAATGCGAGCCGATTCGATCGCATTCGATACCTCTCGCCCGCTGCAAGCCAGCTGCCTGACAACCGGCTCTCTGGTCTACGGCGGTGAGACTTGGGCCAACTTTCGCCAGCGCCTGGTCGTCAGCCGAGGCTTGCGCACGATTGAATTCCACATCGACGTCGAAATCGTCCGAGAGCTTTCCGGCAATCCGTGGGCACAATACCTCTGCAGTCGACTCGCCTGGAATGACGAGCCCCTCGGCCGCTACCGAGGCATCCACGATACGCACCAGGCCGTGCGGCTGGAGAAGTTTCTCGCACCGACCTATGTCCACATCGATAATGGCTACCAGCCACTGACGCTCTTTTGCGATGGTCTGCCCTGGCATCGACAGTCCGGGCTGAGAATTCTCGACAGCCTGCTGGTGGTCGCTCAAGAGTCGGCGCGCAGTTTTTCCTTCGGGCTTGGCATCGGGCTGGAGTCGCCGCAGGTAACTGCCAGCCAGCGCGGAGCCCAGCCCATCGAATTTGCCGCGCAGTCCACACAGGCGGCGCAGCAGCGGCTGTTTCATTTGTCTGCCCGGAATCTTCAGGTAGTGGACTCTTGGCCGACCTTTGACGCAGCGGAGCACTGTAGCGGGGCTGTGCTGAGGTTCCGCGAATCGCTGGGCAAATCAGGCAAGGCGACTTTGTATGCTCCCCGGAAACTGAAAGGAGCTCGCCTGCTCGACCTCTCCGGCAGCCCGCTGGAGGCGCTGACGGTCAGAGACGACCAAGTGGCTCTGGAGTATCATGGTTATAAACTGTTTACTTTGCAGCTTTACTGGTAACCCATGATCGTGACCATCGACGGCCCGGCCGGCGCGGGCAAAAGCACGGCGGCCCGCGAATTGGCCCGGCAAATTGGCTTCTCCTACCTCGATACCGGAGCAATGTATCGCGCGGTCACCTGGCTCGTGCTCGAACGCGATCTCGACCCGGCCGATGAGACGGCTGTCGCCGAGACAGCCCGTGCGATGGAAATTGAATTCGACTCCGACCGCGTCTGGGTCAATGGACAGGATGTGACTCGGGCCATTCGGACTGCGGCTGTCAACGCCAACATTTCCACGGTCTCTGACCATCCCCAGGTTCGGGCCGAACTGGTGCGCCGGCAACGGATAATCGCCGCCACGGGCAACTATGTCTGCGAGGGTCGCGACCAGGGCTCGGTCGCCTTCCCCGATGCGGGCTGCAAGATCTATCTCACCGCCAGCCCCGAAGCCCGGGCCCGACGCCGCTGCCTCGAACTGGCCGAGAAAAAGGAACCGTCCGATTACGCATCCATCCTCGCGCAGCAGAAGGAACGGGACCGCCGTGACGAATCCCGACCGGTCGGCCGCTTGCTCAAAGCGCCCGGCGCTGTCGAACTCGTTACCGACGATCTGTCCCTGGCCGAAGTAGTCGCCAGACTGAAGCACATCGTATCCCGCGAATTGGGGCTCTCGTTTGTCTGAATCCGTTGCGGACTCCCCCGAACTTCGCTTCGCCGTGCTTCATCATCGCCTGCCCCCCGCGGCAGAGCGGAGCGACCATTTCGATTTGTTGCTGGAGTGGAGAGGTGCTCTGCTGACTTGGGAGCTGCCGATTCGACCGCTGCTGATTGACCAAACCACCGCTGCCCGCCGCCTGCCTGACCATCGCCTCGTCTATCTCGACTACTCCGGCCCACTCACCGAAAACCGCGGCCATGTGCAGTTGGTGGATACCGGATTCCTGACCTGGATTCAAACTCCCGATGCGGCTCTCGAGTCGTGGACCGCAACTCTGACTCAGCCTGCTGCCGTGACTCAGCCCGCTGCCCGCTGGTGCCTCAGTCTGGCCTCCCCTGCCCCCCAGCGGACGGACTGGGTTGTCGACTGGCGTCGGCTTCGGTAGGCTGACCGACAGTGCCTCGCCGAGGGCTGGGACAGAAACCAACCGCGAGCCCCGGCGAGTTTCTCGACGTCAAGGGATTTCAACAGTCGGCTTTCCAGAGGCACGCCCCCATGGCTCGCAACGAGCAACTGATTCGCCAACACAAGATTCTTCAGATTCTCGAGCGCGTCCGGTTTGGCAAAACCCTGGAAGAAATCAGGGACGATCTGATTGATGAATTGGGAATTCCGTCGCTGCATACGCGAACGATCAAGCGTGACCTGCAAGCCTTGCAGGCAGCGGGCATCGACGTCGATGACCACGACACCCAACGCGGAAAAGTCTGGAAACTCGGTCCGCAGTACAAGCAAACGCACAAGATCAACGCGTCTGCCACCGAACTGATCGCCCTCTCCCTCGGCCGGCAATTGCTGTTCCCCCTCGCCGGAACGCCCTTCTGGATGGGCATCGAATCGTTCTGGAACAAAATTCGGGAGGAACTCCCCGCTCCCGTGTTGGAGCATTATGAAAAGTACAGCCGCACGCTGCGGGTGATGGGGTTACCAGTCAAAAACTACGAGAAACAACACGGGATCATCAAGACCCTTAATCGGGCTATCCTCGAACATCGCGTAGTGGATGTGGTGTATCACTCGCTCGGCAAGCCCCCAGCCCAACGGGAGCTTGAGCCTTACGCCATCGTCTTGTTTCAGTCCAGCCTCTACATCATTGCCGCGGCCGCCGAAGATGCGAACCCGGATTCCCGCGTTCGCAGCTGGAAGCTCGACCGGTTCGAAAAAGCGGATGTGCTCGACAAGTATTTTAAAATTCCGGCCGACCTGGACCTGGAGAAGTTCATTGGACATTCGCTCGGGATGTTCGTGAGCAACCATCCCCGCGACTTCAAGATTCGGATTGCCGCCCACGCCGCCCGCTGGGTTCAGGAAGACCCGTGGCATCCCGAGCAAATCGTCAAGCCTCTCAAAGATGGCGGGATTGAATTAACGGTCAAAGCGGCTCACGACCTCGACATCATTCCCCGCGTTCTCAATCTCGGTGCCGACGCGGAAATCCTCAGCCCTTCCTCGGCCCGTCAGCACATGGCTGAAATCGTGCGCAAGATGGCCGAAATCTATCGCGCCTGAAAACGGTCAGCCCAAAGCGCGGCCAAGTCCCGTTTCCAACGCGAGGTTCAGACCCGCGTTTCAGCGTTTTCGTTTTCACCCCGCAGCGGGCTCGATGAGGCACGTCACGGCGCTTAAATCGAAGACAGTTTGGCACCTAACAAACCGACCCCGATCCCGTTCTGCTTCAGAATCTTGGTCGCCCGTCCATTGACCAACAGCAGAATCAGCAACCCCAAAAACGGAACGATGGTCAAGATGGCGAGGCCAATGCCCTTGATCGTGCCGAACAACTTGGTTGACAGCAAAAAGATAAAAACTGCGTTCAACAGCCCCACCCCGTATAACAGCAGCCCGAACCAGAACCTCAGGTCAAGGGGAGCGGCTAAGGTTGCAATGGTCGCTGCCAGACTCAAAAGAATCCCAAGCAGAATCCCCTTTTGATACTTGGCGATGCTCAGCAAATCGGCTCGAGTTCCATTGGGGATGCCAACCACTGGCTTGTTTGCCGAACCGGTGCGGGAAGGGAATTGACTCATGGTTTCCTCCAGAAATAAAGAACACCTCAGGGGAATCTGCGCTTGGCTGACGCGGAATCAGCCAATTCAAACGAGCAAACTGCCACCAGCCTACCCCCCGAATCGTCCGCAGAAAACCTCAAATTTAAGCAAAAGAAACGCCGGCCCCCTGCTTTGCAGCCCCACGCGAGTGGGATATTCTAATCGACTAACTGTTCGGATGTTCACATTTTTAGTCCGGAATCGTTAGCCATGCTTGCAAAACTCCAAACCTACTCGCTCCTGGGCATCGAAGCTGAACCCGTGGAAGTCGAGGTCGACGTCTCTCCGGTTGCCATCCCAAAGACGATTCTGGTGGGCCTTCCTGAAGCGGCCGTTCGCGAAAGCACGCACCGCGTCGGTCGAGCGTTGGAAAATTCGGGTTATGAGCGCCCCAATGACCGGGTGGTCATCAACCTGGCACCGGCCGAACTTCCGAAGCAGGCAGCCACGTTCGACCTTCCGATTTCGCTCGGGATGCTGGCGGCCAGCCAACAAATCGAGTCCGAGCGATTTACCGACTACGCTGTCGTCGGTGAACTTGCCCTTGAAGGTCATACTCGACCCGCCAAAGGAGTCCTTTCGATCGCAATGCGCGCCAAACGCGATGGCCTCCGCGGATTGCTCGTGCCAAGGCAAAATGCGGGCGAGGCCGCGGTGGTTGAGGGACTCGATGTGATTCCGATCGACAGCCTGACCCAAGCTGTCGCCTTTTTCCTCGGCGAGGTCGACATTCAACCCACGCCCTCGCGCCTGACCGAACTGTTCGAGGAACTCGCCGGCTATGACGAGGACTTTGCCGACGTCCGGGGACAGGAGCTCGCCAAGCGGGCCATCACGATTGCGGCAGCAGGAGCCCACAACCTTCTGATGCTCGGACCTCCGGGGAGCGGCAAGACCATGCTCGCGAAACGAATCCCGACGATCCTCCCTCCGCTGACGCCGGACGAGTCGATAGAAACGACCCGCGTTTACAGCGCGATCGGCCGCCTCCCACCCGGCCAACCACTGATGGCCCGCCGCCCTTTTCGCAGCCCTCATCATACGATTAGCGAGGCAGGCCTCGTCGGCGGGGGGAGCACTCCCACCCCCGGCGAAATTTCGATGAGCCACCACGGAGTCTTGTTTCTGGACGAGCTGCCGGAGTTCAATCGGCGGACACTGGAGGTTCTGCGTCAACCTCTGGAAGACCGGGTGGTGACCATCAGCCGGGCCCTCAAGTCCAACACCTTCCCCGCGAATTTCATGCTCGTCGCGGCGCTCAACCCCTGCCCCTGCGGTTTCCGCACCGACCCGCGCCGCACCTGTAATTGCACCTCCACCCAAATCGAACGCTATATGGGCAAAATATCAGGGCCCCTGCTCGATCGCCTCGATATCCACGTCGAGGTCCCCGCCGCGGAATACAAGGAACTTTCCTCAACTACCCCGGGGACATCCAGCGCCGTCATTCGTGAACAAGTCCTGCGCGCCCGGGAGCACCAGCGGAGTCGCTTCAATGGAATGCGGATTCTGTACAACTCGCAAATGTCCAGCAAGCAACTGCGGGAATTCTGCCGACTCGACAAGGAATCAATGAACCTGATGAA
>JAJTFE010000149.1 GCA_021298375.1 Blastopirellula sp. | reverse complement strand
TTTGAACGGAGTTGGCGGACGACAAGCGACTCGATTGCCGCCGAAATCGCGAACCAGGTCGACGCGAGTGAACTGGTGCTGCTCAAGTCCGCGCTTCCCGCAGAAGCCACCAATCGGCTGGAGTACGTGGACCCTCTGTTCACGAAGCATTGGTCTCCCAGAGTAAAGGTCCGTCTGGTCAATCTCGCCTCGGAGGACTGGATGGAATGCCCCTTGCGAGAGCAGGAATAGCCAGGGCAGTCATCGCCAGGGCAGTCATCGCCATAGCAGGAATCGCGCGATCAAGAGATGAAGGTCTTGAGGCAGTTGGCTTGGTTGGGATTTGTCCTGAATGGTCGCGCTGGCCGTCTTCCCTGCCTGCGGCAAAAAATGATTTTGTCACTATCGTGTGATCCGCTAGGATGGGGGCCGAGCGGATTCCGAGCGGCGGTTGGGAACAGGGGATGGGTCATGCACAACAACATTCTGACGGTGCAGCAGCATATTCTTCAGGAGCAGCGGCGGTTTCCGGGAGCGACCGGTGAATTTTCCTTCATGTTTTCGGCAATCACGCTGGCGACGAAGCGGATTCAATCGCAAGTCCGACGCGCCGGGCTGACGGACATTCTGGAGGATGCCGGCGAAGTGAATGTGCAAGGTGAACTGAAGCAGCAGTTGGACGTCTACGCCAATGAGGCTTTGCTACATCACCTCGGCTCGCGCGATAGCGTCGGCGTGCTCGCGTCAGAAGAAAACGAGCATGCAATTCTGTTGCCGCACCTCTCAGCTGCGGCCAAGTACGCAGTGGTCTTCGATCCGCTTGATGGGTCTTCCAACATCGATGTGAATGTCAGCGTCGGAACGACGTTCTCGATCTTTCGCCGCCCGGATGGCTCGACCATGGAGGATCCGATCAGCTGGATTCTTCAGCCTGGTCGCAAGCAAATTGGCGCGGGCTATGTGGTTTATGGCTCTTCGACGATCATGGTTTACACGGCAATGGTGTGCATGGATTCACGCTCGACCCCTCGATCGGCGCCTTTGTGCTCAGTCATGAGAACATCAAGATGCCGCAACAAGGGATTTACTACTCCGTCAACGAAGCCTATCGGGATGACTTCCCGGCGGCCTACAACCATTTCATCGAGCGGCTGAGAACAAGAAAGCTGCAGCAGCGGTACGCATCGCGGTATATCGGCTCGATGGTCGCTGACTTTCATCGCACTCTTCTCAAGGGTGGGGTTTTTATGTATCCGCCAACCCACACTCATCCGCAAGGAAAGTTGCGACTGCTTTACGAGGCCAATCCAATCGCCTTTATTGCGGAGCAGGCGGGAGGCGTGGCGACTGATGGCAAGGGCCGAGTGCTTGATCTCCAGCCCACGGACATTCACCAACGCACGCCGCTGGTCGTGGGAAGTCAGGTGGAGATGCAGGAATTCCAACGATGCCTCGACGAGTTCAAAGACGCGGGCTGAGGGTTTCGGATAAACTGAGCGGCGGGTGCGGATAGGGGTGGCGGCAGGAAACAGGGTTTTTCCAGCGCAGCACCCGCCATAGACAGCGGCTCAATCTAGCGTGCGCGAACGTTTGGTCGGGGTTGGGGTCTGGTAATGTCGAGACTTGCGCCCCGCGTGGAGGGCTTCCCGGGATCGCTCGCCCGCTCGAACCTTGCAGCGGGTCCCCAAGCCGCAAGTTCGTTCCCTGCTGAGAGAGGCTGGGCTTGTCCCCGGGAGCCACAGGAACGTTGCTGCAGCCGCGACGCTTGTCCTGCTTCTTTTTTTTGACTCCGCCAGTTTTGCTTCACTCCCCTGCTCCGTGCATGAATCTTGAATCATCCAGACCGTCGCCTGCTTCCCGTCTTGGTCGAGCTTGGGAGGCTTACATTGCGCCCTTTCGAGGCTTGCCGCGCGAGGTTTGGTATCTCTCGGTGGTGATGTTGATTAATCGCTCCGGGGCCATGGTGTTGCCGTTTTTGACGCTCTATGTCAACCGCGTGCTGGGCTACCCTCCCGAATGGGCTGGTGCCATGATCGCCTGGTTTGGCCTGGGGAGTTGCCTCGGCGCGTTCTTCGGCGGCTGGTTGGTTGGTCGCGTTGGTCCCTTGCGCGTGCAGGTCGTTTCGTTCAGCTGCGGTGCGATTGGGTTTCTGGTGCTTTCGCAGGTGACGAGTTACGTTTGGTTTTCGGCGGTCTTGTTTGCGATGAGCGTAGCGAGCGAAGCGTTTCGCCCGGCGAATGCCGCAGCGATCGCCGACTTCAGTCCGCCCGAGGCTCATTCGAGGGCCTACGCCTTGAATCGGCTGGCGATCAATCTGGGGTTTTCGATTGGGCCTCCATTGGGCGGTTGGATTTCGAGTTTCAGTTATCTCTGGTTGTTTCTGATCGATGCGGCGACGTGCGGCCTCGCTGCGCTTGCCGTTCTGCTGTTGTTTCGTGGACGGACCGGGCTGGTCCGGCATGAAGACGCCGAAGCGATCGGCTCGGAGTTGCGGCGCAGTCCCTGGCGGGACCGCTGGTTTCTGGGTTTTCTCGGTCTGACGCTGCTGACCTACATGATTTTTTTCCAGCTCGTCTCGACCTACTCGCTCTACTTGTCCGATGAGTACCATTTGGCGAATTGGGAAATTGGAATCCTGCTCGGCTTGAATACTCTCGGCGTCGTTTGTTTTGAGATGCTGTTGGTGAATCTATTGGCGGATTTCTCGAAGCTCTGGCTGATTGCCTGGGGTGGCTGCCTGATGTGCGTTGGGATGTCAGCCTTGGTGTTCGGTCACGGTTTCTGGTTTGCGGCTGCGGCCGTTCTGGTATGGACGCTGGGTGAAATGCTGGCGATGCCCCAGGCGATGGCTTTCGTCGCGGCCTACGCTGGACCGGCAGACCGAGGCAAGTACATGGGCGCCTATACCACCGCAATCTCCGGATCGTTTGTGCTCGCCTCACTGTTCGGCGGCTGGTGCTATGGGATCGACCATCATCTCGTATGGTATGTCGGACTCGTGGTCGGTGCCCTGTCGCTCTCGGGTTACCTCGGATTGGCCCGCAGCTATCGGCGCGTGTGAGGAAGGCGGGGCGACGGTAAACCGTCCCCCGCCGCTCACGGGAATCTCCTGCTTCCCCTGCTCTGCCCTGCGGCCGGGGACAAGGAG
The DNA here is from genome assembly GCA_021298375.1 of Blastopirellula sp. GTDB lineage: Bacteria > Planctomycetota > Planctomycetia > Pirellulales > Pirellulaceae > BJ22. Next base: position 25,905 of record JAJTFE010000149.1, on the reverse strand, counting down.
AGAGCCGCCTGAGCTTCATCTGCCAGCCAGTTTGCGGAGCGCCTTCCAGCTGTGAGCATTGGCAACGTCCTGTCGAGTCAGCGTACCGCGGCGGGCTTGTACGATTCCCGCTCGGATCATCGACAGGCCGGCGGGGCTGTGGGCATCGGTGTTGATCACAATCTTGATTCCGAGCGCCTTGGCCGCGATGAGCTGGACGTCATTCCGATCGAGTCGTTCCGGGCTGGCGTTCAGCTCGAGGAATTTTTTCTGTTCCGCCGCCGCTGTCATCACTGCTTCGAGATCAACGTCGTACGGTTTGCGGCGATTGATGAGTCGCCCAGTGGGGTGAGCGATCATCCAGACATGCGGGTGATGAATGGCAAACAAGAGGCGTTCCGTGATTTGCGCGCGCGGCTGGTTCTGGCCGTAATGCAAACTGGCGATCACCCAGTCGGCCTCGGCCAGGACATCGTCGGGCAGATCCATGGTCCCGTTTTCCAGGATGTCACACTCAATCCCCTTGAGGATCAGGAAATCATCGTCAGCCTCCGCGTTGAGGCGGTCGATCTCTTTCCACTGCTGACGCAATCGTTTCGAATCGAGTCCGCGCGCCAGGGAGACTCGCTGCGAGTGGTCGGTGATGGCGATGTAGCGAAGCCCCCGGGCGCGGGCCGCCGCAGCCATTTCGGCAACGGACGCGGACCCGTCAGTGGCTGTCGTGTGCATGTGGAGGTCGCCCTGGATCTCGCCGACCTCGATCAATTCGGGGAGTTGGCGGCGGGCAGCCCACTCCAGTTCGTGCCGCGCCTCGCGCAATTCCGGTGGCATCCACTCCAGCCCGAGGACGCGGTAGACGTCGGCCTCATCACTGCCGGTGAGCGAGTCTTTGGGGTCGTGAAAGTCAATCTCCGCGGCAGCGGGAAAGACGCCCCACTCATTGATTTTCAGGCCTTTGTCTTTAGCCATGCCGCGGAGGAGGACATTGTGCTCTTTGCTCCCGGTAAAATACTGCCAAGCAGCGCCAAAGCACTTGGCCGGTACGACACGCAGGTCAACTTGAACGCCGCGCTTGAGTCGCACGGACATCTTGGTCGGTCCGCGAGCGATCACCGACTCGACCTCGGACCAACCCCCGAGGCAGTCCATCGCCTCGTCCGGGTGCGAGCTGGTCACGAGGACGTCGAGGTCGCCGACCGTCTCTTTGCCGCGGCGATAGCTTCCACCGAATTCCAGCCTTTGAATCGCCCCGCACGGCGCCAGCGCCTCTCTCAGCGAGGTTGCCAGGCTGTCGGCTTCGATCCAGAGCATTCGGGTTTGGGCTTCGCGTGCGAGTGGAATTCCCTCCAGAATCGCCAGCTCGGTTTATTCGCCAAACCCTTCGAGCTCGCGCACCTTCCCCGCGCGGCAAACAGCCTCCAGTGAATCGAGGTCGCGAACTCCCAGTTGATGGTAAAGCGCGGCGGCCTTTTTCGGACCGACCTTGGGGACGCGCAGCAGGTCGAGCACCGTCCGCGGGATCTGCTCGAGCAACTCCTCCATTTGGTGCAGCTTGCCGGTGGCGACCAGTTCCTGGCACTTCTCCGCCACGCTGTCGCCAATTCCCTCGTAGGCGGTGAGGTCAGTATCCTGCTCGACCAGTTCGGCAATTGCCTCGGGCAGTTCGCGGATTTTGCGGGCGCCGTTGCGGTAAGCTCTCAGGCGAAAGGGATTCGCTCCCTGAAACTCGAGCAGGTCAGCCAATTGCTCTAGCGTATCGGCGATCGTATCGTTGCTGATCATCGGTTGGTCTCCAAAACCCGATTTTGCTCGCGGAGTGGGCTTCAGGCACCAGCATAACATTCCGCTGCGGAGTTGCAGCGAAGAGCATTCGGTTTCCGGGCAGCGAGGCGGGGAGTAAGATGTTCGGCAGCACGTATGCGGACTCGGTCGTCAGTTGAGCCCACCAGCGGCGGGCTGAGGGACAGCTTGGATTGGCGAGCGGACAGGTCCGGTTCCGATCGTCTCGGGTTTTCTTTTTTGTCACAGGACGTCATGCTCCGTTATTGCCTGACGATTTTTCTCGGAGCGTTCCTGCTGTTTCAAGTGCAGCCCATCGCGGCCAAGTTGCTGCTGCCGAAATATGGCGGTGTTGCGGCGGTCTGGTTGACGTCGATGCTGTTTTTTCAGCTGGTTCTGCTGCTCGGTTATCTGTACGTCCATGGGCTGCGACGGTGGCTGGGACCGCGTGGTTCGTGGCAGGTGCAATCGCTGGTGTGCGGCTTGGGTTGCGCGACCCTGCCGATTGGCTTGAGGACCACGGCCTGGGAGGCCGGGAGTGAAATTGCCTGGCCGGTCATTGCCCAGCTGGCGGTGATGGTTGGAGTCGCATTCTTCGCGGTCTCGGCTACTGGGCCGCTGATTCAGTACTGGCAGGCCCTGTCCCACCCACAGCGCTCACCATTTCGCTTGTATGCGCTTTCCAATTTTGGCTCGCTGGCGGGACTGCTGACTTATCCGCTGCTGATCGAGCCCAATTGGGGCGTCGACCGGCAACGTTGGGTTTGGTCTGCGGGCTATTTGCTTTACTTCATCCTCGTCGCGAGCAGTGGCTGGCAGGTTCGCGGCCTGAGGACTCAGCCCGAAGCATGGAAAATCGTTGCCTCGCCGGAGCGTCCGCGATGGACGATCGTCTGCTGGTGGGTGCTGCTGACCTCGATTGCTTCCGCCATGCTGATGGCAGCCACCAATCTGCTCTGTCAGGAAGTCGCTTCGTTTCCCTTCTTGTGGGTCCTTCCGCTGACCGCTTATTTGCTGACCTTCATGATTTGCTTTGAGCGTTCGGTGTGGTATCGCCGGCGATTGGCGGTTGGCCTCCTGCTTGCGAGCGGCCTGTTCAGTCTCGTGCTGTTTCACCTCGGCACGGTGGCTTCGCTCGTTTGGCACATGCTTGGATTCACGCTGGTCACGTTTACCACGGCCTTTGTTTGTCATGGCGAGTTGGAGCGATCGAAGCCTGTCGCCGAGCATTTGACCTATTACTTTTTGATGGTGTCCGTTGGCGGGCTGTTGGGAAGTGCAGTGATTGTCCTGCTGATGCCGCATTGGCTGGTTCGCTTTTTCGAATTTCAAGGGGCTTTGTTGCTGGCGACTGGCGTCGGAGTGATGGCGGTCGTGGGCGGTCTGTGCCGGCAGCAGGGACGATTTGGCTGGCAGGCAGGCGGGTGGCTGTTCGCCGGTTTGTTTCTCGCGTTGATGTGTGTCTCCAGCGTGCTGATTGCCCGGGCAGCGGATCAGACCGAAGGGATCGTGGACCGAAGGCGGAACGAGTACGGGCTGGTTGCGGTCTCGGATAATGGCAGCTATCGCGAGATGATTAATGGCCAAACGCGGCATGGACGTCAATTTTTGAGCGGGCAGAATCGCACGCAACCGATCGACTACTACGATCCAACAAGCGGCGTCGGCTTGGCCATGCAGTATTTGCAGGCGAATGCCGGGGGCGTGGCCGACAGTTCAACGCGGCCTCTGAAAATCGGTGTGATTGGCCTCGGGGGCGGGGTCTTGGCGACTTGGCTGCGGCCCGGAGACTCGATGCGTTTTTACGAAGTCAATCCGCAAGTGGTTGCTTTGGCGGAACGCTGGTTCAGCTACTTGTCCGAGGCCCGGGGCGAAACCAGTGTGGTGGTGGGAGATGCCCGGGTCGAACTGGAGCGGGAATTAAAATCGCAGAGTCAGCAGTTTGACCTGTTAATTGTGGATGCGTTCTCCAGCGACAGCATCCCGGCCCATCTGCTGACCCGCGAGTGTCAGCGACTGTATTGGGAACATCTGCGAGCCGATGGAGTGCTCGCCATTCACATTTCCAATCGCTATCTCGATTTGCGCTCGGTCTTGATTGATTGCGGCGGTGTAGAAGGCGTTGCACCACTGTTGTTTGAACGGCGGCGAACCGGGCCTGATGTGCAGGAATGCACGTGGGTCCTGCTCAGTCGGGCTGAGGGCCTGCTGAAAGACCCGTTGGTCCTTCAATTCCAGACCCCCTGGCCGCCGGGAGAGGCGTTGGTCTGGACCGATGACTATCACAGCGTCTGGCCCCTGATCGATTGGAACTTTTGGGTTGACTGGGCTAGTTTGCGGGGGGCGCAGCGAGGGCGGGGGAAATAGCAGACCGCCGAGCGACCTTCCCGAGTGAGGACTGGTCCGAATGGCTTCCGGCTGTATTGGGCTCGGCCGTTCCGTTAACCGTCGAATCTAATTCAGGAAGGAGTTGGGATGCCGGCAGCGTTTGGGCGGAGGGCCTATTTTGGGATGCTGGCGATTTAGGCACTTCCAATTAGTGTTGAATTGGTGGATGATTTTGGGCGTCCGCAGAGGGAGAACGCAGGTTCGTGGGGCTGCTGATGGAAGAGCCCGTTTGCGATTTATTCTGTCGGAGCGTTTTCAGTGCAGGGAGTCACCCCGTCATGAGTCGAAAAGGTTCAGCGTTTGCCGGTTTGTCTGTCGCGATTGTTACGCCGTTCAAGAACGGTGAAGTTGATTTCGCAACGCTGAAAAAACAGGTTGACTTTCAAATCGCTGCCGGGACGGATTGCCTCTGTCCGGTGGGAACGACGGGCGAATCCCCCACCCTTTCGCACGAAGAACACGAAAAAGTGATTGGCGAGGTGATCCAGCATGTCGCCGGTCGTTGCAAGGTGAGCTGAGCAAGTGGACTTGCCGATTTGCCTCTACAATATCCCCGGCCGGACGGCAAAAAATGTCGAGCCTGAGACAATTGCCCGGCTCGCCGAGTTGGAAAACATCGTCATGGTCAAGGAGGCGACGGGTTCGCTCGATCAATGTTCGCAGTTGTTGAACATGACCAACCTCACCGTGCTCAGCGGCGATGACAGCCTGACCCTGCCGATGCTCAGCGTGGGAGCTGAGGGCGTGGTGTCCGTGGTTGGGAACATCGTCCCGGAAGATGTCCTCGCGATGCTGCGGGCCGTGACTGAAGACAATTGGACCGAAGCCCAGGCTTGGCACCACAAGCTGTTCCCGCTGTGCCGCGACCTGCTTGGTCTGGCCACGAACCCAATTCCGATCAAGGCCGCGATGGCCGAACTTGGTCGGGATACCGGTGAACTTCGCCTGCCGATGACCAGCCTCAACTCGGCCCAGCGTTCCGCGTTGCGGCGAACGCTGGAAGCTTACGGATTGATTGGCGTCGGCGTTGGCAGCTGATTGTCCCGCTGGCAGTTTGCAGGTGTCAGTTGACAGGTGTCAGTTGACAGGCCATTGATGGCGTGGGCGGGGGCTACTCACTTCCAGAGCTTTTCTGTTGGCCGCGATTTCCCTTTTGGAGTCTGAGGCGTCATGATCACTCCACCGTTTAACTTGATGAAATGGATTGAGGATCATCGGGACGAATTCAAAGTTCCGGTGATGAACAAGCAGTTTTACAAGGGAGCGGACGATGTGATTGTATTCGTTTCGCTCGGTCCCAACACGCGGAATGACTACCATGTCAATCCGACGGAAGAGCTGTTTTATCAGCTCAAGGGAGACATCGCGGTCCGGGTTCGACCGCTGGATGGCAGCCCGCCTCACGATGTCGTTGTTCGCGAGGGGGAGATGTTTCTCCTTCCCCGGATGGTCCCGCATCGGCCACAGCGTCCGGCAGACACGATTGGCCTGATCGTCGAGTTCCCGCGACCGGCGGGGAGCAAAGACCAGTTGCGCTGGTATTGCCCGAGCGACGAGCACCTGATCTATCAGGCGGAATTTCAGTTGGAACACATCGACCGGGATTTGCACCGGGTGATGAATGATTTTTGGAACGGTCCGATAGAACGGCGAACGTGCACCACCTGTGGCGTGACCGTCGAACGGGCCGGGGCCTTTGCCTTGGCGGGCGACCGTGAACTCCGTGCTTGAGCGGATGGCTGGGGGTTGCCCGTTCTGGGAGAAGCCGAGCACCGGGCGGGATTTGCGCCGGAACTGGGGCGAGGGGAGCCTCGAAACGGGCTGGGTCACTGTTTCATGGCCCAGCGCTGACAACCCGGATAAACTGTGTCGAATCTGCAGGTTGGGTAGTTCGCTGGTGGGTTCGGGTGTCTCGCGGGGCCTTGATCGGGAGCGATTGAGGTGGACGCTTGCTGGCGGAACCGATAAACTGACCGCGTTTTGGCGGAGATAGTGCGCCCCGCAGCGATGCTGGCTGGCGATTGCCAGCAACGAACGCAGCCGTCCGTTGGCTGTGCTTGGTCGCGGGGTGGATCGACAGGCAGGAAGCCGCTCCCGGCACCGATTGGCGTGCTCTGAACAGGATTCGATATGGCCCGACGTTTTTATTCCAAACGGATTCCGTTTTTCAATAACGTCGCGATGCTGCTGCTGTGCATCATCTTCTTCCTCCTCCCGTTTGCGTTGCGGGGGGCTCGGTTTGCGATCACCGAGATGCAAAACAACGTGGCCGACTGGTTGCCCTCGGATTTCCAGGAGACGGTCGACCTGGTCGAGTTCCGTCGCTATTTCATGGGCGACCAGTTTGTGGTGATCAGCGGCCCTTGGTGCAAGGAGGACAACCCTGCCTACACCAATTTGCGGCGAAAGATTGAGGCCGAGTCGCTCGAGTATGAAAGCGTCCTCGAGAGTCGCAATGACCAGGAGCGATTGCGGGCGGCGCGCGTTGGCGACAAGTTCGGGTTGCTCTACGCCGGAAATTTTCACGAGGAGTGGGGGCAGTACCGCGAGCGCTGGCTCAAAGGTAACAGCGGCAAGTGGTTCTACATCAATCGCAACGGCGAGTTGTATGAGTGGCTTGGCCAGAACAACGTTGTCGAGGGTGGGAAGCGATTTCTTGAGCGTTTGCTCAATGGCCGCAACATTGCCAAGGGGCGTTTGGTTGACACATTTGGCCCGCCCCCGGATGACAGCTCCGGCAAGCCGAATCCTTATTACGACAATCCGCTGCTCTTGTGCGGGCGGCCATTTAAGCAGGTGACCACTGGCCCGGAAGCCTTTGAGCAGATGGCCGGCAATGGCGGAACACTCCGAATCGGCAACTTCAGCGAGCAGGACGCGATCACGCTCGAAGCAAAAATCGAGGCGCACAAGCGGCTTAGTGGAGCTTTGTTTGGTCCAACTCCCCCGGCGGATTTTTCCTGGACTTACGATTCCCTGCTGCAGAAGCTGGACGAGGGAGCGCTGAAGAACCAGTTGCTCAGTGGCGACCTTTACCGGACGAAATTTGAAAAGTTCATTGAGCTGCAAGTCGCGGACCGCTTCCAAGGGGATCGGGCTCGACTTGATTCCATGAACAGCGATGAGCGGCTCGAATTGTGGTATCGGATGTGGGATGCGTTAGAGTTGCAACCTCCAGCCCGCCAGACGTGCATGGTCGTGACCATCAACGAACCGTTCGTCGGTGAACTCGATCGGATCGTCGGTCGGCCGATTCTGGGCAAGCCGCGGGGCCGACTGCTGGAGTTGGCCACGGCTTGGTGGGGATTTTGCTTTCGTACTATGCATTTCGCAGCGTTCGCGTCACCTTCATGCTGTTTTTCGTCGGCACCATGTCGGCGATTTCCAGTCTCGCCTACGTTTGGTTCGGCGGAAGTCGGCTCGACGCCATTCTGCTGACCATGCCCTCGCTGGTGTACGTGCTGGCGATGGCCGGCTCGGTGCACATGGTGCACTATTACAAAAATGCCGTCCATCAGAACGGCCGCAAACGGGCGGTGGAAACGGCGATTCGGTTCGGCTGGTTCCCCTGCTTTCTGGTTGCGTTTACCGATTCGCTCGGGCTGATCTCCCTCTGCACCAGCAATCTCAAGCCCATTTATAACTTCGGTCTCTATTCGGCGATTGCGACGATGGGGACCCTCTTCTTCATCTATACCTTTCTCCCCTCGGCGCTGACCATCTGGCCTCCTCCTTATCATCGCGAGCCGAGAAAGGGCGAGGGAGACGAACCCAAGGAACTGACGTTTTCCGATCGCTTCTGGGGCAGAGTCTGCGACATTTGCACGACTCATTATTGGCCCGTCGTGATCGCAGCAACCGTCCTGCTGGTGATCAGCGTGTTCGGCATCTACCAAATCAAGACGACGGTCCAGTTGCTCAAGCTGTTCGACAAGAACGCCAAGATTCTCGATGACTATCGCTGGATGGAGAGCAATGTCGGCAAACTGGTTCCAATGGAAGTCGTCCTGTCGGTCGACACCGCGTCGCAGCGCGAGCAGTGGTTGGAGCAACAGCGCGCGGCTCAGATCGAACGGTTAAAGCAGGCCGGGCAGCCGTTCGACCTCGAAAACCTGGAATTGGAATTCGACAAACTGGAAAACAACCTGAAGTACACCTTCCTCGAGCGACTGGAGTTGTCCCAGCGGGTCCGCAAGCATTTGGAGCAGTTCTTCGGCCCCAGCGGACTCGACATCGTCGGAGCCGGCATGTCGACGGATGTGTTTGTGCCGATGCAGATGGTCACCTCGCAGATCGAGACCAGCAGCAACCTCGACCAACGCAAGATTTTCAATAATCAGCTGCTGGAGAATCGGGGCAAGATGGTCGGGGAAGACTATCTTGCGATCGCTAATCGAGCGGCGGCTGAGGATGGCGAGTCGAGTTATTACACGGCAGACTCAAGTTACGACGGCCGGGAGTTGTGGCGAGTCAGCCTGCGTCTGGCCGGCCTGAACGACGTCGACTACGGCAAATTCGTGAACAACATCCGCGGTGTCGTCGAGCCGATTCTGCGAGCCTACGAGATGCGGACCAAAATCCTCCGCGAGATCCAGGTGGCCGCAGGCGAGCAATCGCTGACCGAAAGCCGCGTGTTGCTGCTCGGCCCGAGCCCGGATGCGACCCTGCAGAAACTCGACGAAGCTCGGCGAAACGGCACCGCCCTAAAATCGCTGGATGTCGACCAGACGTACTTGTTCGCCGATACGCTTCAGGACTTGCTGGAGAACCGTGGATACGAACCGAAAAAAGGCAAGAAGCGATACGACTGGATCGACCCGACGATGTTCAATGCCGAGCGTCCCTTCCCGGATGAGGCCAAATGGAAGGAGCTCTTTGGGAAGCACGATTGCGTGATTCTGATCTCTCCCGAGCCCCGGCTGCCCCCCGACTTCATCCAGCAGAATGCGAAGCTGTTTGTTGACTGCACCCGGCACGATTTCCCAACCGTAGAAACGAGTTCGGGTGACCCCGGTGCCCCGACCGCCATGCAGCGGAAGGTCGAAGCCAAGGAACCTGACCTCGATGTGGCAGCGATTTACACCGGTATTGTTCCAATCGTCTACAAGGCCCAGGGCGCATTGCTCAAAAGCCTGATCGAGAGCACTGCCGGGTCGTTCGTTTCCATCGCGATGATCATGATGGTCCTGCTGCGCGACTGGAAGGGCCGCTGGAACATCGGCAACTGGATGAATTTTCGCGGCGGGATGGTGGCGATGCTGCCGAACGTCTTTCCAATCATGCTGGTCTTCGGCGCCATGGGTTTCCTGGGAATTGCCGTGGATATCGGTTCGATGATGACCGCCAGCGTGGCGATGGGGATTGCTGTCGACGATACGATTCACTTTTTGAACTGGTACAACCGAGGCTTGCAGCAAGGAATGACGAGGAACGAAGCGATTCGATTGTCGGCTGCGGGTTGTTTGTCTTCGCCTTGAGTACCTTCCAGCCAACCCAACGGTTTGGCGTCTTGATGCTGGTCCTGCTCAATGCGGCCACGCTTGGCGACTTGTTCGTGCTTCCGGCCCTGCTCGCCAGTCCGCTCGGCAAGTGGGTCGGCAAGGAACGACCCCGCCCGGAAGGAGCCGTCTTGGCTCATGAAGGGATTCAGATGGAATTGGACGAGCCTGAGGTTCAGGTGATTTCACACCCGGCATTGAAACAGGTGGGAGATACCAAAGCCGACAGCCCGACCACCGAGGAACCGCGAAGCAAGGACCGCAAACGGAAGCGGTAGCCTCTGGGCGGTTGGGAGAACGGGCTGTTGAGCTGGGAATGTGCATGGGGCAACCCCCAGAGTGCCCCCCCAGAATGCCTTGGGGGTGCCGAGCCCACGGGGCCCAGGCTCGGCCCCGAATGCTAACGAAGTCGACGCACCGCTGACGTGCACTTCGACTTGTGCACTTCGCCTTGTGCACTTTGACTCGTGCACTTCGACTGGCAGGCGACCGCGCACGTCGGTTTCCTGAGTTCGCGGCTCGACGCCAGACGCCAGTCGCCGAATACGTCGTTGTCTCACAGCTCGTCAGTCGTTTGCGGGGGAGCGATGGATCGCTTTTTCTTCCGCCGCGCTTGTTCGGCCGTAGTCGGGCAGCAAACTCCAGCAGTCGACTGGAGTCAAGGCCGTCCCCAGGCGGGCCGCGAGTTGTCCGGCAGCCGACGCGGTCGAGTCCCAAACCTCAACTGAGGTCGCGCGGTGAGCAAGCTCTTCGGGCAGTGCCGCGCGGCCCTCTGCCATGATTGCATTCGGCCTCGGAACGCCCGTTCGCTTGGCGAATACCCGCAGGCCGCTGCCGGTAAAACGTCCTTTTGGGAAGTGTCGGGCCAATTCCGCAGCGACAATGATTTCGCGCGGAGCCAATGCCTGCGGGAGCCCGGCTTGGTCGAGCGCGAAGGGCTGTGCAAACAGTTCGCCGCGTTGCGCGTCCAGCACGGCGATGATTGGCTCTTGCAACTGCCGGCGGATTGCGTCGGAATCGCCGCATAACTCGAAACCGCGGAATGCGATCACCTGCAGCGTATTGAGCCCGGCAATCGTCAAGCCGCTCGCGTAGGCAAGGATTTTGGCGGTCACCAGCCCCATTCTGAGACCGGAGAAAGAGCCCGGGCCAACCGGAATAACCAATCTGTCCAAGTCGCTGAGCTGCCAACTTTGGGAGCTGAGCAACTCTTGAATGGTTGGAGCCAGAAGCCTTGAACTGCCGGCCGATTCAGGCGAATGCCTCCGTTCGGCGACGACGCGTTCGCCCTCCAGCAAAGCGACGGAAATCGCTCGGGTCGAGGTATCAAAAGCAAGTGTCCGGCCTGTCAAACAAATGGCTCCTTCATGCGGCGTGCGACCGGAGTACTTTAACATCGGGCCGGACGCTCGGCAGGGATGGGCCGGAGGGAATGCTGCCGACTAACGGGAAAAAGGGCAATCACAGCCGCTTTCGCTCTGGGACGCAACCACGGGATTGCCTCGAATCACCTGCGCAAGTTTGAAGGTTGGCCAGCGGCTGCATTGCAACCCGGCCTGTGGGCCCATAAAATGCTATGTTTTCACATTCCCACTTGGCGTCAATTTGGTGGGTTTGCGGTCGGCTTGCCGACCTGTGGCGGAGAGGACTCCCTGCTGAAAAAGTTTTCCAATTCCTGTTTTATTTAAATTGTCGCTTCCGCAGCCAGTCATCTCCCCACGCACGCCGGTCTGAGGTCAGTTCGGGCCGGGCATGTTGGAATTGAAGTCACTGCTGGTCGGCAATCGCAGTTCAGTGAAACGCGCGATCATCAGTGACATCCATGGCAATCTGGAAGCGTTAACCGCAACGCTCGATTTCATTCGGACGCTCCGCGTCGACCAGATCATCTGTCTGGGCGACATCATCGGTTACGGGCCAGACCCGGTTGCCTGCCTCGACTTGGTGATGAGCCGATGCGATCTGACCATTCTGGGAAATCACGACCAGGCAGCACTGTTTGACCCCAGCGGCTTCAATCCGGTGGCGCTGAAGGCCATTTACTGGACCCGCGATCAACTCGAGCAAGACTCGCCAAGCACCGAGCGCAACAATCGCAGGTGGGATTTTATCGGCGAGTTGCCCCGGCGGCATGATGAGGGGCCGTTTCTGTTCGTGCATGGAAGTCCACGTGACCCGACGAACGAATACGTCTTTCCGGAACACATTTTTGAACGCGAGCGGATGGCGGCTTTGATGCAGCGGTTTGAGCAGTACTGCTTTCAGGGTCATACCCATATTCCGGGGGTGTTTACTCAAGGTGGCCGCTTTCTTCCGCCGGACGAAATCGGCTACGAGTATGCGCTCGACGGGCGGGAAAAAGCCATGATCAACGTCGGCAGTGTTGGTCAGCCCCGCGACGAAGACCCGCGCAGCTGCTTCGTGCTGCTCGACACCGCGGCGAAGTTGTTAAGATTTCACCGGGTAGAGTACGATGCCGCCAAGACCCGACAGAAAATCTACTCAATCAGTGAACTGGACAATATGCTCGGTGACCGGCTTTTGACAGGGCGTTGAGTCCCGAGCTATTCGTGGTGACAATGTCTCATGGTGACAATGTCTCATGGTGACAATGTCTCATGGTGACAATGTCTCATGGTGACGCTGTCGCTTGGTGACGCTGTCGAGCCCGCCTCGCCGGGGAGACGTTGCCCGCCGGTACCCATAACCCGCCCCGATCCACGGCCGAACTCCCCACTGCAATAAGGCTCACTGCTAAGGCCCGTCGAAAAGGCTCGGCAGCGAGGTTCGTTGAGGCTTGACCGGGACCCACGATTTTTCGACCCGAGGTCATTCGCCTTTGATTTGCTCTTTGCTTGTGTACGGTCCGCTCCAACGATTCGCTTCTGTTTCCCCGTTTTCAACCCACAACTCGGATGTCAAAAGATTCCCGGATTGCGATTGTCAGTGACATTCACGGCAACTTGGAGGCCTTCCTGGCTGTCCTGGGTGACATTCGGGCTCAGGGAATCAGTCGCCTCTTCTGTTTGGGGGACATTGTCGGCTACGGTCCCAATCCGCGCGAGTGCATTGACCTTTGCCTCGACTTTGAGGTTTCGCTCCTGGGAAACCATGACAACGGCGCATTGTTCGACCCGGACGGATTCAGCAGCGGAGCGGAACGGGCGATTTTCTGGACTCGCCGCCAACTGGAGGACCGCTCTGTTCCGGAAGCAGAGAAACGCTGGGAGTTCCTGGCTCGCTTACCGCGAACTTGGCGCCGTGACGACCTGCTGCTGGTTCATGGCTCTCCGCGAAGTCCGCTCAACGAATATGTCTTTCCCGAAGATATCTACAACCAGCGCAAGATCGAGCGGTTATTTGGCTTCATTCAAAAATACTGTTTTCAGGGACACACCCATGTGCCCGGTGTCTTCACTGAAAACTGCCGCTTTTACTCGCCACGGGAAATTTCCAACCACTATCAGCTGGGATCACAGAAGGTCATGATCAACGTCGGGAGCGTTGGTCAGCCTCGAGACCACGACCCCCGCAGCTGTTATGTCGTCTACCACGGAGATGCGGTTGAGTTTCGCCGGGTTGAGTATCCAGCCAGCATCACGAGGGAGAAGATCCTCGCCATTCCCGAACTCGATGACTTCCACGGAAATCGGCTCCTCGAAGGGAAGTAACTGGGTGAAGCGAAGGTCCTCGGCCACAAACCGTCCGTTTTCGCGAACCACCCTGTAAGCTGGGAGGGCGAGGCAGACACGGTTGGTCGGAATCGACGCTGGTCGCTGCCCAAGGATGCCGCTCCCGATTCTCAGTTTGACCCGCCGGTCGCTGGACGAGCCACTTTTTTGCCCCCTGCGATCTTTTTGGGGGCCAATTTGCCCGACCGTCATAACCTGTCTGCAGTCGCGCGCATCGGCGCAGACTGCCCCCATTCCCCCTGTTCAAGCCAGCTGGCAATTTCGACAATACGGGACGACTGTGACCAGCCAGACCACCACCGTTGCGCCCGCAATTTCCCATTTGCGGGCGAAGCAACGCTACTCGGCTACCCAGCTCCACTCGGCTCCGCATTTGCTTTAGAGGTTAGTTGCTCCGTGCGCAATCAAACAACGTCCCTGTTGCTTTCTTCGACCTTGATTTTTGTCGGCATGTTTTTGCTGACCAACATGTTATTTCCGCCTAAACCAGCAGAGCTTGCGCTCCCGGAGAAGGCGGCTGCAGCGCAGGAAGCAGCAGCCAAAGATGGCGGAGCCGGGCTGGCACCCGTTGCGAAAGCCGCCCAGGAAGGATCAGCTGCTGAGCAAAATCCGACGGGCGACCCGGCCACCGCTCCCAACGCCGGTCAAGCTCCCGGTGGCGATGATGTTTCTGCAGCGCCCGTTTCCCGTCCAACCCCGCCCCGGTTTTTTACGCTCGGCAGTCTCAAGCCCGACGCGGACGATCGCTATTTGATCACGTTTTCGGACCACGGCGGCGTAGTGACCCGTGTCGAACTGAACGCCCGCGACAAGAGCGGCCGGCAGCGATATCAGGACCTCACCCATTTTGGCGGCTACATCGGGAAATTGCAGTTAAATCTGGTCGAGGGTGAAACGCTGGTGGGCGTTGTCGGGCCGGGCACACCGGCCGCTGAGGGGGGATTGAGAGTCGGCGATGCCATTCGCAGTTTTAACGGCGAGCCGATCACGTCGCCATTTGATTTCGATCGCCTGCTGGAGAAAGTCGCCGCAGACCAGCAGATTGAACTGGAGGTCCGGCGAAAGACGGGCGAAGCCACCGAGACGGTGCGTCTGAATATCCAGTCGAGCGAACAGCCTCTGGAGTTGCTGCGGCCGGAGATGAATGCCGTCGGCTCGGGAACCTACAGCCCGCCAAGCTTCCAGCTCACGCTGCGCAAGCCGCCGGCCGCAACGGAAGCGGTTCAATCAGGCGATTGGCCGGAACTCGACTCGATGCTTCGCTCCGTGCCCTGGAAAGTCACCGAGACAACCTTTGAGGGGCGACCCGCTTTGGAGTTCGCCTACACCGTGGATGGCGAGAAACTGGCGCGGCTCGGTCTGGCTGGACAGGTTGAAGTCATCAAGCGCTATTGGCTGCCCCAGCTGGACGATTCCAATCGAAACTCGGCGGACTCGCGGAGCTTTCACTTTAACTTGCAGGTGATTGTCAAAAACCTCGCCGATCAGAAGCAAGTGCTCGGAATCCAGTTGGATGGGGCTGCCCCGAAATCGTTGCCAATCTGGAAAAGCCGACTCCGCGTTTTCTTTGGATCGCCAATCCCAATCTCGATGCACCCGATACCAAGCATCGCGAGGTCAAGTATCTCGGAGTCGATACGCAGTACTTCAACATCTCGCTCCTGCCAGTTCAGGCTGCAGACAACACGGACCAGCAATACCTTTGCTACAGTGCCCTCGCCAGTTCGGCGAGTTCAGCCTTACCCAAGCAGGCATCCCTGAAACGCTTGGTTGACACGACCTTCTACCTGTTTGAAAAGTTTGATATCGAACCGCAGGGCCAGCACAGCCAACGGTATGAGATTTTCGCCGGTCCCAAGGAAGTCCAATTGCTGCAAGCGTACGGGCTGGAGGATACGCGGAGCTTTGGTTGGTTCGCCTGGTTCTCAAAGTTCATCTGCTGGCTGTTGACCGCGTTGTACAAGCTGACGTTCAGTTACAGCTACGGCATCGCGATTATTCTGTTGACGGTTTTGGTTCGGGTCCTGATGATCCCCCTCAGCCGGAAAGCTGCGCTCAATGCCCAGATGATGCAGTTGCTCGCCCCTGAGATGAAGGCGATAGCCGAAAAATACAAGGATGACATGGAGAAACGGTCCCAAGCTCAGAAAGAGCTGTTCCGCCGGCACAAGTACAACCCGTTCGGCGGCTGTTTTCTCGTGTTTCTGCAGTTGCCTGTTTTCATTGGCCTATATCGCGGCCTGTCCGTCGACATTGCTCTCCGCGATAAACCGTTGATCCCGGGACTGCGATGGTGTTCCAACCTGGCCGCTCCCGATTCCCTGCTCTACTGGAAGGAATGGATGCCCGGGTTCCTCGCGGATGAGACTGGCTGGTTCGGTCCTTGGCTGAACATTCTGCCAATTTTCACGGTCGTGCTCTTTCTGATCCAACAGAAGATGTTCACGCCTCCACCGGCTGACGAGCAACAGGCGGTCGCCCAGAAGACAATGAACATCATGATGGTGTTTATGGCCGTGATGTTCTTCAAAGTTCCGGCGGGGCTTTGCATTTACTTCATCACCAGTAGCTTGTGGGGCATTGCCGAGCGAAAACTGCTTCCCAAGCCACAGTTGTCCGAGGATAAAGTTGCCGAGATCAAGGGCGGACTTGCCCCGGCGACTGGAGTTCCGGTTGCCGCGGCTCCGGCCAAGGCTGGCGGCGGCTTGATGGACAGGCTGCGGGATGCGATCGAACAACGTCAAAAGCCAGCTCCGCCGCTCGATCCTGAAGAACAAAGGAAACTGGATCGCGACCGCAAACGGCGCTTGCGAGACCGGGGGAATTAACAGCCAACCTCGGTCTGTTGCAAACATGGTCCGCCGCGCTGGAGGGGGCTCTTGGCGACCGGGAGCTATCGGCTTGCCAAAGGCCCGTGCGGTCTTCGCGACTTCGGTGTTTCGAGTACGACTTGGCAGCTGAGTGAACGGGTCCGCGGCGAGGTTTGAGGCCTCTCCGCGTTGCCAGGACTGAGAAAAGCCAGGACGGGTTCGCTCGGTACCGCCCATCGCCGACGTTTACGTGCCCGAGCTGCATGTCATTCGATTTTCTTGGCCAAGATTCACCTGAGTTTGATCCGCAGCCTGCCAGGTTCAGCCGATGACGATTGCCCTCGATGATACGATTGTGGCCATTGCGTCCGCCCCGGACCCGGCTCCGCGCGGCGTGATTCGTTTGAGTGGGGAGTCACTATCCGCCGTCTTACAGGCCGCGTTTCCCGAGAGCGGCGGTGCGCTGGGGAGCATTTCCGCTCGTCCCTCTTCGTTGCCGGCCGCCTTGCCGATTGGTGAAAACCAAACGCTCCCGGGGCGGTTGCTGGTCTGGCCGACGACGAGGAGCTACACCCGCCAGCCCTCGGCGGAATTTCACACGCTCGGTGCTCCCGTTCTGCTGCAATTGGGCGTTGAGGCTCTGTGCCGAGCTGGAGCGAGACTGGCGCGACCGGGTGAGTTTACCCTTCGAGCTTTCCTTGCCGGGCGGATTGATTTGACACAAGCAGAGGCAGTGCTCGGCCTGATTGACGCCGAATCCGAGTCGGCCTTCCAGACTGCATTGCGACAGAGCTCCGGCGGATTGGCGCTTCCGTTTGCACACCTGCGCGATGAATTGGTTGACCTGCTCGCCGAACTTGAGGCGACGTTGGATTTTATCGACCAGGACATTGAATTCATTTCCCGCGCCGCTTTGGTCAACAAGCTGAAAGCGACTGAACACGCAGCGAGCAGACTTCGCGGGCAGATCTCCAATCGAAGAGAGTTGGCGAAGCCGGTAACTGTGGTGTTGGCAGGAGCCCCCAATGCCGGCAAGAGCAGCCTGTTTAATCGAATTGCCGGTGATGACTTGGCAATCATCTCGCCCGAGGCAGGTACCACCCGCGATGCCTTGCGCTGTCGCATCCGGCAAGCTGGAACTTTCTGGGAGTTGTTTGATACGGCAGGTTTGGAGGATAAGCGGGCCAGCCAAGAGTTCCAACGCGAGCCGGAAAGTTTTAAACCGGAGGACTCGCTCGCCGCAGTCTCAGCGGCAGCTCAGACACAAACGGCAACGCGACTCGATGCGGCCGATATCCTTATTTGGTGTGTACCGGCTTCAGAAGTAGAAGCGACGGCGGCCGGGGGGACAATTCCCGCGTTGCGCCAATCGACCCAGCTTTTGCAGGTTGCCACCAAGCTGGATGAATTGACGACAGCTAGTTTGCCGCCCGGCTGGCTGGGGACCAGTTCTGCCACCGGTCAGGGAGTAGAACTACTGGTCGCTCGGGTCTCGGAGTTGGCTGCTCAAGCCGGACTGAGCGGAGGCGAAGTCATGCCGGCCACGGCGGTTCGCTGTGCAGAGCAGGTCCAGAGCATGGTCGAGGCATTGGCCCGCAGTCGCCAGGCTGCAGAGGAAGGCTGGGGCGAGGAGTTAGTGGCTGCGGAATTGAGGGTCGCCTTGGACAACCTCGGCCAAATCGCTGGCACGGTGTACAATGATGAAATTCTGGGCCGAATCTTCAGCCGCTTTTGCATCGGCAAGTAGTCCGCATCGGCGTCCACGTCTTGGTTCCGACCTGCGGGTGAAATCGAGACTCATTTAGCGCCGGTTGGAGGGTGCCCGTTCATTGGTCTGGGCTTATTTGTCTTTCTCGTTTGCATGAACCTCATGAAACTCCTTCGCAATTTCACTGTCCCTTGTCTCGTGTTTCTGGGAACTGCCGGGCTGCTGGCTTGCGGATCCCCCTCTCCATCGTTGCTGGCGCAAAGCCCGGGGGAGAGGGTCGTCGTCACCGCCCCCTTTGAAACGAAACTGGGGGATAAAAAAGTTGATGCCGTTTATTCCGGTGACATTCATCTTGTACTGGCTGTCGATGGCAAGTGGGTGGCTCTCGAAGGCGTTCGCGGCTGGGTCGCTCGGCAGAACGTGATGTCCTTGCCGTCGGCGCGGAAGTTTTATGAGCAACGAATCAAGCGGAATGTGCGAGATTACGATGCGATCGCATCCTTGGGCATGATCCAATATGAACAGGGGGATTACACCGCGGCCTTTACTCAACTCAACGAGGCGATCAAGCTCAACAAGAATAATCCTGCCGTTTGGAACTGGCGCGGAATCGTGCTGAATGCGCAGCAAAAATACAATGCCGCGATTGTCGATTTCACCGAGGCTCTGCGGATCAATCCGAAGTTTGCCTACGCCTTCCACAATCGGGGCTTGACCCGCTTCGAGATGGGGGAATTTACCGAGGCGATCAAGGATTTCGATGAAGCCATCAAGTTGGAGGAAAACAAGGCTGAATTTCACACGCATCGAGGAGCGGCTTGGCATGCCGCCGGCGATGAAGCCAAAGCATTGGCCGATTTTGACAAGGCGCTGAGCCTGAGCAAGCGAACCGTGGATGCGTGGTTGGGCAAAGGCAATGTTTATTTGGGCAGAAATGACTATCAAGCGGCACTTGAAAACGCAGCCAAGGCCCTCGAACTGGAACCCAAAAACGCCAAGGCGCTCAACTTGCGCGGATGGGTGGCTTACAAGCAACAGCGGTTTCCAGAAGCGCGGCAAGACCTCGACGCCGCCATCCAGCTGGCACCGGACTTCCCCGTGCCGCTCAACAACCGCGGGGTCCTGTCAGTAGACGAAAAGAAGTATGACGCGGCGATTGCCGATTTTGGCAAGGCGTTGGAACTCGCCCCGGATACCGCTATCTATCTCACCAATCGCGGCAATGCTCATTATGGCAAAGGTAATTACGCGGCTGCTTTGGCCGATTATCAAAAGGCCGTCGAGCTGACTCCGGATCTGACCGATGCGCTTAACGGACTGGCTTGGTTTCTGGCGACCTGCCCCGATGAGCAATCCCGAAATGGTGCCCGGGCGGTGGAACTGGCTGAAAAGCTGGTCGCGTTGACCAAGACTGAAGACTGGAGCTATCTCGACACGCTCGCGGCAAGTCTCGCGGCGACCGGTAAGTTCGAGGAGGCGGTTGCGCGGCAAACCAAGGCAGCGGAACTCGCTCCCGCCGAGAAACGCCCGATTTGCCAAGAGCGCTTGGAGCGTTACCGCCAGCGGAAGGCTTACGTCGAAGGCGGGCCGAAGTAAGCGGTCAGCAGGCGGCATTTGCCGCGGCGATCGGTATCGGCTGCCGGGTTGAAAAGTCGAAAAATCCCCCGCCCTCCCGGTGTTAAACGTTGCGTCCGAACTGGATCGCGCTCAATCGCCGATCGTCGATCCGGGCAGCTTCAAGGCGAGATTGCATGTCTTCCGAGTCTGAATCAACGCTTATCGACTCCCGCTTCTGGAACCGCTGTTTTCAAGTCGCGGGCCCGGCACTCGGCTTGGCGATCGGACTCTTCCTCCCCGCTTCCTATCAGGCACCTGGCGGCGAACTGCTGCCAGTGGAAATCACCATCCGAGTGACCCTCGGTGCGTTGGCATGCATGGCAACTTGGTGGCTGACGCAATGTTTGCCGATGTGGCTCACCGCATTAGTCCCGCTTCTGCTGTTTCCCTTGACTGGAGTGTCGACTCTCGACCGTATCGCGGCCGCTTATGTCGACCCAACCATTCGTCTGTTTCTCGCTGGTTTTCTCCTTTCGGCGGCGATTGCCCGCTGGGGCCTCGGCCAACGTTTTTCCTTGTTAGTGCTCCGGGCTGTCGGCTCGCGGCCGCGCAACCTCGTCGCCGGCTTGATGCTGGTGACGGCAGTGGTCAGTGCGTTTGTTTCGAATGCCGCAACGACTGCGATTATGCTGCCGATTGCGGTCAGTCTCGTGGTCCTGGTGCGCGAGCAACGAGCTGACTCAGCGGCGGCGGCCGAAGCGTTTGGTACCTGCTGTCTGCTGGGAATTGCTTACGCGGCCTCGATTGGCGGTTTGGCGACGTTACTCGGCTCGCCACCCAATCTGCTGCTGGCCGGATTTTTGAAAAGCTTGCCCGAGTCAGCAGGTCGGGTGGAACTCACCTTCGTCCGGTGGCTGGGGATTGGCGTGCCTTTGACGCTGGTCGTCTTGCCAATCTGCTGGTGGCTGTTGACCTGCCAGTTGTTCCGTTTGCCGCTGGAGCGGGTCCCTGCTGCGGAAAAGGCTGTGGCCGAGCGACTTCGCGAGCTTGGACCACTCAGTCCGGGCGAGTTGGCGACTTTGTGCAGCTTTGGACTGGCCGTGACGCTCTGGATTTTCTCACCCTGGCTCAAGTCGCTGGAAATCCCTTGGGGAGGAAATCCGGTTCAACCCTTTGGTTGGCTATCAGACTGGCTGGCCGGCTCACTCGCCGCCGGATTGCTGTGCATCTACCCAGTCTCGCACCGTCCCTTGTTTTTTACCGAGATCGCCTCCAATACGGCGACCGTCGCGACTGCTTTGCCGATTTTCGGGGCGCTGGCCGAGACCTGGAACATGCCGGCGGTTTACCTCGCCGTGCCGATTACCATCGCCGCCAGCTGCGCGTTCATGCTCCCCGTGGGGACGCCCCCCAATGCAATTGTCTTCGCCTCGGGACTCGTCTCCAGCCGCGACATGATTCGCGCCGGCTGGTGGCTGAACTGGGTCTGCATCGGGGTCATCGCCTTGCTGTCCAACACCCTGATCGAGTGGTTCGTCATTTGAAAAGGGGAGCGGGACCATTCGCTGATTGCGAGTTGAGCCCCTCCCCTTTTCTTTTCCGGAACTCAATTCCGAGAGAAGTCTAAAGTGGAACAATCTAAAGCGCCAGGATTCAATTCCGGGAAAAGAATCCTCGCACGGCACAGTCAGCTTTTCTCGGTCAATCCTTGATCTTGAGCTTCATCTCATCCGAGTTGCCCTTGAGTTCCGGAGCGTACATGGCCCAGGCGCGAGCCGGGAGGGCGCTGAACTGACCGGGAATTTCGGCTCGCAACCGGTAGCTGACACTATGCTTACCCTGTGAGAGCGTCCGCATGAAAAAGGAGACTCGCTCGTCTCGGAATTCGACATAGGCCCCGAGCCCGCCCGACGCGTAACCGCTTTGCAGGTCCACGGCCTCGCAGCCGGCAGCCTTGAGGTCTTCAAAGATGACGTATTCGTAGTCATTCTTGGAGTCGATCTCCAATTCAATTTCGATTAAGTCGCCGCTGGTGACCTCGGACAAGCTCGCCAGTTCGACGCGGTCGAACTTCTCGACCTTCTGTTTCAGAGCTTGGCCGCGCGAACCCTCGACGCTCGCTTCGGCCCCCTCACGCTGGACCAGCTTGTAAAACTTTCGATTGACCTTCACCTCCAGTCCAGCTCGGGTGATGTTGTCCTCGAGCGTGAAGTTGGTGACATAGGCATTAAAGTACACCGGCCCCTCGCCCTTGCGACGAATCTCCAGCGTGTGCTTGCCAGCCGCAATTTCCTCGCCATTCAGCACGAAGGCGTTGTTGAACTGGAAGAGCACCTGAGGCGTGATCTCCACCGCCTGTTTCAGCTCACCGTCGAGCCACACCTCGACCGTCATGTTCGGCTTGTCTTCGCCGCTGGCGATCAGGTAATCCGCCAACGCCTCGATGCAGTAGGCCGTATCGCGGGTACTGTTCCAGTAGGTGGCGTGTTTGCGGTTGTTGAGCAGATACTTGACCAGCCCGGCCGCCTTTGGATTCTTGACGTCCGTGCGGGCCAGCAGCTTGAGATAGTGGGCATTGGCTTCGATGGTGTCACCGTACCAGTACCACCAGTAGCCACCGTGATTCGGCAGGTCGATGTACGCCGATTGATTCTCGGCATCGTACACGACAAATTGGTCGATGTTGCGAATCAGCATGTCGCGCCGTTCGGTATCGCGCTGTTTGTCAAAGGCGAGGCCAACCAGGCTCATCCCGTAGAGCGAGAGCTTGGTCCGATCCCTGTAAAGGAAGTTCGCCATGTCCGGATTGCCGACGTCGGCATCAATCAATACGTTGTAGACAAGGGCGTCAAGGTTGTCGGCCACCGTCCGATAGCGCACATTGGTCGGGCGTTTGTCAGCGGGCAATGCCATGATTCGCTCGCCCTCTTTAAGCAACGCGACTTGCTCATCCTGATATTGCCGCAGCCACTGGACGCCGCGTTCCAGAGTGTCCGGAACCAAGGCGACTCCATTGGCCCGCGCGACTTGCAGGCCATGTACAACCACGGCAGTCGTGTGCGGCCAACTGCGTTCGCCGTAGCCCGAGAACCAGCCCCAACCGCCGTCGCCGCATTGCATCGCCGTCAGATCGGCCACGCCTTTCTTGACCATCCGATCGACTTCCGACTGGTCGAAGATTGGCCCGTTCGGGATCATTGCCGATTTCCTGGGCGTTGAGATTGGTTCGCTTCTCCTTGATTTCCGCGAGATTCAAATTCATCCGCTTGAGAATGTTCTGGGTCAGAACGGTCGGGACGAAACGATTCAGCGTCTGTTCGGTACAGCCGTAAGGGTAATCAACCAAGTAGGGCAAGGCGTCGACCATCGCTCCGGCCAAAGTCGGCGAGTAGCGGACCTCGACCCGCGATTGTTCCGCTCGACGTTCGGCAGGCACTGTGAATTCCAGCTTGCCACCAGCTTCGTCGCGGCGGACCACGCCGCTAAACGACTCGGTTTTGAGCATCCCGTGGACGTAGACCGGGAACTTCATCTCCATCGCGTCGGATTCGACGTCAGTCAGGGCCGACATCGTGACCACCGCTTCTCCTTCGCGGACTGCCTTGACTCGCCAATCGACGCGGACGTCCCCGCCAGCAGGGATTTCGAGCGATTTCTCGCTCCCCTCGATCGGCTCGAGACAACCGCCGCTCAATTGCAGCCCGACTTTCGCGGTTTTCGCTACCTCGAGGTAGTTGTGCACAATCGCCGAGAGGACGACTTCATCCTTCTCGACGAAGAATCGCGGAGCTTGCAGCCGGACCATGATGTTCTTGGCCGTAACGACGCTGGCCGTCGCCTCGCCCACACTGGTTCCGGGGCCCATCGCCCAAGTCCGCAGCTTCCAGTCCGTCAGATTTTCGGGCATCTTGAAGCTGACTTCCGCCGTGCCATCCGCATCCGTCGTGATGTTGGCGTTCCAGTAAGCCGCATCCGCAAAGTCTTTGCGCACGGTCGCCTCGGCTAAAGGGGCTGCGCCTCCACTCCCGTCGATGCCGTTATCGCTCATGTAGCCGCCCATGCCGCCAGCTGTCGCCTCCATTGGAGCCGCCATCGGCATCGCATCGGCAGCTTCCCCAACTGCCAATCCATTGAGTGCCATACCGCCGGGAGGGCCGCCAGCGCGTTTCATGCTACGGCCGGCGTCTCTGCGCAGCTCTCCTCCCACGTTACCTCCCAATTCCATGTCGGCGACAGAACTGCCGAAGACGCCGAGGTCACTCATCGCTACGGCGCCAGGCCGGTAGAGGTTGCCGAACATCCGTCCCAGGCTGGTTTCCGTCTGGGGGTAATGACTGCGGACCCATTTCCAGAAGAACTCCCGAATTTCTGGGACATTGCTGCCGCCGGAGATATACTCAATCGCCCGGTCATACATCGTCATTACCAGCGAGCCGACAAACGGCTTTCCATCCGGTCCGGTGACTTTGACCCGCACCTTGGCTTCGGCTCCGGGGGTGTACTTTGCCTGCGAAGGTTCGAGGGTCACGTCAACCACCCGTTTTTCTGGCGGGACGATCACATTTCGGATCGCGCTGTGGACTCGCGCCTCGCTCACGGTGGTCGCCTCGATGAAGAAGTTGGGCATGTCGCTCTTCTCGACTGGAACCTCGACCACGGTCGACTTGCCGGTCAAACGCAGGACCTTCGGGCGGACTCCATAATTCCCATTGGCGGGACGCAGCCAGAGCAGGACGGTCGACTCGGTCCGGTTGGTGTTTACCAACAACCGCACGGTCTCGCCCGGCGCATACTCCGCTTTCTCAGCGACGATCTCGAGGTCATTGAAGCGGAACGCCGAACCATCAAAGCCTTGACCCATGACGACCAGCATCTGACCACCTTCGTAGACATGCCCCTGGCCGTCGTCGACCACCAGTGACAATCGATATTGCCCCGGTTCGCTGGCCTTGAGCGCTTGAGTCACTTCGCCGCTGGCGGGAACTTCCACATCCCAGGCTTGGACCTCGGTCTCGGCCGGTTGACCATCGGCGGCGTACTTCACCTGCAGCAGTTTCAGCTTGCCCTTGCCGGCGTCGCGAGGAATCGACCACCTCAGCCGTAATCGAATAGTCGTGGTCCTGGTCGCCATGCAGCGCCTTGGCCAAGGCGGTATCGATCTTGATCTCCACCGTGCCGTCGGGGCCAATTTGTGTTTCTTCATCGAGAACCAGTTCCGGCGGTTCCTGCATACCTCCCCACCAGGGCCAGCGAGGTGCATAGCAGCCCCATTTGGCGAAGCCGGGATACCAGTCATAGTCGCTGCCGAGCCACTAATAACCGTTGCCGTACAGCCAGTCCCACCGTCGGACCGGGAACCAGCGGACATCGCGCGGTGTCCGTTGAACCTTGTACTTGACCGTGGCATTGGTCACGGCCCCGCCGAAGTAATACTTCGCCGAGACCTTGGCCGTGATCGTTTCACCCAACGACACCGGCTCCTGCGGTGCATCGACGGTCACTTCGTATTCCGGCTTCTTGTATTCCTCGACCTGGAAGTTGAAGAACCCCTGATAATCGCGATTATTGGTCAGGCGGAGGCCGTAGTTCCCCAGCATCGCTTCGCTCCCGAGCGTGAACTCGCCATCAACGGCTCCGTTCGGGTCCACCTTGACGTTCCGGGAAAGAATCTCGTTGCCTTGAGGGTCATTGATTTTGACCACCAACCCCTGACCGACGGCGACCGGGCCCGAATCGTTCGCGTAGTTCGTTTCGCGCAGCCAAAACTTGTATTTCAACGTCTGGCCGGGACGGTAGATCGGGCGGTCAGTGATCCCGTAAATCTTCGTTCCACCGTAGCCGTCCTGCTGGTAGGGGCTGACCCAGGCTCCGGAAAAGCCGAGATGAGCTTTGCGGCCATCGGCGGTGCGTGCAATCGTCAACCATTGGTAATTGACATCCATCATGCCAGGGTCGGTTTCGAGCATGCCGTCAGCATCTGTCGTCTCGGCGAAATTCCTGGTCAGCAGGTCATTGCCTTTTTTGCGCTCGTTGTACTGCATTTGCCAGCCGAAGAACTCGACGTTGGCCTTCGGGACTGGACTTCCGCTGGCCGCTTCGGCGACGTAGTAAAGGTATTTCCCATTGATCGGCTTGCGAAGAATCGCCAGGTCATCAACCCAGAGCACGATAAAACTCTCATTGCCATCGACCATCTGGGCCCGTACGAGATAGGCCCCGGCCTTCTGCAGAGGTGTGGTGATCGTCACCCGACTGTCGAAATGGCTCGGTCGGGGACTCAAGTCCGTCTTCCACCTGGCCACCTCCGGCAGGAGGTATTTCAGCCGCTGCTCCATCAAAATGTCGTAGCCGATCGAGTCGAAGTTCGCCTTCTGCCAGTCGAATTCCCGGGGATTGGAGTTGAGATAGGCCTTGATGTCTTTAAGCAATTGGTCCACGTCGATTGGCTGAGCGGTGAACTCGACTTGCTTGCCATTGCGGAAGCGATACTCGAT
>JAJTFE010000148.1 GCA_021298375.1 Blastopirellula sp. | reverse complement strand
TCCGTTGCCAGTCGAAAGCTCTTGCTCCCCGAGCTTCCCCTTGGACAGAAAGGCGTCGCTGGAGTTGCCAGCCTGGGCCGAAACACTTTCCGAGCCGTTCTGTTTGGAGCCACTCGAGTCATTACCGAGCAGTTTCTGGACGGCGGCCGCGCCACTGCCGTCCTGAG
Source organism: Blastopirellula sp. (assembly GCA_021298375.1). Lineage (GTDB taxonomy): Bacteria > Planctomycetota > Planctomycetia > Pirellulales > Pirellulaceae > BJ22. The sequence goes on along the minus strand of JAJTFE010000148.1, from coordinate 15,582 downwards.
CGTGAGTCGAGGCATAGCGAGAGTCCGAAGTGAAGCCTCCTCGAACGCGGTCGGCTCGCAACCCGCCGCCACCGCTTCCGGTCGCCGTTTGCCGCGAGATTGCCCGCTGCTGCAGGACCCGCTCGCGATACTGAATCTGTTCTGCCAGCAGAGCCTGATTTCGCCGCGCCACCTCAACTGCTTGGCGAATCTCAGCGGCCAGCTGGGGATCACTTTGACCGTACTTGAGCGGTTTGTTCTCGGGAATGAGTTCATAGCCGAACTCGTCTACCCAACTGGTCATGGCCCGCCGCGCCAGAGCGTATGACTGGGCCCCGCTCGGCCGCACCACGAGCAGCGGATAAGGTGCTCCCTGATCGCCAGCCAGGTCGTACTTGCGCCAGTATTCCTTGATCGTGGTCAAGGCCGCATCGAGTGGATTGCCGGGCTCGCCCGGAACCGCAAAGTCTGCCAGTTGAAGTTCGATACCCCAGGGCTGCAGGACCAGTTTCTGTTCAGAGCATTCCACGTAGATTGGGCGACGATTGGTTCCGCCGGGCCCATTGAAGGGGACGAGGTTGTACATCACGGCGGCCTCGTCGCCGGGAGGCGTCTCAATCTTTTTCTCTTGTTCCGACTTGAGCCGATCGCGCAGTTCCTGCAGCCGCGTCTCGCTGGCCTTCTGTGTCTGGTCAGACTCGGCGCCACTGCTCAGCTGGCGCAGTTGGGCAGCGATTTCTTTGGCTTCGGCGTCGAGCTCCCGCAGGGCTTCCTCGAGGTAACCGCGTTCTTCCCGGGCGAGCCGGATTTGCTCGACGCGTTTGCCTCGGATTTCCTGCCACCCTTCGGCACGCAGCTCATGCAGTTCCAGCTCACCTTGTATCCTGGCAAGCTCGGCTCGCTGTTCCTCGGCCGCTTTGGCCGCGACTTGCTCGGATTTCGAACCAACCGCTCGCACCGAGATGACCAACAGCACGATCAGCACGCCAATCGTGCAAATCAGAACGGTCAGGAAAGGGAACAGGGAGACGGCAGGATCGTCCGGTCTCTTGCGGCGTTTCATGCAACCCGTCTGGCGACGTCGTGAAGGCGGAGGGCAAAGGGAGCAATGCGGGAATCAGCTGGACTGACGGTCTCGGCCAGCGGATCGCGGTGCTGCTTCAGGTCCTGCCGCAACTCCTTGATCGCCGTGGCCAAATCAGTCAGAGCGTAGTCCATGCGCGAAGTCGAGGTGACTGCATCCAGTCCGCGATTGATGGCCTCCTGCAGGGAAGCGATATCCTCCAGCCGGCAGGCGAGCTCGCGAATGGCTGCAAGTTGCTCTGTGGCCTGCTGATTCTCCGCCGAGAGAAGGCGAGTGCTCTCTGCCAGCGAGGCTTGCCACAAGCCGAGTTGATCGGCGACCAATTGATGCGATTGGGCGATCGCTGAGGCCACGGTCGCATCGAGCCGGTCGCAGGTCGTATGGACCATTTGGCCAAAGCCGTTCAGCGATTGGCTCAAATTCTGTTCCAAGCTATTCAGGATCCGACCCTGAGTTGCCTCCAGATTTTCCAGGCTTCCACGGGACTGTTCGAGCGAGTTGGCGACCGACAGCTCGAGACTGCGGCCCAGCCGGGAGGTTACTTGTTCCAATTCCGAGAGCACTTGGACCCGGAGGTCGTCCGCCGCGGACTGCTGATTGGATGACCAGGCTTGTTCGGCAGAGGCAAGTGTCTCCCGCCAGAGTTCAGTTTGCTCGCGAACCGCCGAACGAGTCGCGGCAAGCATCCGTCGCCCCAGCTGGCTGACCTGAAGCGAGGCCTCATTGCCGGCCGGCGTGAATTCAAAAAACTCTCCAGTCAACTCCAATGCCCGGTCATCGACCAATCTCAGCAATTGCGACTCCAGCCGATCGGCGAGGTACAACGTGAACATCAAGGCAATCGAGAGTACGAGGGCTTGGGCCGTCGTGTCAAACGCGACGTACAAACTGGCCTGCAGGCCACTCATCATCTTGGAAAGGTCTTCCGATTGACTCATTCCCAGTTTGCCAAGGCCCTCCGAAATCCCGAGCACCGTGCCGAGAAAGCCGAGCAAGGGAATCGCCCAAATCAGGATCCGCACGAATGAGTAGCGCGCATGCTTGCGGTCCTCATCCTGTTGACTCAGAAACCGGAGTTCCGATTCGGTCGCCGCCGATGCACCGCTGCGGGCAATGTACTCAAACAGTCCTCGCAGCCTTTGGTGCAGGTAATGGGTGTGCAGATAAGCCGGGAGCGCATCCAGCCCGGCGAGCAAGCGGCGGGATAACTGTTCATCATCCGCAGGAGAATGGTCCTCTGGCAGCTCGAGTTCGACTCGGCGAATACCGGCATACTGGGCCAGCACATCCTTCATGGCCAGAGCCAGCCCGGCGGCACCAATGCAGAATAGCGCCGAGGTCGTGCGATTGACCCAATGGCCAAACAGGTAACGGTAGAACAAGTCGTGCTGAATGATTCCACCGTCGACCAGCGCCGAGAGCAGCGTGAACGAGCTCAAGCCGATCGCGATCGGAATCAGCAGGGAGGAAGCGACCTGCAGCAGGCTGGAGAGATTCTTCACAGGACGAACCTTGGTTGAAATCCGGGGAACTTCTCGCCCCAGGTCCCCATCGCCAAGGCAGCATACGAAGCTGCCGCCAGCGCAGAGAGAACCTCAGGCTTTCCGGTTAATCGTCAAATTTTGCCCAGCTTCTTCAGTGAATTCACCGAATAATCGGCAAACTCGCCCGGAACAGGGTCAGCTTTCCTGAAATCACCACCCGTTAAACTTTGGCTAACGCGATTATGAAGAGCTGCCGATACTTTCGTGTGTCGCAATCAATCGCTTCGAATCAGTTCGCAAGCGGCCGAAATAATCCCGGGGGGGATAAGCCCAAAGGCGTCGTGAAGGCCCTTTGGGCTTTATTTTTGCTAGCATTCAAAGGGGTCTCGAGGGTTACGTCCCGCCCTGCAAGCAGCTCAGGTCCGCAGCCGCAGGGAATGCTGGCAAATTTACTGACAAGGTTTGATTGTGAGTTCAAAGCGACTGATGGCTTGGCTGGAATTAGGGCGGGTCGCCAACCTGCCCTCGGCCCTCGCCAACGTCTGGATGGGAATGTTGATTGCGACCGGAGGCTGGTTGCCCGTCTGGCAATGGTTACTGTTGAGCCTTGCGTCTGCGGCTCTCTACACGGCCGGCATGGTCCTCAATGACTGGTGGGATGTTGAACAGGACCAACGCGAGCGCCCCGAGCGTCCTCTCCCGTCGGGGAGAATTAAGACGAATACGGCTGGATGGGCTGGGTTCCTCTTGCTTGGTTGCGGAGTTGGGTTGGCGGGTTGCGCCGGGGTGTTGGCCTCCTCGATGACCTGGCGACCACTGGCGATTGCAGGGCTGTTGGCGATTGCCATTTTGCTTTACGACATCGTTCTCAAACGCACGGTGGCGGCCCCTTGGGTCATGGGAGCCTGTCGCGGCTTGAACGTACTGCTCGGTGCCAGCCCGGCTCTGACGCTGGGTGGTTGGAGCGGTTTCGCTCCCCCCGTCTTGGGGCTTGCTGCCTGCCTGACGGTTTACGTCGCTCGTACTGGGATCGGTGTTGATCGGGCTGGCGCTGGCGGGATACGTATGGGTTGTCCAGTCCGCGGAGTTCCTGCAAATGGTCGGCGGAGCCCGGCAAGTCGGGTTGTACCCGCTGCTGATTCTCGCGATTGGTTTTCCAATCCTCAAACGGGCTTGGCGGGCGATCGGCAATCTGCAGCCACGCACGGTTCAGGGTGCTGTGGTCACTGCCCTGCGCAGCATGGTGTTTCTCGATGCTTCGGTCTGCATTATCGCCGGGCAAGGAAGCCTGCTTTACGGATTGGCGGTCCTCGCCCTGTTGCCGGTGGGACTGTTGCTCAACTCAGTCAGCCGTCATACTTGAGTCCGGCGACGCTGGGGCGAATTGAGCTCGGTGCGAGGCCACTCTGATTCAGCCAAGAGCTCCATCGATGCTGCTGGGATACAACACAAACGGGCTGGCTCATCATGATCCCCAGCAGGCATTGGAACTGCTTGCCGAGATTGGATACCGGAGCGTTGCGCTGACCATTGACCATCAATGGTTGAGTCCATTTCAGCCGGACTGGCCGAAGCAGCTCGAACAACTGGCTCAGCTTCTTCGGCAGTTGGGGCTGGCTTGTACGCTGGAGACGGGAGCCCGGTTTTTGCTCGATCCACGGCGGAAGCACTGGCCCCCCTTGGTAATCGAGCCCGCCCTCGCCGCGCCGCGCCGCGAATTGATTCGACATGCGATGGAGATCGCGGCTCCGCTGGGGGCCAAGGTCATTTCAATCTGGTCGGGAGTGGCTTCCGAGGGATTGGACGACCAAATGGTGCTCGACAATCTGACCGCCAATCTGGACATGCTGTTGCGCGATGCGGAGCGCTACGACGTGATCCTCGGCTTTGAACCTGAGCCCGGCATGGCGATTGATACGATGAGTCGTTGGGAGCGACTGCAGCAATGGCTGAGTCATCCCCGTCTCCGTTTGACGCTGGATATTGGCCATCTGTTCTGCCAGGGGGAGGTTCCCCTGGCTGATTACATCGAGCGCTGGGCAGCCCAGACCGTGAATATTCACCTCGAGGACATGCGGGCTGGGGTACACGAACACCTGATGTTCGGTGAGGGTGAAATGAGCTTCCCGCCGATCGTCGCCGCGCTCAAATCAAGTGGATACACGGGACCAGTTCATGTCGAGTTGAGCCGACACAGCCACGACGCGGCCAACGTGGCTCGGCGGGCATTTGACTTTCTGCAACCATTGCTGCAGCCCTGAACCCGGTGTGATGGCCGCGCTGAGCCTGGTCAGGAATCTCAGTCGAACGGAGAGCATGCGCGCGGATGTAGCCGCGATTTTGTTCGTGTAGGTTCGATTGTCGTTCGGACTAACGACAGTTGCCGGGCTGGTTACTTTCGCCGAGGCAACCGTAGGGATCGCGACCGCAACCTGCGTAGCCCGAGTCGCGGCGTTGATAGGGAAGACCTTTGAAGCCTCCCAGTCCATCGAAGGGTGCGGTCAGGGCGGGTGCAAAGCAGTTTTCCAGAAATGAATTGAAGCGCGGCGTGCGGTTTTCCAGATGTCCCGACCAGGGGCGAGGCCAATAAACGCTTTTTTCCGGCTGGCGGGTGACGCCCCGGCAGGTGCCACATTCGCATCCTCCCACCGGTGGTTCGACGTAGGGCCGACCCCAGAAGCCGGGAAGGTCCCAGCGTGTCAGGGGACGTGTCTCCGCAGGACGGGTGCACTCGCTGCAGCGTTCTCCCGGGCGGATTTCCCGCGTCTGGACTGCGGCCGGTTGCGGGGATGACCCGAGGCCGGGGGCGGCCATCGTCCCTTGACTGAGGCTTTCAGTGCCTTGCAAGCTGACAATCATCAAGAGCAGCAAGGCAACGGGAGTCGAACGCATGGGAAACCTGACGAATGTGGTGAACGAAATCTCCATAACGCTTATCGACACAATCGTTGCAGCCGCTACTCCTTGTGGTCGCTGGGAGCCCGTGGAATTTCAGCTCAATTGTCAACTTCCTTTGGAGGAGCGATTTCAGGTGACCACGCCCGCGGGCAAATCAATTAGAATGGAGCGGACTGGTACGGAAGGCGCTCAGCGTCTCCCTTGTGTTGTGCTCTGGCTGCCTACGTGGCAATCAGGGGTAGTTGCAGACCCGAATTGGACTGGCCGTGAGTTGCCGGAGTCTTTTTTCCATGATGAAGCTGAATCTCTGTCGAGGCGTTGCCCTTTCTTTCCTGTTTGCCAGCGGCTTGTTGATGTCGGGTGGCTGTGAAACGACGAACTACGACCCGTTGATTGTCAAAGCCAAACTGAAGGAACTTGAAGCCAAGATTGATGCAGCTGGCGGCGGGGCGACTCCGGCGACGGCAGAAGTCCCGCCCGATCTGATCGAGCGGCTGAAGAAACTGGAGGCCGAAGTCAAGTCGCTGAAAGAGCAAAACCAGAAATTGGAGTCGCAGATTTCGGCTTCCCTCCGTGCTGCTGAAGCGCAGGCTGGCGAGGCACTGGCTGCTCTTGGGGGTGTGTTGACTGCCGACCCTCAATCCGGCCGATATGTTGCGGCTGATTTGACTCAGACTGCCAATCTCAACGAGGCAATCGCCGCGCTCGGCCGACTGGGTGGTGTGACCCAGGTTTCCATCAACGGTCCCTCAGCCGACGCCCAGACGTTTGAACGCCTGGCCCAACTTTCGCAACTTGAAGTGCTGACCGCCGAGCAATCGCCCGTGACAGAGGCGGCCCTGAGCGCGCTGGGAAAGTTGCCCAAGCTGAAAATGCTGCAGCTGTTTCGCAGTGACATCTCGGATGAAGGGCTGAAGATTGTGGCCGGTTTTCCGGCTTTGGAGCAATTGCGGATCGGTCAAACGCGGGTCGGTGATGCTGGTGTCGTGGAACTCGCGCGGCTGAAGACACTGCGGGCGATCGATTTGACCGACTGCAACCGGGTCTCGGACCAGGGGCTTGCTGCACTGGCAACCCTGCCCAACCTGCAGTTCCTCAAGGTTTGGGGGCCGCAGATCACCGATGAGGGGCTCAAGTCCGTGGGGCAGATGAAGAAGCTGCGCGTGCTTGGCCTGAATGACACGTTGGTGACCGACGTTGGGGTCGCTTACTTGAAAGACCTGAAAGACCTGTCGGAGGTGACCTTGTTTCGAACCAAGGTCGGAGATGCCGGCGTTGCCGTCCTTGCCAGCTTGGGAAAAATCGTAAATCTCGATTTGCGTGATACTGCGATCACGGACCGAGCGGTAGCCAGTCTGACGAAGTTGCCCGATCTGAAAATTCTCGATCTTAGTGAAACCAAGTCTCCTGGCGTAACCGACGCCTCGGCTGGCTCACTGGCCCAGTTAAACAATCTTGAAGACTTGAATCTCTGGAGCACAGCGGTCTCCGATGAAACGGTGGCTGCCGTTGCCAAGCTGCCCAAGCTGCGGCGTTTGAATCTCGACAAGACCAAGATTACCGATCGGGCAATTCAGTCGCTGACTGGAAATCCAAATTTGGTTTGGCTGCATATTGGCAGCACCGGGATCGGCGATGCCGTAGTCCCCAGCCTCCTGCAACTTCCCAAGTTGCAATATCTGAATGTGACCTATACCCAACTCAGCGACGCGAAGTTCTGGGAACTTTCCGACGCACTCACGGCTCGCAAGTGCACCGTGGTTGGACCGTAGGGCCGGGAAATCGCCCGCGCTGGTTCCACGCGGCATTTCGCTGCCTTAAAATCGCCGGTGAGCTTGCTTGCCGTCCGGTTGTTTTGCAGGAGATGCGAGATGCCATTCCCATGTCAGAAGATCTCCGCAAGGCTGGCATTCCTCGGCCTGATGTGGGTTGCCTTTGCGCCGCTGGCCGGGCAGCTGCGAGCCCAGGGACCGGAGCGGCGACTTGAGTATCGCGTCGGCGCGGCGGCGGTTGACGTCACTCCCGCTTACCCCGTGCGGCTCAATGGCTTTGGCGGGCGTCGCGAGGAAGCTGCAGGAACGTCGCAGCATCTCTGGGCCAAGGCGCTGGCGATTAGTCATGGCTCCGAACCGCCGGTGGTAATCATCACTCTCGATAATCTCGGGGTGCGGGAATCGTTGGTCGACCTGGTGGCTGCGGCACTGCAGCAGCGCTTCCAGCTGCCGCGGCAGAATCTGATTTTGACGTTTACGCACACTCACAGCGCCCCCAAAGTAAACGGCGCGAGCGATACGATTTTCAGCTCGCCTCTTCCCCCGGAGCAGCAAGAACACGTCGATCGTTACACCGAAGAATTGCCCGGACTGATCATTGCCGCAGCATCCGAGGCGATCGAGGTTCGCCAGCCTGCCAGCCTCGCTTGGGGAGTCGGCCAGGTTGGCTTTGCCGTCAACCGGAGGACTGCGGGGGGGCCAGTCGATCACGATCTTCCGGTGCTCGTCGCGCGGGCCGGGGACGGGCGGACTCTGGCGGTCTACACCACGTCCGCCTGTCACTGTGTCACCCTTTCGTTCAACCAGTACAGCGGCGATTGGGCTGGCTACGCCCAGGAGCTCATCGAGCGCGAGTTTCCTCGCGCGGTTGGACTGGTCTCAATTGGCTGCGGCTCGGATGCCAATCCCTCCAGCGGCGTGACCGGTGACAACGTCGCAGCTGCCGCAGCGCAGGGCGCGGAAATTGCCGCGGAAGTCAAACGAGTCATGGCGGGACCGCTGCGGGAGCTGAGTGGCCCGCTCGCAGTTCGCCTGGAGCATCTCGACTTGCCGCTCAATAAACTGCCGACGCGAGGCGAATTGGAAGCGACCGTCGCGGCCGGTGGATCTGCGGGTTACAACGCCAGTTGGCAATTGGCCAAACTCGATCGCGGCGAGCCATTGACCAGTGAGCTGCGCTATCCCATCCAGTCGCTCCGCTTCGGTGAGGCGCTGCAGATGGTTTTCCTCGCCGGGGAGGTTTGCGTCGACTACGCGTTGCGACTGAAGCGGGAATTGCACCGGGATCGCATCTGGCTTCACGGCTACTCCAATGATTTTGGGGCCTATATTCCCAGCGAGCGACTGCTTCAGGAGGGAGGCTATGGCGGCAGTCACTGGCGGCGATCAAGGTGCATGCCGATTTGGAGGTCCAATTGGTGGCCGCCGAACCGCTGATTGCTGATCCTGTGGCAATCGACTTTGGGCCCGATGGAAGGCTCTGGGTCGTCGAGATGCCCGACTATGGCCGCGGTGTGGGAGAGGAGTTTGCGGGGAGTGGGAGAGTCAAGTTTCTTTCCGACCGCAATCGAGATGGGCGCTGTGACGAGGCGACCCTGTTTTTGGATGGACTTCGTTTCCCGACCGAAGTCAAGGTGTGGCGCGATGGGGTGCTGGTCTGCGATGCTCCGGATATTCTGTTTGCCGCCGACCGCGACGGCGATGGACGGGCGGAAGTTCGGGAAGTCGTCTGGAGCGGGTTTGCGACTCACAATCCCCATGCCCGGGTCAACAGCCTGCGCTGGGGGTTGGACGGTTACCTTTACGGTTCGGGAGGCCTGTTCGGCGGACGGCTGACTCGCGAAATCGCTTCAGGTACCGAGGTCGTTGAAGCAACGAACCGGGACTTCCGGCTCGCGGTCAATGATCTTTCGGCCAGTCCCGCGACCGGTCAAACCCAGCAAGGCCGGGCGCGCGATGACTTTGATAACTGGTTTGGCTGCAACAACAGCGTTCTGCTCCAGCACTATCCGCTGGCCTATTCGCTGACGGAGCGCAATTCGCGGCTCTCGCCTCCGGAACTGGTGCACGTGGTTCCGAGTGACGCGCACGGTCAACAGCTCTATCCTGCTCAGGGCCTGGTGTTGTTCAAATTGTCCGGCCCGCCCGGGCGTCCTACTTCGGCCTGCGGTCTGGAGATCTATCGCGATCGATTCCTCGGCGACGAGTTCACGGGAAACGCGTTCACCTGCGAACCAGTCAATCAGTTGGTCCACAGGCAAGTGCTCAGCCGCGAAGGGGTAACGTTCCGCGGCGAACGTGCCATTGGCGAGGAGCGGAGCGAGTTCCTGACCTCGACAGATAATTGGTTTCGTCCGGTTCAAATGCGAATGGGGCCGGAGGGCGCGCTTTATCTGGTCGACATGTATCGCTACGTCATCGAACATGGCCAATGGATTCCGGACGAGTCCAAGGCTGAACTTGATATCTTTGCCGGCCAGCGATTGGGCCGGATTTATCGGATCGTGCCCCGAGGCAGGAAGGTCGAGGCTGGTCCTGATTTGACTCAAGCTCCCACCGAGAAATTGCTGGCCGAGCTCCGGTCGGACAATGGAGTTCGTCGCGACCTCGCGGCTCAAGTTCTTTTCTGGCGCGGCCAAAACTCCGTAGCGGCAGTGGCCGCTGTTCGCGAGATAGCCGAAGACGTGCAAGCTCTCCCTGCCGTGCGCGTACAGGCCTTTGCGACCGCTTGTCTGCTCGGCGGCGGATTGAGGCTGAAGCTGAACTGACCACGGCGGTCCGCCTTTTGACATTGCCCCATCAAGAGGCTGTGCGGGCAACCCTGCGGCTGGTGGGTCGGTGGAGCGACGTCGAGCCTCTGTCGGACCGATTGGCAAATGAGATCGTGCGGCTCGCGCAGGCTGAACCATTGGCGGTCAGGGTCGAGGCTCTGGGCTTGCTCGGAAGGATCGAGCAGCCTGCCGCAGTCGAGAGACTGGCCCATAGCCTCATCCATGCGGGCATGGGCTCAGCTGAGCAATACGCGGCGATGGCCAGCCTTACGTCGCGGAATGCGCCCCACGTCTGGGCGAAGGCATTGGCGAACTGGCGGTTGGATTCGGCCGAGTCCGAGCGGATGGAGTTGTTGTTGAGCGCGTGTGTGGAGCGGGGCGGTGAACCAATTGAGGAGGAGATTTTCGGCGAGTTGGTCGATGGCCTGCGTCGATGCGGTGAGGGGAGCGGCCCGGGGAAACTGGCGGAGAGCGCAGGTTGGTGTCGCCTTGCCGGTGCTTGGTTGAGCGAGGTCAGCGGCCCCGGAGAGCCACGATCGGAACGAGCCAATCAGGCCGCTGAACTTGTCGGGCTGGCGTTTGCCGCGATTCCCACCGCGGCTGAACTGGGCGAAGAGATTTCGAACGAAGCTTGGCGAAATTGGTTGGAGTTTTTTCGTCGGGTGCAGGGTTCGGAGCTGACGGGGTTGCTCACTGCAGCCCAGCAACAACGGCTCAGGGACGCTGTTCAAGCAGCCTTGGAGCCGAGCCGATCGCCGACTGTGCAAAGCGGAGCGGTTCGCTTGCTGGCTGCAGACCGGGCAGGGTTGCAGGTTGCATGGGAACGCTGGAATGCCCTGACTCCGGCTTTGCGACACGAACTGGTCGAAGCGGTCTTGCTCCGCAAGGAGTTGTACGGTGAGTTGCTGGGTGCGATCGAAAGTGGGCTTTTAAGAACCAGTGAGCTGGATGCAGGTCAACGCGGGCGATTGCTCGCGGAGGATGATCCAGCGATTCGCGAGCGGGCGGTGGGGATCTTGCAGCAGGTGGCTCACTCCGACCGCAGTGCGCTGGTTCGGGAGTGGGAGGCCGCCTTGCAGTTGAACGGGGATTTCGAACGCGGACGAGTTGTCTTTCGGCAGCATTGCGCCGCCTGTCATCTGCTCGACGGAGTTGGCTACGAGGTGGGGCCTGATTTGGCAGCCTTGACCAATCGGACGCCGAGCGCAGTGCTGGTCGCCGTGCTCGATCCGAATCGCGATTTGGAGAGCCGCTACCTCAGCTACTCCGCGCTGACTCGGGAGGGACTGACGTTGACTGGCTTGCTGGCTGAGGAGACTGCGACGAGCGTGCGGCTGAAAGAGCGGGAAGGCAAAGAGCATGTGATCTTGCGGAGCGAGCTGGAGCAACTGCAGGCGACGCGCAAGTCCGTGATGCCGGAGGGGTTGGAGCAGGAACTGCAGCACCGTGACTTGGCTGATTTGATTGCCTACATCGGCCCGGGGCGGTTGCCACGCCGAGCGTTTGAGGGAAACCAGCCGCTGCTCGCGCGACCTGATGAAGATGGTGTGATTACTTGTTCGGCCAGCGCGGCTGAAGTCTATGGAGAGACAATTGTCTACGAGTCGAACTCGCCTTTTCGCAACCTGGGCTTTTGGTCGGGTGAGCGCGACCATGCGGTGTGGAGCGTGGAATTGCCGAAAGCGGGACGGTACGACCTCTATCTCGATTACGCCTGCAATCCGGATACGGCTGGTAATGGTTTTGTGGTTGCTGGTCCGAGCGGGGAACTCGCAGGGGTTGTTGAGTCGACAGGTGCCTGGACAGAGTATCGCTGGAAGAAAGTTGGCGAGCTACAGCTGCAACCCGGTCGACAGCGGCTGACGATTGGCTTCAGCGGCCCACGGCGCGGCTCGGCGCTGATGGATTTAAGAACGGTTGTGCTCGTGCCTGCCGGTACCGTTTGGCCAGCAAAGCAGTAGAGCGAGCTTGGTTCAGGAGTGTTCGTAGGGCGGAGCGGTGGCGAGGATCCGGAGGACCTCGTCGTGCAGCAGGCCATTGGTGGCGAGGGAATCGCCCGAATCGATCTTGGGCTGGCCGTTCCAATCGCTGAACCGCCCCCCCGCTTCTTCGATGATCGGCTGGACGGCAGCCGCGTCCCAGATTTTCAGGATGGGGTCAATTTGTACGTCGACCTGTCCCAGAGCCACGTTCATATAGCCATATGCATCGCCCCAAGTCCGCGCGAAAAAGACGCTCTCCGCCATTTTCTCATAGACCCCTTTGGCATTTCGTTTATTGAACGTCTCAACTGCAGAGGTGACAAAGATAGATTGGCTGAGCTTTGTCCGCCTGGAGACCCGTGCCCTGCGGGCCTCAGTTTGTTGGTCGAAATACCAAGCGCCTCCACCACGGCCCGCGAAAATGCCTTGCTGCAGTCCGGGAAAAAAAAGGACGCCAACATCGGCCCGATGGTCGCGGGCGACGGCGACCATCGTGCCATAGAGCGGCACGCCGGCGACGAATGCCTTGGTGCCATCAATGGGGTCGAGGATCCAGTCCCAGCCCGAGGAGCCATTCGAGGTCCCGTATTCCTCACCGACAATTCCATCGTGGGGAAATTCGCGAGTGATCGCCTCGCGAAGGGCAATTTCGCATTGCTGATCGGCCAACGTCAGCGGCGAACCATCGGACTTGATTTCGACACCCAAATCAGGTGTGCGGAAAAACTTTAGCGTCGTGTTGCCGGCGGAAACCGCAATTTTGCGGGCCAGGTCGAGACGGAGGCGAAGGTCGTGATCGCTCATGATTTACTCGGAAGAAGAGGCCGAGACGGAAGGGTTTGAGAGCCAGAGGGCATGAATCAACAGCAATCCTGCGCCGATGACGAGCCAGCAATCGGCGAGGTTGAAATTCGGCCAGGGGTCAAAGTTGGGAACGCCTTCGAGCCGGAACAGAATCCAGTCTCGGACGTGATAGCGGATCGCTTCCGGGTGACCCGGGGTAAAGCCCCAGCCAACTCGATCGTAAAAGTTACCGAGGATGCCACCCGAGATCAGGCCGAGAGCTCCGGTCAGCCAGCGGTCGCGGGTTCCGCCCCAAGCAAAAAGCCAGGTCCGGATGCCCCCGAAAAAGATCAGGGAAAGGGCTGCGAACCAGACGCTTCCACCCTGCCCCATCCCGAACAGTGCGCCACCGTTGGTCGATGTTTGGATGCCCAGGATCCCGGGGACCCAGTAGTGCCTTATCTGGGCGAATTGATTTCGTTCCAGTTCGGGATCGAAGAAATGCTGGAAGGTGTAGTGCTTGGTCAGCAGGTCGGCGGCGAGCCCCGCGGCGAGCAGCGCAAAAAACAAGACGGCGCGAGTCCAAACCCGGCCGTCTTGAGGGGGATTCAAGTTGTTCGTCGGCGAATCAGACTTCACCGGCTTCGATTTGGCTGGCGCACTTGACACAGTAGGGAGTGTAGGGGATGGCGTTCAGACGAAGTTTCGGGATCGCTTTCCCGCATTCCATACAGGAACCATAAACGCCCTCTTCAATTCGTTCAAGAGCAAGCTCAACCTGCTCCAGCGTTTCCCCTTCGTTGGACATCAGGAGCAGGGTGTTATCCAGCTCGAAGGTGTCGCTCCCGATGTCGGCGATGTGGCTCGGAACCGCGGAGACGCTGCCGCCCATTCCACTGCTGGATTTTATCAGGGCCGCATCCGCCAGGGTGGAGACGTCGCCACGCAAGCGGGAACGCAGAGCCAACAACGTTTCTTTGTACGGCTTGAGTTCCGATTTCTTCATTTTCATAAGCAACAAACCTCTCAGTTCCTGCGTTGACGTTCTGCCGCAAAAAGTTTTGCCACCGAGTGGTTAAACGGTCAGTCGGTCAAGCGACACATTGTAGAAACGGGTACTTGACACGTCAAATTAAATTCACCCCGAATTCATCGGGAGGCCGGCGAAAAGTGGGCGTTTTCCGCTGTTTTACCGCAGCTGCCCAAGGGGCGCAGGCGGCAAAGTTCACCCAGTTACCGGTCTGGTTCCTGTCGATTGGCCAAAAAAGCCGTACTCAACCCGAACCACGACGGAGCGCTTGCGGCACCTCGTTTCTGTACGTCAAACGACCCGACTTGGTTTCAACTTACCTGTCTGAAACGGCTGTTTGGCAAGGGAAGGCACCGCCGCCGGCGGGGTGAGCCCGCCAGCGGCCGCGGTTAGCAACTCGGGAATTCAGCCCGATTGATTGCTCTCGGTAGACGGGTGACTTATAAAATCAGCTTTTTCGGGAAGCAAAAGGAGTGGGTGATGATCAAACTGGCGATCAACGGAGCATCGGGTCGAGTCGGTCGGCGGTTGATTGCGTTGGCCAAGTCGGGCTCGCAATTTGACTTGGTTTCAGCCACTTGCTCGCCCGGTTCTCATCATTTGCATGCCGATGCGGGCGAGTTGGCAGGGATTGGACCGATTGGGGTGGTGCTCGCCTCGGCAATCGGAAACCATCCGCAGGTCGTGATCGACTTTTCGAATCATGCTGGTGCGCGGGCCGCCCTCGAATATTGCCTCTTCAATCGCGTCCCGCTGGTGGTCGCGACGACCGGGTTGGATGAGCCGCTGCAGGCCGACATGCGCCGGGCAGCGGAGACCATTCCGGTTTGCCTCGCTCCGAACATGAGCCAGGCAGTCAATCTCACGATGAAGTTGGCCCAGTTGGCCGCCCGTGCGCTGCGCGAGTACGCCAGCGGTGTCGACGTCGAGATCATCGAACGGCACCACCGTTTCAAGGCCGATTCTCCCAGCGGAACAGCCCTGCGTTTCGGCGAGTTGATCGCGGGCGAAATGGGCCAGCTGGCTCATCGACACGGGCGCGAGGGGGTCGTCGGCCAGCGACCTCAAAACGAAATCGGCTACCATGCAGTCCGGGCGGGTGACGATCCCGGACAGCATACGATTCTGTTCGGCATGTTGGGTGAGACGATTGAGTTGCGGGTCGCTGCCAGCAACCGGGACTGTTATGCCCACGGAGCTTTGGCTGCCGCCAAATTCCTGATCGGAAAGCAGCCGGGAAGTTATACGATGGCCGATGTCCTGGGGCTGTAGTCGGCGAATTTCCGGAATTCACTCTCCCCGCGTTTCGGGTGTGTGCTGATGGCGGTGTGTGCTGATGGCAAAGTGTGCTGATGGCAAAGTGTGCTGATGGCAAAGTGTGCTGATGGCAAAGTGTGATGAAGGATATCTTTGCGCGGTGTGCGGCGGTGATGTCGCGGAGATTACCGACAGCGATCTCTACCTGCGCTACGTCCTCGGTTGGGTCGACCCGGAGGTCTTGCATACCACACCTGACCGGCACCTCCGCTGCAATCCGGCGCTCTCGCAATTTATCGTCGCCGCGGAGTTCGACCCGGTGGTCGTCGAGGGGGAGTTCGACAAGCGGCAACTGGACCCCGAACTTCGGGTTGCCCGCGAGCACTTGGTGACGCGCGGCTGGCGACGCCTGCACGAGGTCCGCGCCTCGGGGCTGCCGATCGTCGAATATCCGCTGGAGTAAGCGGCCCGCCGGCAGGGGCAGGCTTCAATCCAGCTCCCAATAACCCAGCCCCCTGTAACCCAGCCCCCAGTAACCCAGC
>JAJTFE010000147.1 GCA_021298375.1 Blastopirellula sp. | reverse complement strand
TTTCACGACCAATCTTCAATGGACTAAGGTACTTCAAGCCCGGCCGAATGAGCCGGGCTTTTTTGTTGGCCTGACAATTTTGTCCGCCTGACCATCGGCTGCGGCGAAAGGGCTTTTAGCCCTTCGAGTCGAGGCGCTTACGCATTGCAAAGGGCCACGGGTCCACTAAATCGAAGTCCCCGCGGGGGACTCGGAAGTTGTTCCGATCGGTGCTTGCCGCACCAGTCGGACCGACTCAGGCCCCGCGATTTCATAGTCCGCGCCCCGCCAACTGATCTTCTTCAGCGTCAGGACTCGCAGCGTGGCGAGGCAAAACGCCAATTGCGTCACCGGAACAAACAGTGCCAGCCCCAGCCAAACGTTGAGCGGCAACTCATCGGGCAATTGAGCGGCCACGTGCTGACTGGACCGGATCACCGCCTGACGCACTGTCTGCCAGGCAGCCACGTGGAGGAGGTTACTCGCCAACCAGGCAGTCGCCAGCCCCAGCAAGCTTGCCAGTTGGCCGCTGAAGAGCGCGAGCAGCAAGGTTACCGAAAGCAGGACGAGCAGGGCAGCGGTCAGGCAAGCGTGAATCAGCGTGTTGCGGAAACTTGCTTCGTAAAGTCGCGACCAGCAGAGCATCCGCTGCAGCCAGTTGTTGACGTATTGGAAGGAGCAGGATTCACGGTTGAGCATCAGCATGTTGGGGGCGAATTGCATCCGCAGACCGAGTTGCCGCATGGCGTGCGGAAGCGGACCGTCATCGACGATTGTCCGCTCCCAGAGTTTCTCCAGACCCGCCCTTACAAACGCCTCGCGGCGAAACGCGAGGCTCCCCGCCCAGGCGTTGGCAAACAGACAGGTCGGCACCAGAGCCGCCGCGTTCCAAAGCGACCTGACCAGCGTCCCCGGCTCGATTTCCTCTCCGGGGTCAAACCACTGAGCTCCGGAGACCGCACCGACTTGGGGATCGTCGAGATAGGCCAACAGATCCCCGAGCCAGCTCTCCGGCGGGATGATGTCGGTGTCGATCATCGCGATCCGGGTCACATCGGGCGAGAGTTGCCGCAGCCCCACCAGCAGAGCCGAGTTCTTCAAGCCGCAGGTTGGCAAAGGCTCGCCCAGCGAATGCAGCCGCAGGCGGTCCCGGTGGGGATGATCGGCAACCAACTCGGCGAGTCGCTGGGAGGCGGGACCTTCGCTCTCGTCGACCGTGACGTGCACTTCGTAATTCGCGTAGTCTTGGTCGAGCAGCCCGCGGAGCATTTCCGGCAGGGACGGGTCGAAACCACGGGAGGCCACCAGCACTCCCGCTTTTTCCGCCCGGCTGGCGGAGGGCTGGGCGACCTTTTGGCGGCGCAGCCAAACGCTGAACAGCGTGGCACCCAGCGCATGAAACAGCCCAAACAGCAGCGAGCAGGCGGACGCCAGAATGAGCAACCAATTCATCAAGCGATCTTTGGGGACAGGTTTTTCCGGCAGGTTTCAGCGAGAGATTCTCGGCTCGCCGCGCCGGAAGACAGAGTTTCCAGCCCCGCCAATTATTGCTCACCGGCTGCGGTGGTGATAGTAGGAACGAACGCGGCGGGGGCTCGCGCGACCCCTCGGCGAAAATGCGTTTAGTCGGGCGCGGCCGCAATCTGCGACCGCGCATACCTCGCAGCCGAGAGCCCGGCGAGGTCGCCGGTGCTGAAGGCAGCTTGAAAGTTGTAGCCCCCGATCGGTCCATCCAGATCGAGAATCTCGCCTGCAAAGAACAAACCGGGCTCCCGTCGGCTCTCCAGCGTCCGGCTGTTGACCTCGCTCAACTCGACTCCACCCGCCGTGACCTCCGCTTTCTCGTAACCCCGCGTGCCGGAAATCTCGACGCGGCACTCTTTGATTGCCTGCCGGGCGGATTCCCACTCGGCCTTGGAAACCTCCGCCAGCCTCCGTTGAGGCGTTGCCCCATGCGCGGCAAAGACCTGCTCCACGAGCCTCCCGGGCAAGCCGCCCGTGGGCAGGTTTCCGAGAATCTGCTTCCCATTTCGCTGGGCATGCTCCCGCCAGAGTGCGACCAGTTCCCCACTGGATATCTGCGGCAGCAGATCAATTGCGACCCTCGTCGCCTGTTCCGCGGCGGGCAACGTCACAAAGCGGCTGACATCCATCGGCGCGGGACCGGACAACCCGAAGTGCGTGAACAGGGTTGCCGTACGGGCCGAGCCAAGCCGCACGTTGTGCGGGCCGAGCGCGGTGACGACGGTGTCTTCGAGCGCGATGCCGCTCAGCTGATGCACCCAGGCCGCGGGGGAAACAAGCGGCGTCAGGGCAGGATGCGGCGTGACAATCTGGTGGCCAAAATGCCGGGCCCAGGCGTAGCCATCACCCGTGGTGCCGCAGCCGGGATAGGAGAGTCCGCCGCTGGTCAGGATCACCGAGCGAGCGGTGAACGTCTGTCGGTCCGTGACGAGTTGAAACAGTCCCTCCGACTTGGTCATTTCCCGCAACGGGCAATGGCAGAGGAATTCGGCACCAGCCTCGACAGCCCGGCGGTGCAGGGCATCGCGCACGTCGAGCGCCCGGTCGCTGACAGGAAAGACTTTGCCGGTGTGGGCTTCAACGTAAGTCGAGACTCCCAATCGCTCGATTAACTCGACCACCATCTGCGGTGTCAGCTGGCCCAGCGCGGAGAGCAGAAATCGCTCGGCGTGTCCAAAGGCGGCCGCAACCTCGCGAAACGAGCAGTCGTGGGTGACGTTGCACCGGCTGCCGCCGCTAATCAGGATCTTGACGCCAATCTTGCGGTTCTTTTCCAGGACCAGGACGCGGCTGCCGGCTGCCGCAGCGGCATGGGCGGCAAACAAACCCGCCGCCCCCGCGCCGACCACAACGACATCGAAAATGGAGGTTGCAGACGGCATGGGGATAGGTCACTTTGCACACGAGACCACTGACAGAGACCACTGACAGCTCTCAAACTGGGAGCCGCGTCTTCGAACGCGAGGTTTGCCCCCGGCGGTAATCAAACGGCGATCATGACAAGGCGGTCTGACTTGGAGTGAGAACCCGTTTACTGGTTCGAAAGGATAACCTGTCGCGAACCTGCGACCACCTTGCCAATGACTTGGGATTGCAATTGCTCGCGGTCCAGCATCCGGCAAATGGCTTCCACGTGCCGGGGGCGAACGATCAAGACCAAGCCGATGCCCATATTGAAGACCCGGTACATCTCATCGGTGGCGACATTCCCCAAACGCTGCATCCAGGGAAACACCGGAGGGCGTTTCCAGGTGTTGCAGTCGATCTCGATATCAACCTGGGGCGGGAGGATTCGCTCGATATTCTCCCCGAGCCCACCGCCGGTGATGTGGGCGATTCCGTGGACCACATCCTTCACGCGGTAGTGAGCCAGAATCTTGCGCACGGCCGCGGAGTAGATCAAGGTTGGACGGAGCAGCGCGTCCGCCACCGTCTCACCCAATTCAGGGATCTGCTCGTCGACGTGATGGCCGGCGATTTCGAAGACAATTTTGCGGACCAGACTGTAGCCGTTGGAGTGCACGCCACTGGAGGAAATTCCAATCAGCACATCTCCCGGAATGATCGCCGAACCGGTGATCAGTTTCCGTTTCTCCACGACGCCGACGCAGAATCCGGCGAGGTCGTAATCTCCACGTTGGTACAGGTCGGGCATGATCGCTGTTTCTCCCCCCAGCAGCGCGCAATCGGCTTGCAGGCAACCATCGCTGATCCCGGACACAATCTGTTCCAGCAAGTCCGGGTCGTCGTGGGACATCGCGACATAATCGAGAAAGAAGAGCGGTTCGGCGCCGCAGCAGATCGCGTCGTTCACGCACATTGCGACAAGGTCAATTCCGACCGTGGTGTGGCGGTTCGCCAGCGACGCGACTTTGAGCTTGGTGCCGACGCCGTCGGTGCAGGAGACCAGCGTCGGCTGGCGGTAATTGCGGCGAAACAGCGGATTGTCGAAATCCAACCGAAACAGCCCGGCGAATCCGCCGTCCAATTGCATCACGCGCGGTGAAAACGTGCGATGCATCAGGCGAGGCAAACGCTCCATCGACTCGTTGTAGATGTCGAGGTTGACTCCCGAGTCCTTGTAGGAAGCACCGCTCATTCAAAACCTGTCCGCTAAGATGCCTGTTCGCACGAATTGCCAGGCAATCTTGCCGTCGGGATTTAAGGTCGAGACGGGACGCTGAAGTCGTTGTCCCGGAACCGCTCAGCGGCCCCGGGCTCGGTTGCCTGCGAGGCTTCCAGTTTGCCGAATTCCCCTCGTTTCGGCAATTCCCCGCGAGCCGGTCGAGCGAAAAGTTGCTGGGGACGAGGGCGGAAACTCGGAGAAAACGGCGAGGTTTGACCATCCGTTTTATTTTCCGGGCCACGGCAGCGCGGCCGCTGGTCAGCTGAGCGACGGATGGTCAGCGGGAACCTTTGACGCCAGACTTTTGCTGGCGGCGATTGAAAAGCGCCGGGTCGAAAGGATCCGCCGGGACGAAGGCGTCGGGCTGCGTCTCAAGTTGCGGAATTTCCGGGGCGGTTTGTTGAGGCAACGTACGCTCCCTCGCGGCCGGCAAAGGTCCCGGCTGCTTCGATGTCGGACCGCCAGCCAAAGGGCGGGCGTCCGCCGGAGGGCGGTCTTCAGCCGGCAAGCTGGCCGCTGAAAAAAGGGGCGAGTGAACTTGCTCTATGCCCGCCGCCAGACTCGGCGCAGCCATCCGCTCGACCCACGCAGCCAGCAGCCGATAGTGGTCCGAGTCAAGTTTCAAAGGAGCCTTGACTGCTCCGCCATGCGCGGTCGCGGCAGCAGTCAGCAAGGGGGAGTCACCCTCAACCCCCGCGCCGGTGAACCTCAGCACCTGAATCAGATTTTGTTGACTCATCCGCTTCGGAATTCCCTCGCCTCGGGCCAATCGTTGCAGCGGCAAGCGGGTCTTCTCCGGGTCATGGCAGCCGGCATTGGAGCAATTCCGGAACAAAAGCGGTTCGACCCGCCGTTTGTACAGAGAAACCCCCTCGGTCGGGAGTTGCTTGAGTAACTGCTCCAATTCCGGAACAGGAAGCGCCGCACTGGCCGGCGCCGGTTGGGCTGGTTCCTCGTAAGAGATCGGTTTGATGACTTCGCCTTTCAGCGGCGGTGTTGAAGCCGATGGGGCGGCCGTGGGATTGGCTTGGGGATGATTCAATACAGTGGCCAAAGGCCGGTTCACGGGCGGCAGGTCGCTGAGGATAACCGTGGGCTCGGCCGCTGGCAGATTCGGGCCGAGGGAATTGAAGGCCGAAGCATTGGGGGCTGGGGGATCGGCCGTGTGCGGCGCGGATTTGAGTGGAGCCCGGGCCAATTCTGCCCGCTCGATCGCCGAGTGCAATTGCCTGAGGTAGGCGTACAACTCGCTGGCCGGCAAACGCGACATCTGCAACTCGGTCAACTCGCGCTCTGCTTCGGCGAACAAGCCCAGCTTGATGCACCATTGGAAAAACTCGATTCGGGCGGTGGGGCGCTGCTTGGCCGCCGGATCGATTGGGGGTAGCCGGTCGCGTCTCAGCTGATAGGCCTCCGGCAGCGAGCGGCAGACGAAATCGACTTGCTCGACCGGGACGACGATGCGACTGCCGCTGGAGGTCTGAATCACGTACCGGCCGAGATCGCGCTCGACCCGCCCTGAAAGCAGATTGCCATTGCGGTACACCAACAGTTGCTCAGCACCGTTCCAATCCTGGGGAGTCTGCGCGAATCCGAGCGAGCCTTCGGCCGGAAGGAACGCGAGCAAGAGCCCGAGGAGCATCGATTGCAGCGAGAGTTTGCCAATCATGCCGCGGAAGATAGGGATAACGAGCGAATGGGTCAATTGAAACTTGGTGTCTGGCAAGCGTGAAAATAAACCGTTGCTAGCGGTTGGTCGGGGAGGCGTGCGATTGCATGGAGGGAGTAAGGCGAGGCTGTCGCGAACCGATCGCGAGAGGGGTGGCTGGCGCGGTCGCTGCCCCAGCCGATCGGCTGGACGCTACAGATTGCCTCCGTGTTGAGGTCGGACGAGCCCAGCCGAATGCTTTGCCGGAAAACTTTAGCAATTCCCGATTCCAGTCCATTTTGGATTGAGTCGCGGCAGCAGCCTGTGGAGTGCGTGGTATGGTTCGGCGTCTCCACCGCAAGGCAGGCCAATCGCTGATTGGTCGGCAGTGGCCTGCTGTGGAACTTGTCTTCGGCTGTTATTTTGATGAGGACTTACCTTTGTTGATGCAAATGCGCAATACCCATCCGGACCTGCAATTGAATCACGCCTTGCCCTATGGTGCGATCATTCACGATCGCGGCGTGCAATTCGTGGTCTTCAGTCGGCATGCGACTGAGATGCGTCTGTTGCTTTACGATGATGTGGCTCAGCGCGAACCCTCGGAAGTTGTCTACTTTGACGCGCGAACGGATCGCTGGGGTGATATCTGGAGCGTGTTTGTCCCGGGGATCGGGGCGGGGCAGTTGTATCACTTTCAGGCCTCGGGGCCGTTTGATCCGGGGCGGGGACTGAGGTTTGACCCGAACGCGCGGCTGATCGATCCCTTTGCCAAAGCCTTGGCCGGCAACTTTCAACCGGCGACCGACGGCGTGATCCGTCCCCCCAAGTGCGTGGTGGTCGATGATTATTTTGACTGGCAGGGCGATCGCCATCTGCGGCATGACTTGAGTGAGTCGGTGATTTATGAGCTCCATGTGCGGGGGTTCACCAACCACCACTCCAGTCAGTCTCGCAAACCGGGGACCTACCTCGGCGTCATCGACAAGATTCCGTACCTGAAGTCGCTGGGAGTGACGGCCGTCGAGCTGATGCCGGTGCACGAGTTTCCCACGAACAACTTCGACGGCACTACCGATCCGCGACGGAATTATTGGGGCTACGATCCGCTCGCCTTTTTTGCTCCGCACCGAGGTTACGCGGCGGACAGTCGTCCGGGGGCGCAGGTTCAAGAGTTCAAGGAGATGGTCAAGGCGCTGCACTCGGCCGGAATTGAGGTGATTCT
>JAJTFE010000146.1 GCA_021298375.1 Blastopirellula sp. | reverse complement strand
CTCGATCCGCAAGCCAAACTCCCAAACGGTTTCCTCTGCTTCCTGATAACGTGGAGCAGACTCGTCGGCCGCATCCCGAACAGCTTCTTTTTGCTGTGTCCACAGCGGACTGACCATTGCCCAGCCGTTCAAAATGGCCAGCCCGAGGGCGCACCAGACCAGTCGGAATTGCCGACTCGCCACTCCCCGCTGGCTCGAGCCAAACCGGATCCGGGCGGAAATCATCGCGTCTCCCCTTTCAGCCCGCCGCGGACCTGCTCCCGAATGAAGCGGACTTTGGGACGACTGGCAGCTTCGCCGACGACGTGCTCAAACACGTACTTTTGCGGCTCTTTTTTTTCAGGGACCTCAAAACTGTCACCCTTCATCTCAATCAGCTTGGGAGCAGTCAAGCTGCCAAATTCGGTGAAGCCACCGAAGACGACGGGAAACCAGCGTCCCTCGCCTTCCTCATCGATTAGAAAAAACTCGGCCTGCTGCGACTCAATCACCCACACCATTCGAGCGGGAACCTTGTGCGCCCGGCACATCGCCACAAACAAACCACAAATATCCTCGGGGTGACCACTGCGCTCGCGAAAACACTCCAGCGAATCAGCCGGATCCCCGCCCCGAGGCTGAACTTCGGTCTGAACCCATTCGTAAAGCGCTCGCACCTGATCCCAAGCGGTTTCTTTGTCCTTGGTCAGCTCTTTGACTTGTGCCCGCAACTTCGCATCGCGGAATGAGATACCCGGACTGGGTTCCAGATAATTCCGCAACCCTTTCATTGAGCTTTTCGGCAACTTCCATTTTTCCGGGTTGGAAGGGGCTGCGATGCGATACATCGTGACTTCGAGGTCATAGGTCAGCGTGACTTCCTGGTCGGGCCGCAAACTCGGAATCACCCCCACCAACTGCTGAAAGTTAGGCTGCGTATCGCGCACCGTCAGCTTGGAAATCTCGGGAGATGCTTCCTTGGCGACGACCCGAACTTTCTGCTCGGGCCAATCAACCGGCAGGGGAATGGTCACCAGAATGTTTCGAGATGCCTCCGCGCCGCCCTTGAGGACGACACCAAACCGCCAGGTTTCCCGGACCGGCTCTGCGGTAAGCACTCCATGGAGAGCCTCTGGAGCCTGAGCCGCGGTCGGGCTCGTCGCCAATGCGCTCATCCAGAATCCAAGCACCCAGAACACGGACACCCAGAATACCGGCACCCCGCGCCCAAGCATCCCGCGCACGACCAGCGGGAAAGGCTGGCGGCCCACCAACCGCGCTCGAGGAGCACAGGTTGGGACGATTTGCCGGCAAAAATTCC
Organism: Blastopirellula sp.; assembly: GCA_021298375.1. Taxonomy (GTDB): domain Bacteria; phylum Planctomycetota; class Planctomycetia; order Pirellulales; family Pirellulaceae; genus BJ22. Next base: position 14,173 of record JAJTFE010000146.1, on the reverse strand, counting down.
GGAATGCGATTCCCGTTTTCACATCCACGACTGACCCCATGGCTTCACCAAAGAGGGACTCACCAGCAGGGAAGCTCCTGCAAATCGAGTTTCCCTGATCGGTGAATTCTACAACTCACCCCTCGCAGGTCACGTCAACGACGGAAGAATCCGGCCACCCGGTCAAACTTTGCGCCGAGTTTACCGCCTGGACCAGTCAGTCGTGCCCCCGGGTGCCAGCCAGCTCGAAATCCAACCCGGCCCCGGAGCCTCGCCTGTCTGGCGGGGCAAAAAAAATGGCCCAGCATTTCGCTGGGCCATCTAACCGGAAGGTCCTTCACGACCCAGTCCTGGATCGGGCAGGATGTTTGAGACTTGTCGACAGTCGAGTAACTCGCTGAGGACAGTTGAGTGATTCGGAATGCTGGGAAGTGGAATTGATTGCGGGTTCTAAAAATGGATCAGTCCGATTGCGCCCGCTCAACTGGCAACGGCTCGACTTCTGTTCGGCAGGGACAGCGTGAGCTTGCGGAGCGCGGTCAGTTGCCGCCGCCACTCGGACCGGGCAACGGTGCCCCGGGGGGAGGAGCAATCGCGCTGCCAAGCGAGCCGCCCGATCCGGATACTCCGTAGGACATTCCCGGAGCGGATGAACTGCCGCTCCCATAGTAGCCGTCGGTCCCGGTGCCGATCGGAGCAAGGTCGCCGCCGGAATGGTCGTGGCCGCAACTTCCGTCTTCGCAAGTCGAAAGCATGTTGGTATCGCCACCCATCGCCGGCATTCCTGGTTGGCAGGCATTGCACGCCCCGCCTCGCAGTAAACCGCGCAATCCGCCCCGACAACAACCGCTGGCCAGCAATGTCAGCAGCACACATCCAATCAGCAATGACTTTCTCATGTTCGCAACTCCTGCGCAGTAGATTCCATGGGCACGAGACTTGGTCTCGGGGGCGAAGCCTGAATAGGCTACACCCAGTTAAGCGTCAGGCAAGGAAAGGTTTGAACTTTTTTTAAGAATCGCGAGGCCCGCTTCCGATTCCTGATAAACTGTGCGGCTTGTGCACGCGACGACGAGGAAATGGTGAAGCAGCCCTCTCACTTAGCGATCAAGCCAGCCTCCAATCGTCTCCCTCTTACCTGCTACTCCGGTCATGACCATGACTCGCAACTGCACCTCCACCCGAGCTGAACTGCGCGCGATTCTGGTCGCCTGGGTGACTGGACTGGGAGTCTTCTTTCTCCTTGGTCTGGCGAGCGGCCAGCTGGAAGGAGGCCGATCTCGGGTGCCCAAGCGACACCAATTGGAATCCTCAAGCCGGAGACGAGATCTGGCTGGTCAATACGCGGAATCTGGGAGATTGCGTCAGCGATTGCAAACTTGCGGCCGATCTCCCCATCTCGCGGTGGCAGGGAGGCGAATTCCGGGCATCCAGTCTGGCCGATTTGCTTGAGCAGACCGCTCGCAACCCGGAAATCCGGAATGTCACCTACATTCACGGCAATTTCACCGATTACGGCTGGTCCATTCGCCGCGGCATGCAGGTCTACAACCACTGCTTTGGCGGCCAATGCGTTCGCCCCCCCATCCGTTTCATCATCTGGTCTTGGCGAAGTGAACGGGAAACGCTGTTGGGGCGCGATTACCAGATCAAATCACAGAGAGCAGTCGCCGAGGGCTGCCGGTTGAACTCCCTCGTTTCGTCGTTTGGTCCCGCTCCGCCGATCGTGATTGGCTACAGCCTCGGTGCTCAAGCGACTCTCTCGGCGCTGTCACAACCGGCGGCGGTTGACCAACCGGCATGGCAGGTGACGCTGATCGCCGCCGCGCTTGACCCCTTCTTCTGCAGTACTTTGCGGAATAACCAGCAAATCGCGAACCGCGCTGAACGACTGGTACTTTTTACCAACCAGACTGATCCGGCGCTGAATTGTTCACTGCGAATCACGCGGCGGAGCACCTTCAACCCCAAACCGCCCAGCCAGTACTCCATCGTTCCCAATTTGCGTGGGGGACGAGCCAAGTTAGAGCAGTTTGAAGTCAGTCGTGAAGTCGGTCATCACCATGCCATCTCGCGGTATCTGGAATCTGCGACCGTCACCTGCCACCTCCGCAACCTGCTGAGCGAGGACGCAGCGGATGCCGCTGGCGACTCTGCGGTGTGGCCGGCTCCTCCCATTTCCGATCGTTGAGATCGTGTCGGCCAAACCGGTAGAGCGCAACCTTCGCGTTTTAATGTTTGTGCTGATGAGCTGAAGATTGCTCAGGGGAATTTCAAAACTGAAGCCGAGCGGTCGCCGGTTTCGATAGCGATAAGGCGGAATTCCCCTCGGGTGAGTCCGCGCCCTGATCCGCAGCGTTCCGGAAAGATCTCCGGAGTCTGCGGCCCGTGTTCCGGCTGGAGGCTGAACGCGGAAAATCAGCGTTCGATTTCAATCGCAGGGATGCAACGGCGGTTCGCGTTCGACCGCTCCGTCTGCCAATTTTTTCCGACGGCGTTCATCCCATGTCCACAACCCGCAGCATTCGCAGCGACATCTTCGTGGTGCTTCTGCTCGCGTCGATTGTCTTTCTCGTCGCGGCGCTGGTCACCTATGACCCGGCGGACGATCTGGCACAGGCACCGGATTGGCTGAAGAAAATCTATCGACCCGACCGCTTGGTCTACCCTCCCCACCTCCAGATTCGCAATGCCTGCGGCTTCTGGGGCGCTTGGTTCGCCAACCTCTTCATCACCTCGCTGGGCTATGGCGCCTTTTTTCTGGTCGCCGGGTTAATCACCCTCGAATTGGCTCTCGTCCGAGCTCAGGGGATTGTCTCGCCTTGGGTCAAAACACTCGGCTGGATGCTGAGCCTGCTCGGCGCCACAACTATGTCGGGGCCCTCTGCCGGGGATTATTGGCGCAGCATTTCGCGACGACGGGCGGATTGATCATCACCACCGCTGTCACTCTGGTCGGGCTGATGATGTGGACGGAATACCTGATGTTCCGCGCAGGCCGTCTGATGTTCGCGCCAGCGCTGGTCGCTGCTTCCAAATTGCTTCCTTTCGGCTTGCTCCATCGCTTCTTCACCTGGTTCAACGGCATGCGGTCCGCCGCCACTCCTCGCCCCACCGACCTCGACGCTGAGGAATTTGACACCGACGAGGACGACGTGGAGGAGCAGCCTGCGAGTTCCAGCATCAAGATCAAACAGGGCACACCGGCATCGGTTCCCGCTGCCCAGCCCGGTCGTATCGTGGTCCGCGACCGCAATGCTCCAACGGATATTGGATCCCAAGCTCCGGCTCCCCTCGGCCCCATCGCGGCTCCCCTTGCGACCCCGGCAGCAGCTGAAGAGTTGGACGGGGAAGAGGAACTCGAAACGACAGCGGACGAGGTTGAGCCCCTTGCCGGCGAAGACGAGTCAATTCAGACCGAACCCGAGCAGGCTCCTCGCGTCCACGCCAAACCTCACTTCGCCGTCAAGGCCGTCCCCCCTGCGGTACCGGTTCCGGTCAGCGAGCGCGATGTGGTCATGAGCCAACTGAATGCGGCAGCCGATGCCGAAAGTGGCGTCGAGTACGAGTTGCCCAAACTGGACCTGCTGCTGAAGAGCGATTCCGTTTGCTTTGACGACCAAAAGCGGGAGGCCTTGGCCAAAGCCGAGGTTCTGGAGCGGACATGCCAGGAATTTGGCTACAACGTCCGCGTCGTGGAAATCGAAACGGGACCGGTCATTTCGCAATACGAGATTCAACTGGAAGCCGGTTTGCGTCTCCAGAAGATTACCGCTTTGGCCGACGATCTTGCAATCGCGCTCCGCGTGCCGAGCGTCCGGATTGTGGCGCCGATTCCAGGAAAGAACACGGTCGGTGTCGAGGTCCCCAATGAGACCCGCCAGGTAGTTCGGCTGCGGGAGGTGATCGAGCAGAGCGAAGCCAAAACGCGGAAGATGAAGATTCCGCTGTTTCTGGGCAAAGATGCGGTTGGCGCGCCGATGGTCGTCGACCTCGCCTCGCTGCCTCACCTCTTGATCGCGGGACGCACCGGCACCGGCAAGAGCGTTTGCCTCAACGCGATCATCACCTCCATTTTGATGACTCGCCGTCCGGATGAAGTCCGGATGCTGATGATTGACCCCAAGATGGTCGAACTGAGCGGCTATGCCCGCCTCCCCCACCTGATGCATCCGGTCGTCACCGACATGCGCAAGGCGGAAGCGATCCTCGCTTGGGCCGTCGACAAAATGGAAGAACGCTACGCCCTGCTTGCCCGGGCCGGGGTTCGCCACATCACCAGTTACAACCAACTGGGTGAAGAAGAATTGATGGAACGCCTCCAACCAGAGTCGGATGACGAACGGTCGGCCATCCCGCTCAACCTTCCCTTCATCGTGATTGTGGCCGACGAAATGGCCGACTTGATGATGACCTGTGGAAAGGAAGTGGAGCAACACATCATTCGCTTGGCCCAGAAGAGCCGAGCGGTTGGCATTCACCTGATCCTGGCCACCCAGAAGCCGACCGTGGACGTCATCACGGGGTTGATCAAGTCAAACCTCCCGGCCCGAATCGCCTTCCAAGTCGCGAGCAAGATGGACAGCCGCGTCGTTCTCGACGCCATGGGAGCCGACAAGCTTCTGGGGAATGGCGACATGCTGTTCCTCTGGCCCGGCACCAGCAACCTGCTCCGCGGCCAGGGTACCTACCTTACCGACGAAGAGATTGAATCGGTCACTGAGTCGGTCAGTACCGGCGAGCAGAACTTCGTCCATGAGCTGATGCACATCAAGGTCCAACCCAAGGAAGGTGAGGAGGGTGCCGCTGGCCTGCCCAACCGCGACGACATGTACGCTCAGGCCGTCGATGTCGTCATCCGCGAAGGACGTGGCTCCGTCTCGTTGCTGCAGCGGGCCTTGGGAATCGGCTACGGTCGCGCAGCGCGGCTGATCGATTTCATGGAGCAGGATGGCATCGTTGGCAACTACAACGGCTCCAAGAGCCGCGAAGTCATCATGTCGATCGACCAATGGCAGCAAATGCAGGCGGGTTCGGCGGCGACGGCCGACCCGGAACCTGCTGCTCCCCAGCTCGCCTCATCTCCTGGACGAGTGACCAAGCTTGCGGCTGCAACGGCTAAAAAGTCCCCTTCCAAGCCCGCGCCGGCCGAATCCAAGCGGAAAGCCGCTCCTCCAGTTGTCGAAGAAGACGACGATCAGGAGGAGGAAATCGACGGGGAGGAAGAGGCCTTCGAGGAGGATGCCTTCGCTGACGAGTACGAGGACGCGGCCGAATTCGACGCGGTCGATTTCGAAGAATCCGATGATGATGCGGACGAAGAATTAGAAGACGAGGAGTAACGGGCGGGCTGCCGGCGAAAGCCAAGGCGGTTCGACCACCGGACCCGGGAGTGGGTCGGGAGTGGGTCGCTATCGAGCCCCATTCAGGAACCAACAGCTTTGAGAGCCGCACTGTCGAGAGAGGAAGCGGCTTGGTCACCGTCCCGCATCGATCCCCAATTCCTTCAATTGGCCGGAGTCGTAGTTGTCGATATCCGAAATCCGGAGTTCGGGGGCAAACCCCTCCCCGGGAACGACCAGGATCTCCGCGTTCAAGTCGGCCTGTTCGGTGCGCACATTGTGATGCCGCGCCAGTTCCAAAACAGCCAGGAAGACACCAATCATCGAACTCTTGTGCATTCCCGGTTCGAATAAGCCCGAGAACGGGAGGCTCCCCCGCTCGACCAACAGGCCGTGAATCCGCCGCATGTAAACCTGAATCGGCGTGTCGTCGTAAAAGATCCGCTCCGGCTGTGCGCGACGCTGCTCCCGCAGTACCCGTCCGAAGGCCGAAACCAAGTCCCACAACTCGACCGCTTGAATTGGCTGCTCAGCCAAATCGATCGCCCGCGGTGGCAAGTCATCCTGCAGCCTCGGATACCGCTGCTGCCAGGAAGCGGCCTGCTCATCCAACAAGGTCGCCACATCGCGAAACTCTTTGTAGAGCAACAGGCGTGCGACCAAATCCTCACGCGGGTCGAGGTCGTCATCCTCGGAAATTTCCTCCGGGGGACGCGGCAACACCGTGCGCGACTTCAACTCCACCAGGCGGCTGGCAACTTCGACAAAATCGCCGACGCTGTCGAATTGAATCTCCTGCAAAACCTCCAGATACTCCAGAAACTGGGACGTGATTTTAGCCAGAGAGAGCTGATTCACGTCGACTTCGTTCCGGCGGACCAAAAACCAAAGCAGGTCGATGGGGCCGCGGAATTCAGTCAACTCAATCGCAAACATCTGGTTCACCATCCAACAACTGTTAAACGCGGGGGGCCGACGCAAGCCGTCACGTTGGTCAATACCAACGGCCTCACAAGTGTCTGACCGGCATTCGATCGAGACAAGATCAGATCACTGGCGAGACTGCTCCAGCGAGAACATTTTTCCCTGTTTTGGTAGCGGTTTTCTTCGATCGGCCGCCTCCATTGTCGGTGCAAGAATTTAACTGGCAGGAAAGAACGCCGGGTCGTTTCGATTGTTCCAGCCTTGCAATTTGGGCCAGCGGCCATCCTTCGCCAAGCCGCAAATTTTGCCAGAATTCACCTGCCAGCTGTCAAATAATGTGCCGATATCTTCCCTCGTCGACCCTAATCCCCCGCCTTTCCCTTCCTTCCTGCCCGCTCGCCCCGGCCAGTACAAGTTCAAGGAGCAATTGCCGATCATGCGGCAAAACAGTGTAGAGATTCAAAACCTGGTTGAACTCAGACAGTTTGTTTCTCGCACGTTGTGTCAAATCAATGATTTTGAAGAGGGCATCTTCCAGGTCACCGAAAGGGTCCTGCTCAAATGCGGTGAGTGTTGCGGAATCCTATTCTGTTTGCACGGCCCCCGCAGTGTCCGCCTGACAGCGGTCTGGGAGACGATTACCAATTCGATCAATTTTTACGACTCAACCGGCGAGAAAATCCAGAAGACTATTCTGCCACTCCCCGTGGCGGTCAAGGAATAATTCATCACATCATACCGTGGATTCTCGCTGCGAGGAGGTTGTTCGAATGCTCGTTCTTTCCCGAAAGGAAAGTGAAAAAATCAAGTTAGGCGATTCGATTGTGCTGACAATCGTTCGTGTTTCGGGAGATCGCGTTCGCCTGGGGATTGAAGCCCCGGCAGACATGCTTATCCTCCGAAAAGAACTGGACCGGCCAACCGCAGTCAGCGGTGGTCAGGATGACTTGGCGGTTGCTTGACCTGGTCTTCAGGCAACTGACAAAGCGTCTCGGTCCCAGCTGGCAGAAATCGAATCGATTCAGAAAAAAAGGGAGTCTCGACACACGCGTGCGAGACTCCCTTTTTTGTTTTTCCAACCCGGCCGGTTTCTATCCCGTTGCCCGGGAGATGCTCAATTCGTCCGCTGCAAAAAACTCTCCAGCTCCTCGGATAGCCGCTGCATTGCATCGCGGAAGAACCCGAGTTTCTCGCTCGCCCGCTCAAGGTCTCCAGCCTGCCCCAACAGTTCCAACTGCTCGGCCAGCGCCCGGGCTTCGGTGGCTCCCAGATGCAACAGCGACCCGCGAAAGCTGTGGGCCGCCCGACGAAACGCTCGGCCATCGCCCTGCCGCAACGCCTCTTCCAGTAACCGCCACAGCACCTCGCGCTCGGTCAGAAAAACCTGAATCAGTTCGGCCAGCAGTTCCTGGTCCCCACCGACTGTCTCCAGAGCGTGCCGCCAATCAATCGCCCCTCCGGATCCTGCCGAGGGAAGGGCAGAGTCCGCCGGCTCTCCATGGGAACGACCCGTCAACGCGTCGATCAACCGGTAAAGTTGCTCCCGGCGTATCGGCTTGGGGAGAAAATCGGTCATTCCAGCGGCCAGGCACTCGCGTCGAACTTCATCCGTCGCGTGAGCCGTCAACGCGATGATCGGTACCTGAGCCTGGGGGGAATGCCCGGCCCGAATTTGCCGTGTTGCTTCAACGCCTCCCAGCACCGGCATCTGCACATCCATCAAGACCAGGTCGAAGTTGCCGGTTGCCGCAAGCCGCACTGCCTCAGCTCCATTTTCAACCAGACTTACGATGTGCCCCTGCCGCTCGAGCAAGCCGAGCGCCAGTTTCTGATTCACCAGGTTATCCTCGGCCACCAGAATGCGCAGAGCCCGCCGCTGCTCGGGTGGCGACGATTCAGCGTTCACCGCGCGCGCGCTGCGACCTGCGGAATTGCCATCCTTCAACCCGGCGGCCGCTCCTCCACCGGGGGCATCGCTCAAAGCCTCCAGCAGATCGCGGGGCTTGATCGGCTTCATGACTTGCTCGAAATCCAAGCCTTGGCCAACGCTGGCCAGGGATTGCCCCGAGGTGAGCAACACCAATCCAACGGAATCGTATTCGTGGTGGCGCCGTATCGCTTCAATCAAGTCCCAGCCATGGCCGTCCGGCAGGGTGTAATCGATCACCAATGCCTGCGGCAAGCCACCGCCGCGGCGGCGTTTCTCCAATTCCTTCACCGCCTGTCGACCGGATTCCAGATTCAAAACCCGGTATCCCCATCCACCCAGCATCCGCCCGAGACTTGCCGCGGTGGGCTGGTGGTCCTCTACAACCATGACCTCCGGCCCCGTGCCCAATGCCGGCTCCGGCTCGGTCGCGGCCGCCATTCCTCCGGTCGGGCAACGCAATTGAAAGTGAAAGCGACTCCCCTTTCCAACCGTGCTTTCCACCTCCAACTTGCCACCCATCAATTCCACCAGCCGCGCGGCAATGGGCAATCCCAGGCCTGTCCCCCCATATTCCCGCGAAGTGGAGCGATCGCTCTGTTCAAACTCCCGGAAGACCGTCGCCAGTTTATCGGGTGGGATCCCAATCCCGCTGTCCTGGACTTCCACTTGGACCACGACCGCCTGCTCGTCACTGGCGGCGATCGAAAACCGCACGCTGACCTCGCCGACACGCGTAAACTTAATCGAGTTGGCAACGAGATTGATCAGCACCTGCCGCAACCGGCCGACATCCGCGACCACAATTTCCGGCAACCTCGGCTCGAAGTCGAGAATTAACTCCAGCCCCTTGGACTGCGCGCGAACTGCCAGCGTGCGGAGTGTGTCGCTCAGCGATTCGCGCAAATTGAACGCCGAGAGGTCGAGTTCGAGTTTGCCCGCTTCAATCTTGCTGAAGTCGAGCAAATCGTTGAGCAGCGAGAGCAGGCTTTCGGAGCTCTGCAGAATCATTCCCAGATACTCGCGATGCTGGCGGTCGCGAACCGAGTCCAACAGCAGCTCGGAAATACCCATGATCGCATTCATGGGGGTCCGGATTTCGTGACTGACGTTGGCGAGAAAGTCACTTTTGGCGCGGCTTGCTTTCTCAGCCAATTCCTTTGCCGCCTTGAGTTGCTGTTCAGAGAGAAAACGCTCAGTGACATCCCAGAACAATCCCTGAATCCCAACCGGTTTCCCCTCCGGATTGAAGATCGGCGCCTTGAGCACCTCGACATACCGAACCGTTCCATCGGCGGCCGGATGCTCCTCGATATCCCGGAGCGACCGGCCGGAGGACATCACCCTGCGATCATCACTCTGGTACTTCTCCGCAAGCTTGGGGTCAAACAACTCCCGGTCTGTCTTGCCAATCAACTCCGCAAGTGTTCGCCCCAAGGTCTCGCAGTATCTTTGATTGCCGAAGACAACTCGCCCCTCACGGTCCTTGCGAAACACATTCAGGGGGAGACTCTGCACCAGCGATTCGTAAATCGCCTGAGACTCCACCGAGGACCCGAAAGTCGTGGGAAAAACTTCCCCGCTCCGACAAATGGGTCAACTGCGAGAGGATGGCCTGCTTATCGTCAGGGTGTAACGCCCCCAGCCAGAAGTTATCCCGTTGCCGCAGTTCCTCCAGTGCTCCCCCGTAAACCGCTTGAGCCGCCTCGTTGAGGTACAGCATGCGGCGGCCATCGAGGCTCAAAGACCAGACCAGGTCGTTAATCGCATCCAGCAGATTGCGATAGAAATCGGGACTGGCGGTCGTGGCGCCTGGCCCCCCATCCCCAGTCGGACCTTGAGCTGCAGAAGTATCCATCGGACGGCACCGCCGAGATCAGATTCTGCCCGACACAAAAAAAGGCTCTCGCCACACAAGCGAGAGCCCCGTTGTCAGGCTTCCTTATTTTTGCCCCTGCGGACCACTGCGGCCATCCCCCTCCAGGGAGAATCGCTCATGCACTCCGATTCAAACCAGCAGCACTCACGTGCGAAACAGTCCATTCTGCAAAGGTTCGGGCACTTCACACAAACCAGCAGTCAAGCTGGGCAAGCCGCGCCGGGCAGCTCAATGCGACTCTGCTCCCAGAGCCTGATAGCCCAGAGCCTGATACCCCGGAGCCTGCCGGTTAGGCATGCTGGGCAATCGCGGAAAGCACCGCATCGTAATTCGGCTCTTGGGCAATCTCGGGAACCAGTTCCGAGTAAGTAACGACGCCCTTGGGGTCAATCACCAGGACTGCGCGCCCAAACAGACCGGCCAAAGCGCCATCCGTAATCGTGATCCCATAGTCCCGGCCGAAATTCGGCGATCGAAATGCAGAGGCATTTCGCACGTGCTTCAGACCTTCGCTTTCACAAAATCGCTTGTGGGCAAAGGGCAAGTCCAACGAAGCGTTGACAATCACGGTCTCACCCAATTGACCAGCCGCTTCATTGAATTTGCGAATCGAAGCTGCGCAAACCGGCGTGTCGCAGCTGGGAAAAATGCTCAACACGACCGTCTTGCCGGCGAATCCACTGAGCTTGCAATCCGCAAGATCGGTTCCTGTCAGATGGAATTCGGGGGCCTTGGCGCCCACCTTGGGCAACTCGCCAACCGTGTGAATCGGATTTCCCTTGAGCGTAATTTGAGCCATCGCTTGCCTCGCCTCGATCTAAGTAAAGGAATTGAACTGATTAAGAAAGGTCTCGGAGCGAGCCGGCCCCGAACCACCGAGCGAACCGGCCCCGCATTTGCCACCCAACAGCGGAATGTGCGACTTGCAACCGCGCCCCGATGGCTGGGACAACACGCCCGCCCAGAAACAAGTTCGGCTGCTCTTCGTCGACCCATCCGACCGAACCTGTTCACCCACTGTATCAATTCAGCCTTGTTCCGCAACCGCGAGCCCCCGGCGCGGTCAATCGACCGCTCGTTTCCACGACGCATCGATCGGTCCGGCCTCAAGCAGGCAAAGCTTGTAAACACCCAAAAACAGCGACGCCTTGACAGCTTTTCGGGCCGGTGATAACGTCATTCTCTCGCAGTCGGGGTTCCCGGCTGCACCCAGCATGGGGCTGTAGCTCAATTGGGAGAGCGCTTGCATGGCATGCAAGAGGTCGTGGGTTCGACTCCCATCAGCTCCACTCTTTTCTTTTTCTTCTCGTTCTTCCTCTTCCCCCTCCTGTTTCCCCTCTACCTGTGGGAAACGCAAAACCCGGACGGGGATTCCATCAGGGGATTCCGTGATCAAAGGATTCCGTGGCCAAAGAGGTCCATGGCAGATGGAATTAGGCGGACTCTCGGCCGGGATGTGCCGGCCGAAGCCAGAAAGCTCTGGTGAACCAAACAACTCAGCGGCCCAAACCTACTGAAAAATCGGTGGTAAATTGAGCACCCCGGAAACAAATCCGTGGCCCCGCTGCGCGATGACATCTCAAGGCGATGACATCTCAAGGCGATGACATCTCAAGGCGATGACATCCCAAAGCGATGACATCCCAAGGCGATCTCTTCTCGAATCCTGACGCCTCAAGCCGAACTGTTGCTATCAGGTTCGGGCCTTGTTCCAAACTGACGCTCTCCCGCTCGCATTGCCGGGCAAATGGACGACCGCGCAGAGTGCTCCGCCTGAGCGATTCGCTTTGCGAACGGCTCAATGCTCGGGCTTGTTTTTCGCAAACACTCATCTGCTTCCCGCCAATCTTTCGTCTCTCCCGATCCTCTGCGCAAAACCTGTTCCAGTTCCCCGGCTTTTGTCGCCGGGAAAACGAAACTCCCCACGGACTTTTCTCGACCGTCATGCTTTTCTTGACCTCCACCGAGCGCTCGGGCACAATCTGGGAGGCTGAATGAGCGACCGCGCCTTTCCGGAGCGAGCCTCGACTGATTCGCCAAATTACTTCCATCCAACGAGGAGTCTCTCGCATGAATCTGAATCGCCGCCAACTCATTGGTTCAGCTGCCGGTTGCTGCGCTTTCCCAGCAATCACTACCGAACCTGCCACTGCAGCGCCAGGACGAGACGAAGAGCTTCGCCAGGACGACTCCAGCAACTGCAGATATCATCTGGTTTTGCTCGGTGATTCCGTGTTTGACAATCAGCGGTACGCGGGCAATGGCCCCGCCGTCATCAATCAGGTGCGGAGTCAACTCTCCGCCGAGTACGCGGTCACGCTTTTGGCGGTTGACGGCCATACGACTCGGGATATTGCCAGCCAACTGCAACACCTGCCGAAGAACGCAACCCATCTGGTCGTCAGCGTTGGCGGCAATGACGCGCTCGCCAACAGCGGCGTCCTCAATCGCCCGGCGACTCATTCCAGTGAGGTCTTTTGGGCCTTGTCGGAAATCCGCGAGGCCTTTGCTCGTGACTATGGTCGGATGCTGGAGCAGCTATCGAACCTCGACTTGCCGGTGGTACTGAGCACCATTTACGACCCCCGGTTCCAGGACGCTCGGCACCAGCAATTGTGCGTGGCTGCTCTCGGTGTATTTAATGACGTGATCACCCGGGCGGCTGTCTCTCGTGGCTGGCCACTGCTCGATTTGAGGGTCATTTTCTCCGAGCCGGGTGACTACGCAAACGCGATTGAGCCCGGGGCTGCGGGCGGCAAGAAGCTTGCTCGGGCGATCGTGGCGGCCGTTCAAGGCAGCTCCGCCAGTGCGTCTGGCACGAATATCCACGTTTGAATCCAGCACACCGCCTCCGCCACCCGGCCTTGCCGAAGACGACATCGAGGGATCGCAGGCGATGTCGCAGGCGACTTTGCCCTCAACCGCGGACGTTTTCTGTCGCGGCGTGACTGAAGCGATCCAGGCAATCGATTCAACGCTCAACCGACGCGGCAACTCGACATGCCGCCGTCGACTGCGAGGATTTGGCCAGTCACCCAGCCACTTTGGGGCGAGAGCAGAAACATTGCGGCGCCCGCCAGTTCGCTGGCGGTCCCAATCCGTTTCAGCGGATATCGGCTGGACATCGCCTCCCTTTTCTCGGGCGTGCTCAGCAAGCGGCTGGCCAGCGGTGTATCGGTGAGTGCGGGAGCGACGGCGTTGACGCGAATTTTCGGAGCCCATTCGGCGGCGAGCGAGCGGACCAGCCCTTCGACTGCTCCTTTCGCAGCCGCGATGGAAGCATGCATTGGCATGCCTTGCTGGACGGCGACAGTGCTGAACAGGACCACGCTGGCCGGGTTTCCGTCGCGGCCCTTGAGCTTGGCCTGACAAGCCTGCAGAAATCTCACGGCCCCGAGCAAGTTGATTTCCAAGTCTTGCCGAAAGTCGCTCGTTTGCAGACTGCGGAAAGAGCGAAGGTTAATGGTGCCCGGGCAATAGACCGCACCCTGCAAATCCTCGGGCAGTTCCGGAAGCGTGCTGTTTGGGTCGGCGAAATCACAGACCGAGTGTCGCACGCGGTCATTGCTGACCAGGTCGCCAAGACTCCGCGACCAAACGTCCACACGGTCAGCTTGCCCCGCAAGTTGCTGGACCAACTCCAGCCCAATCCCCTTGGTTCCGCCAGCAACGACAAACGTGCCCCAACTCATCGCTTTCGACCTTTAACAATTTTAAATGACTCGGATTCAACCGACCCTGCCTGCCGCTGGGCACCAGTGTCTCGATTGCGGCGACAACGGTCACTGCAGTATTTCACCTGTTCCCAGTCCCGTTCCCATTTTTTACGCCAGCTGAAGGCGAGTCCGCACGACTGACAGGTGCGGGTCGGCAACGAGCCCGAACGAGTGTGACTGTCGCGTGCCAAAACGGCCTCCGTTCCCAAAAGATTGTGATTGAACTAAGTTGTGACTGCCTTGAATTTTGATTGCCTTGAATTTTGACTACCTTGAATTTTGATTGCCTTGGCTATCGACCCGCCAAGGCCAGGTCGCTTCCGTTCGGGTTCCCAGCGAGCCTTTCTGCCAAGAGTTCATAGAGACACAATCGCTCGGTCGCATTCTCTAACGCCTGCCGCGCGTC
>JAJTFE010000002.1 GCA_021298375.1 Blastopirellula sp. | reverse complement strand
TTGCGAGCCTGGTAAGGCGGCTTCCCAGCGCGCTTGTATTTAGACCATTTGTATCTGGACGATTTGGACGACGCGAGAGAACCATTCCGGATGGCCTTGTCGAAGATGATTCCGGCTGGTCTGACCGAGGAAATCCTCATCTTGAAATCGATCGCTGTCAAGCGCCGCCTTCAATCCGGTACCCAGCCACCCCCTTTTTTGCCAGACAACTGAGACACAGTCTCCGGACTCAAAGCAGACAAAGTTCTGCTAACCGGGACAAATTCAAATACAATGACGAACGGGGTGAAGGAAATACAATTCGCCGAAATTTCGGAAGTCAGAGAGCCGGAATCAGGCCCAGAGGGAGAGATGGGAAAGAAGAAGAAACCAAAGCCGCAGGGACGGGGATCTGCGGCTGAATCGGGAGACATCCACGCAATCCTGAGGGCGGCGGGCTTGAAAGTGACCCTGGGGCGAATCGCAGTTTTTCAATTTCTGCTTCGACAAGACGCACCCCTGACTCATGCCGAGGTTGTCGCCGGCCTGCAGAAGCCAGCGCCGGATGGCTCAACCATTTTTCGGGCGCTGAATGACCTTGCCGACGCAGGCCTGATTCGCCGACTGGAACTGGGGGATCATGCGTGGAGATACGAGGCCAGAAATCCCAATGCGGAGTCTGAGGCAAACGGGCTCGGACACCCTCATTTCCTTTGTCTGGATTGTGGGGGAATCGTCTGCCTGGGGGCCGGCGATGTGCGGTGGCTGGCCCGCTCGGCCAGTACGGACAAGCGGATCGGTGACGTTACGGAGGTCCTGCTCAAAGGACATTGCCGAGAGTGCCGCTAAACCGGCTCGGTCGACACCTCGGTTGAAATGCAATCGAATTGCAAATAAGATTCTTGTTTGTTTAAAAAGGCAAACGGAGTCATGACATGTCCGCTCGACAGGCACAGAAGACACCCTCGCACCCCCTCCCCGTAACGGTCCTCTCCGGATTCCTCGGAGCCGGCAAGACCACCCTGCTCAATCAGGTTCTAGCCAACCGCGAGGGGCTTAAAGTCGCAGTAATCGTCAATGACATGAGCGAAATCAACGTCGACGCCCGCTTGGTGCGCGAGGGTGACGCCCAACTCAGCCGGGTCGATGAACAGCTGATTGAATTCACCAACGGCTGTATCTGCTGCACTCTCAGGGAAGACCTGCTCCGCGAGGTTCGCCGTCTCGCCGAATTGCGGAAGTTTGATTATCTCCTGATCGAGTCAACCGGGATCTCGGAGCCGCTACCCGTGGCGGAGACCTTCGCCTTCACCGACGAAGACGGGAAAAGACTCTCTGACTTCGCTCGTCTTGATACCCTGGTCACGCTCGTGGATGCTGTTAACTTTCTCGAGGATTACCAATCTCAGGACGAACTCGGCGAGCGGGGCATCGGTCTCGACGAGGACGATGGTCGCGATCTCGTCCAGCTCCTCGTTGATCAGGTGGAATTCGCCAATGTCTTGCTGATTACCAAGTGCGACCTGGTTACGCCACAGCAACTCGATCAGCTCACCGGACTGCTCCGACAACTCAACCCGGGGGCCACGATTCTCCGCGCGATTCGTGGTCAAGTTGATCCTGCGCTGCTGCTCAACACAGAGCTTTACAGCGAGGAATGGGCCGAATTGCATCCAGGCTGGTTACTCACCGCTCGGGGTGAGGAATCCAGCGAGAGCGAGGAGTACGGGTTTTCGAGTTTCGTCTTTCGAGCCCGCCGTCCCTTTCATTCCAGTCGCCTGCTCGATTTGGTTGAAGGAGACCAGTTCGATTCAATCGTTCGCTCCAAAGGATTGGTTTGGCTGGCCAGCCGCCACGATATCGCGGCCGAGTGGTCCCAAGCCGGAAATGTCTTTTCGCTGCAGCCGGCCGGGACCTGGGCTGCCGCGCTTCCCCGTGAAGAATGGACCGATCCCAATGACGAGACTGCTGCCGAGGTCATCAGCGAGATTGAGTCCGTGTGGCAGGAACCTTATGGAGATCGAAGAATTGAGCTGGTGGTGATCGGCCAGCACCTTGATCAAGCCGGCGTCACCCAATTGCTCGAGTCCTGCCTTCTGACTGACGACGAAATGGAGCTTGGACCGGGCAGCTGGGCCTTTATCCCCGACCGTTTTGCACCTTGGTTTGAGTCCGAGGATTCGACTGGCGGTGAGTAGAACCCCCTGCCGGCTTCCCGTAAACCCAGCGAAAACCAGCGCCATGTCTCCCCGAAGCTGCCGTTGCTCGCATTTGCTCTTGGCCGCCCTCGCCGCCCTTTTGGCTGGGGCGGCGTCTTTTTTGCCGGCTCAATCGATCGAACCGTGCCCATCTGCTGCAGGCGTTCAGCCTGAAGTCGATGCGCAAGACCTGCCGGCAATCCGAAGGCATCCCGCCGCCGTTCGCCGCGAGGAGTGCTTTTCCACCGCAGGACTCTCGCCCGAGGATGCGGCCCGCTCGGAACAGCTCCTGTTGGCTGCTCTCGACAACGAAGCCCTGTACACGCTGGTCGGCGATCTCAAACCCGTCTCAGAGGGCTTTCACCAATCGAGGTTTCCGATCAATCCTCCGAATCTCGACGAGCTGCAGTGGATCAAAAGAGTCCTGGCAACCTGGAGGTGCGGTACCGAGATTGAGGCCGGAGCATTGGTCTTCGCGAAACTTCAGCAAGGGGAACGCTACTTCTCGGCCTGGGTGGCAAGACGCACCTGCTTGGATTTGGCGATCGAGCAGCAGCACGAGTTTTTTGGCGTGCTTGGCTTGTCACCTCTCGAACGAACCGAAGTAGTGCTGCTTACAATCGAACGTTCCGAAAACCCAGGGGAACGTTGGAGAGGATTTGGGCTGGTCTTCGGCTATCCCTGCGAGGCCGTTGACTTTTTCGTACGCGCGGGAAATCACCAGGCTGAAACCGGGGCGTTTGTGCAGCGCGACTTTCGCAATTACCCGACTTTCTCTCGGGAAACTGGGGGATTCGTTTATGCTGTACCCAAACTCGCTCCGGAGTCGAATCAGGATGCCCAAATCCGGACTCGCACGGCCCAGATCCTGGAAGCGTATCGCCTGAGAAGGGAACGCTTTGTTGGAGCGGATAAGCCCGGCGCGCTGGAACTGCTGAGAGAGTGGTGGGATGACGGGACCGGCTGGTGTCATCCTGATCACGCAACCCAGCAGCTCGGAAAATGAATTCCTGCCATTTGCCCGCGAGAATACCCCAAGGGAAGTCGGCGAGCTCTCAAGCAAGCACCAATCCATTGCGATTGGGAGATTTCGAACGAAAGTCGACTGCGCAAAATCGAACGGCTGCGCCTTGCCGGGAAACTGTCGCGGCATGCGGGGTGGACTCGGCTGCCAATTGGGCTGCTCTGCCAAACACCAAGCTTTGCTTGCCGGGGAGTCTTACCGGGTGAGCAGGAAGGTGACCAGCATCGCCACCCAGACGATATCGAGAAAATGCCAGTAGCCGGCACAATGATTGACCGCCCAGTGGCGTTCGTGGTCGTACCGGCCCCGCTCGGCTTGATACCAGACCCAGCCAAGAAACACGACCCCACCCAGCACATGCAGGGCATGCACGAAAGAGATCGTGAATGACATCCCGTACGCTTTGGTCGAGCCATCAATTTCGGCGAAGTGCTGGACCAGAAGGCCGCACAACCCGACGGCCTGGACCACCGTAAACAGCAGACCCGCCCAGAAAGCGAGCCTTAATGCCGAGCGAAAGCCGGGCTGCATCTCCCGCCGAACATGCCAGGCGGCCCGCTCCAGCAGGTAGCCTACAACCAACAGCAGCCCGGTGCTGAGCCAGAACGAGGCCGGGATCCTCAAGGCCGTGTAGTCCCGGGTTATCGGCTGGAAGGCCTGTGTCCGGATGATGACGTAGGTGGCGAGGGTCGCCAAAAAGAACATCGTCAGGGAGGCAATGAACAGATAGAACAGCAGTTGCGCCTGATAGAGGTCACGGCGGGCCGTGATCAGACTGAATGACTGGCGGATCATCGGGGGGCCTGCAGAGGTTCGTCGCGGTGTAGGTGGCGGGGTAGCTTCCATCGAGGCGATCCTGCCCGTTGCTGTTACGTTGACCTAACCGCTCTCCCCTCCCCACTACTAACGCTCTCGCTTCGAGAGTTTCCTGAAACCGGCCAAAGACTGGCCCACCGGGCATCTGGCTCCTAGCTCAAATCGCCAGCCTCTCGAACCGCTTGGTTCTACTTCATTTCCGTGGGCGCTACCGTGGTCTGTTCCGGAGCCCGCGGGAAGGCGTCGATCGTATTCTGGTAGTGATCCGTGTCGAGCATGGTGAAACCAATGAACAGCGAGACGAACAGGAAGGAGCTGAAGAAGACGAGGACGTTGAACGATTTGTCCCAAAACATGTGCATGAAAAAGAGGCAGACCAGCGCCGCCTTGGCTGTGGCGATGGCCATCGCCACGATCGTTCCGAAGGGACCCATTTTGCCAGACGTGGCCACCGTGAGGATGGTCAAGAAGATCAGGGCGAAAAATACTGCCAGCAGCAGCTTGATCGGAGCCGGATGGGCAAAGTGATGTTCGTCGTGATGGGAATGACCAGCCATGTTTTCACTCAAGTGTCAAATGGATTTAGGGTTGGAAACCGTCCTGGCAGCACTGCTTGCTGGGGGGCGTTGCCCCGGTTAGGAGCCCCGGGGCCGACCAATCAAAAGGCGTCAGTCAATCAAGTACAACATTGGGAAGAGGTAAATCCAAATCAAGTCGACCAAGTGCCAGTACAACCCGACATACTCGACCGGCCCGAAGTAATCGCTGCGCCAGTGCCCTTTGAGCGAGCGATAGAAAATCCAGGAGAGGAAGCCGATTCCACCGAGAATGTGCACGGCGTGCAAACCGGTCATGCAGTAGTAAATGCTGAAGAAGATCCCGACGTCCCGGTCCAGTGATTTGGGGTCTGGATGGTGCGAATCATGATGTTCACCAGCGTGGTGATGGTCCACACCGTGGGCAGCTGCGGTCGGATGGTCTGTCGCAACCTTGTCGTCGGCGTGAAGTACCAGCGGAGCAACTTGAGCATGCCCCGAGTTGGCTGCGGATTGTGCTTCGTAGTTCAGCATGTAGATATGTCCGCCCACGGCGCCCAGAAAATACCCTCCGACCGTAATCGCGAGGCCGGCGAAAAACTTGGACAAAATCGGGTTCGCAACGAGGCGGGCGATGATCGAAAGGGCGATAAACGCCACCAGCAGAATGGCCGGGATGATGCTCAGGGCAACCAGCCAATCGGAAATGCCGAGTTGTTTCGAGAGGGTCCACTGGGCCTCTTGGTGGTCCGTGGTGTAAGCCCACAAGCTGCGGACGAGGATTCCCTGGTCCCACTTGTGGCTGTACTCAATCGCTTTGACTCCAAGGAAGATCGCCGCGCAGACCATGGTGATGAGCGTGTAGAACGCCGTTCCGCGATTGTTCGACATCTGGGAGCAGCGAACCGCCAGGGCCATCGTCAGACTGCTGAACAGGAGCACGACGGTGTTGATGCCGCCGAGCACCTTATCGAGGAACACGTGAGCCTGCTGGAAGATTTCAGGGTGGTGATACCGCCAAAGCGTGTAGGCGACGAACAGACCGCTGAAGAACAGGACTTCGGTAACCAGAAAGATCCAGATCCCCAGTTTGCCGGAGTCAAACTGCTGCTCGGCGTTGTCAAAGTGGTGCGCAATAAACTCACCGTGATCATGGTGATGATCGTGATGATGTGCGGTGTCCGCCACAGCCATGATAGGCTCCCAGAAATTGTCAGTTGACTTGCGTTGTGATGAAAAAATGGAAGCCCCACCGGCTTCGGTGGGGCGACTGGTTCCAAGCCCGTTGCGAGGCAGGCTTGCTGATTAGTGCGTGACCGGGACGCGTTCAGGAACCTGATTGGGGTCCATGAACTCGCGGAGCACGTAGGTGTCCAAGCCCTTGTCGTAGACGATCGAATCGAAGTCGTATGGGTCGTGGAGAATCGGCTTGTGATCAAAGTTGTGGAATGAAGGAGGCGAGGACGATTGCCACTCCAGCGAGGCGGCGCCCCACGGATTGCCGGCAACTTTCCGGCCAAACCAGACCGCGTGTAAGAGCACGACGAATGAGAGCACAATCCCGATGCCGAGCACGAAGGCCCCGACCGTCGACCATTGGTGGAAAACCTGAAATTCGGGGTCGTAGCTGGCATACCGCCGGGGCATCCCGCGAGCTCCCATGACAAACTGCGGGAAGAAGGTCAGGTTGAACCCGGCGAAAACCAGGAAGCAGCCGACCCGGCCCAGAAAGTCGTTGTACATCCGGCCAAAGAACTTCGGCCACCAGTGGAACATGCCACCCAGGAATGCGGTCAGGGTTCCACCGACCATCACGAAGTGGAAGTGAGCGACCACGAAGTACGTGTCGTGCAGGTGGATGTCAGTCGACAGGGTTGCCAGGAACAGCCCCGTCAGACCACCGATTCCGAACAGGAAGATAAACGAGAGGGCGTAACACATCGGCGTGTTCAAGGCGATCGAGCCTTTGTACAGCGTCGCCAGCCAGTTGAAGACCTTGACCGCTGAGGGAATCGCCACCGAGAAAGTGATCGCGCTGAAAATCAACGTCACCACCACCGACTGGCCGCTGGTGAACATGTGATGGCCCCAGACCAGGAAGCCGAGCAGAGCGATGGCCACGCTGGAGAAAGCGATGAATGAATAACCGAACAAACGCTTCTGGGCGTGCACTGAAATCAGCTCGCTGATTACGCCCATCGCCGGGAGAATCATGATGTACACGGCTGGGTGCGAGTAGAACCAGAAGAAGTGTTGGAACAAAACCGGGTCGCCGCCGTAGCGGGGGTCAAAAATGCCGATTCCCAGCATTCGCTCGGCGATCAACAGGAGCAAGGTGATTCCGAGGACCGGGGTGGCCAGCACCTGGATGATGGCTGTCGAGTAGAGCGCCCACAAAAACAGCGGCATCTTGAACCAGCCCATGCCCGGAGCCCGCATGGTGTTAACGGTCACCAGGAAGTTGATGCCGGTGAAGATGGAGCTGAAGCCGAGAATGAAGGCGCCAAAGGTCGCGTAAACCACGCCGGTGTCCGTCTCAATGCTGTAAGGCGTATAGAAGGTCCAGCCCGTATCGAGACCTCCCCGCATCAGGGCGACAATCAGAAATCCGGTTCCGAAAACCCAAAGATAGAAGCTGGCCAGGTTCATTCGCGGGAAGGCGACGTCCTTCGCTCCGAGCATCATCGGCAAGACCATGTTGCCCAAGGCAGCCGGGACGCTTGGGATAATAAAGGAGAACACCATGATCGCCCCATGCAGGGTGAACATCTGGTTGTAAACCTTGTTGGAATTGTATTGCGAAGCTTCGCCGAAGAGCCACTTCAGGGCGAGGAAGCTGCTGTCACCGTAAAACAGGTGCGTCCGCAGCATCAAGGCAAAGATACCCGCGACGATCAGCGCTGCGCTGACCCCGATCAGGTACATAATCCCGATCCGTTTGTGGTCCAAAGTGAGCAGCCAGGAGAGCGCTCCCTTGGAATGGGTCAGGTAGTTCTTCTGTTCAGCGTGTCCGAACAGCTCATGTCGAACTTCTGCTGTAGCCATTTCTCAACTCTCAATTCACAAAGACGATAAGGGAATGTATCTGGGAAACCGGAATCGGCGGCGGTAAAGCTAGCCACCTGCTCCCGGGGAAGGAGCAGGCTGCTCAGCGGCCGGTTCCTGCTTGGGTTCAGCCGGTGCGGCGGGAGTTTCTGCAGACGGTGCCGCCGCTTTGAGTTCGTCACCGCTGCCCGGTTGCTTGAGGTGCTTCAGGTAGGCAATCACGAAGTCGATGTCCTGATTGGACAGCTTGCCTTCAAAGGTCTGCATCTTCGACACGGGTCCGTATCCTGAGACGACCTTGGCATTGGGATACTTGATCGACTCACTAATGTAGTTCTCATCGACCTTGACTTTGGTGCCGTCAATGAGGGTCTCTTCCATGCCCCAGATCGTGTTCAGAGCGGGGCCGGTCGCGGCAACACCGTTGACATTGTGACAGCCGGCACAGTTAAGCTTGAACAGACGCTCGCCGTTTTCCCAGGCCTTGTGGTCCTTGATGATCCATTGGGTCTTTTCCTTGCGAACAGCGTCACTCTTGTGGACGTGGCACCATGTCTTCATGCCGGAGTGGTTATCCCCGCAATACTCGGTGCAAAAGACCCGGAAAATGCCATCCTTGATGGGCTTGACGTAATAGTAGGTGTAACGGCCCGGAACCACATCCATCTTCTGCCGGAAGGCAGGCACAAAAAAGCTGTGGAGAACGTCCTCCGAGCGCAGGATCAGCTTGGTCGGACGGTCGAGCACCAGATGCAGTTCCGAGGATTGGTCGCCGTCAGGATAGGTGAAGGTCCAGTCCCATTTCTTGCCGGTGACCACAATTTCCTCCGCGCCCTCGGGAGCGAACTTGCTGTCGAGATAATCCCAGGCTCCCTGGTAGAAGAACCAGACAAGGATGATGCTGGGGAGCACGCTCCAAAGGATCTCAATCGTGGTGTTGTGAGAACTGCTCGGTTGGGGACCGATCCCCGGGCGGCGACGGTACTTGATCACGAAGTAGCACATCACCCCGACAATCACCAGAAAGAAGACCGTCGAGACCCAGAAGATCGCCATGTACAAAAAATCGACGTTCTTGGCCATGCTCGAGGCCTGCTCGGGAAACCAGTAACTGGTCTCCTTGCTGCGGAATCCGTCTTCGGCGCTAAACTGGTTAACGTACTTGTTAACGTAGTCTGCCTGGCCGAGAAAGTTAAGTATTTGGGGAAACATTTGGGCTCCCAAGCTGGCTTGGAAAAAGGCTGTTACTTAAGACACACCCGCAGGAGGTGCATCGGGGTTCAGGATGTTGGAATCGGCCGGACCGCCTGTCTTGGCGCCCGCTTTTGGTTGGCGGTAGAACCAGTACGGAACCAGCAGGATTAGCAGACCGATGGCGGTTGCCGCTCCTGCCAGCCGCATGATTCCCACCGCGGCCATCGAATACTTGCCGGTGGTTTCGTCATAGACGAAACACCCCGCCACGTAAGTCAGAAAGATCAGAGGCGAACCGATCTTGCCAGCGGCGGCGTCCACCAGAGCCAGCTTGACGGTTCCCGAAATGTAGTCGAACCCCTCGATGTAACGCACGATTTTCCCTTCGGGCGAAATCAGCAAAAACACCGGGGGATGCGAAAACAGTTTTTGATGGGGGATGTATTTGTATTTCACGCCGCACTGGTCGGCGAGCTTCTTGATGTCCTCTTTTTGGCCGGTCAGAAAATGCCAGCCACTCTCGGTTCCAGGCCGGTTGTAAAGCTTGGTGTACTTCTCTTTGGTCTGCCGCGCCCGGCTCGCTTGCTCGTTGGGGTCGATGCTGACGGAAACGATCTGAAAGTCCTTGCCTGGGTCGAAGTCAATCTGCCGCAGGGCCATCGTGATCTTTTCCAACTGGACACTGCATTGGCCCGGGCAGTTCGAGTAGTTAAACGAGAGCAGCGTCGGGCGCTTGCCATCGAAAAACTCCCCGATCGCGATCGAGTTGTTGTCCTCGTCGCGGAACAAAATCGTCGGGTCAACTGGCTGGCCCAGCTTGTACTCGACTCCCGTATCCTTCAACGCTTCCGGTTGCCGGCCCTTGTTCGATTCGGACGTCTGAGCAGCGAGTTCAAACGGCGCAACAAAACCGGCAGCTAACGCCAACAGCGCGAGCATCAGGGTTTCGTAAGTTCCGTTTGGCGAACGCATTGCTTGGCTCGAAAAAAAACCGGTTGAACAAATTATAAGTCGAAAACGGCTATACCCAAAAAACCGTGCTTCCTACTCCGAGGCAACCTGCAACTCAGAATTGACCGTTTCGCCCGAGTTGGATGTTTTATCGTTGGCAGACGGTTGTTTGAACTTCTCATACGCCCGTTTCATCGCTTCTTCGATGGTGAGCCGCCCAGCCACCGGTTGTCCGTCCGGGCCGTTGGTCGAATTGAGAATTGCCTTTTGGGCCTCGACCTCGGCCTTCACGGTTTGGTTGACAATCTCCACCCGGGACTGGTTGAAATAAGCTTCCCAGCGGTAGGCCAGACCTTGGACAAAGCCAATGATCAGGAAGGTGACGATGGCCGAAATCAAACCGACCATCAGGATGACGCCCGTGTTGACGTCATCGTACTGGGGGCGGCCGGAGCGCTCCTCTTCAGAGTGGTCCGCTGAACTGTGGCCGGGGGAGTGGTGATGGTCGGTCATGGGTGTTTCAGGTGAAAGGTGCAGGCTTGTCGGGGAGGGCCGTGGAAGACAACCGTTGAGGGGAAAGGCACGCTAGGGATTGACGTGGTTGAGCGACTCACCCAGCCGCGGGTCTTGTTTTGGGACCAGGGGGCGGTCGCCGGCAATCCAGGCAAACAGAGCGACGTACAGCCCCACCATGCCGATGGCACAGGGGAAGTCGATCGCCCAGCTGAATGGGAATCCGCCAGCTCCGTCGATGGGTTCGCCGTGGATACCCGAGCCGTACTGAGGCATCACAATCCAGAAATGGTCGTACCAGTGGATGCACAGCAGATAAATCGTGGCGAACAACAGGTAAGTCTTGTTGCGGCGTACCGTGCGGGCCATCAATCCGAGGAAAGGGATGATCAGATGGAAAATCAGCAGAGCCCAACTCGCCTTGGCCCAAGCCGCATCCCAGAAACGGAAGCGGTACCAGAAGGTTTCCTCCGGAATGTTGGCGTACCAAATCAGGAGGAACTGACTGAAGGCGATATAGCCCCAGAAGAAGGTAAAGCCAAACATCAGCTTCGCCAGGTCGTGGTATTGGTCCACGGTGATCTCATCCGTGATTCGACCGCTCCGCTGCAGCAGCAGGGCTGTCAGTGTCATGGCGGCCAATCCACCCAGCACGCCACCGGCGAAGAAGTAAACCGGAAACATGGTGCTGAACCAGAGCGGCGACAGCGACATCTCAAGGTCAAACGAGGCGAAAACAAGAGTTGCGGCAAAGATAATCATCATCCAGGTGCTGGAGGCCTGCATCTTCAGCGTCAGCTTCGTGTCCCCGGTCTCGTCTTGTTTGAGTGATTTGCCGAGGAAGTTCCAGGCAAAGAATCCCCAAATCGCAAAGTAGGCAGCCCAGCGGGCGGCAAACCAGTACCACTTGAGGTAATCAAACTTGACCTGCAGCAGCGGGCTGTTGTCACGGGCCCAGTTGGCAACGTTCCAGGGATACAGGTCGGTGCTCCCCCTGACCACAGGGATCAGGATAGGCAAAAACAACACCGCCAAAGGCAACGTACACATGGCGAAGATCTCGGCGATGCGCCGCACCGTGACGCCCCAAGCCGCCTTGGTCAGGTGCTGGACAATCACAAAGAACAGACAGCCGAGCGAAATCGACAGCAGGAAGCTGAAGTTCGTCAGGTAGGCAAAACTGAAGCGGCGATAACCGCCTGAGGCGGCCGCACTGAAAAGAAATGCCATACCGATGCCAATCGCACCGACAAGCAAGCCAAGCGGCACAAGCTTCACGTAGCCTTGGCTCAGCGAAATCAGCGGTGAGGTAATCCGTGCAGGTCGGGTGTTATGCATGGGAGGACTGTCTGTTCAACGGGATTTTGGAGGTTGATGAAGGTCAGCGGCTGGGATGGCTGGTGGCTCACTGCTGGGGAGCGGCTGGCGGAGCAGCGCCTGCTGCCGGCTGGATGCCGGTCTCCTGTAACGCCTTGACGTACAGGGCGATTGCCCAGCGATCCTCGACGGGAATCTGAGCCTTGTAGGGGCCCATGGAATTGCGTCCATTGGAAATGGTGTCGAAGATTCGGCCGATCGGCTGGACCTTGACCGTGGGATCGTGCAGCGACTTGGCGGTGGTCCACTGGGCTTGGCCGGTGGCGGCCAAAGCCAGGGCCCGCTTGTTCACCAAGCCATTCCCGTTGCCATCGTATCCGTGGCAAACGGAGCAGTAGATCTCGAAACGTTGTTTGCCCCGGGCAATCGCCGTCTCGGAGACTACAAACGGGGAAGGCACCGTTTCAATCCAATCGGGTTCGCCGGGGTACTGGCCGGTCGTCGCGGGGTCTTGAGCCGCCGGTGCCGAGTCTTGAGCGCTCGGGCCGCTGGTCGAAACGAAACTCGCACTGGAACCATCCGCAGCCACCGGCTGGGCAGGTGGTGGCAGTGTTCCCGGTTCATACCCGCGGTAATAGCGATCGTCTTCCTGAAGGTCGCCGCGAGCAATCGTTCCGGCTACGGGCGCCCGCATCGCTCGGTCGTCGGCGTAGAGGTACACAGGTTCCTTGTCCGTCCCAATGTTGGGGCTGGTTTGCTGGGCCTTGTACTTGTCTTGCCAGTCCATGTCGGGAACGACATGCAGACGCGGTGCGCGGTTGGTTGAGCCATAGGCCCGGAAGATCATGACCGGTGGGACCAACAGCAGAAACAGTCCGACAATACCGGCCAGCTTGAAGAACTTGGGGATCTCCTGGTCGGTCAGGTCCATGTCGACATTTTCAATCGCCGTGGCACCCCACTCCTCGAACTGTTGCCGAGTTCGATTCGCGTCGTACTTGGAGTCATCCGCGTTGACCATCAGGAAAAAGCGGTCATTGGTCGCGCGGCGAAAGCGATCGATTCGGTGCAGCGGGTTGGCGAACTGTGGCAATCGATTGAATATCCACATCCCGAAGAAGGTGGCAAACGCCGACGACAAAATGATCACTTCAAACGTGACCGGAATGTTGGCGGGCGAAATTTCCAGCGGCTTGCCGCTGATGTAAAAGGCATAGCCAGGAAAAATCTTGGTCCAGTCCATCGCGTTCGTGTAGTACTGCATGGCCAAAGCCACGAGGCAGCCGGTCAAGCCAATCGCGAGGACGAAGAATGGCAACCGAGTGCGGCGAATGCCCATCGCCGGATCGATTCCGTGCACCGGGAAAGGCGAGTACGCATCGAACTTTTCGTAGCCCGCATCGCGGGCACGCTCGCAGGCAGCGACCAGGGAATCCGGGTCGTCGAACTGGGCGAGCAAGCCGATCGTCTTCGATTTTGGTCCGGCCGGTTTGGGCTGCTTGGAATGGGAGTGTGCCATGGCGGTGGTTCAGTCAGTCGAATGGTTAACAGTCAGTCGTCAGGTTTTTCGTCAGCAAACGCTCAGTCGCGGCAGGGGCTCAGTGGGCAGGGGCTCAGTGGGCAGGGGCTCAGTGGGCGGGTGCTCAGTGGCTCGTGGCCGGATGCCCGCCTTCATGCCCGTGTCCACCCTCATGCCCGTGGTCGGCATGCGGGATCACGTTCTTCACTTCTGACATCGCGATTACCGGGAGATACCGGCAGAACAGCAGGAACAGGGTGAAGAACAAGCCAAAGCTGCCAATGAGCATCATCAAGTCAACCCATGTCGGCCGGTAGTAGAACCAGGACCCGGGAATGAAGTCGCGGCAGAGAGCCATGATGATCACGAAGCGTTCGAACCACATCCCGATGTTGACGAAGATCGAAACGATCACCATGAACCAGGGGGTAGTCCGGCACCACTTGAACCAGAACAGCTGCGGAATGAACACGTTGCAGGTGAACATGATGAAGTAGGCCCAGCCAAAGTTTCCGAACGCCCGGTTGTAGAAGGCGAACTGTTCGGAAGCGACGCCGCTGTAGGCAGCGATGAACAATTCGATGCTGTAAGCCGTGCCCACCATCAGGCCGGTGGCCATGATGATTTTGTTCATGTTTTCGAGGTGGCGAATCGTGATCAGATTTTCCAGCCCATAAAGTTTGCGGACCGGGACCAGCAGTGTGACCACCATGGCGAAGCCGCTGAAAATCGCACCCGCGACGAAGTAGGGCGGGAAAATCGTGGTGTGCCAGCCTGGCAACTGGGACACGGCGAAGTCGAAACTGACCACGGTGTGCACGCTGAGCACCAGCGGCGTGGCCAGGGCTGCCAGAATCGTGTAGGCCATTTCATAGCGGTGCCAGTTGCGGGCGGAACCCGTCCAGCCGAGCGAGAGCAAGCCGTAAACAAACTGTCCAATTTTGCTCTTGGAGCGGTCCCGGAAGGTCGCCAGATCGGGGACCATGCCCATGTACCAGAAGAGGAGCGAAGTCGTGGCGTAGGTGCCGACCGCGAACACGTCCCAAAGCAGCGGGCTGCGGAAGTTGGGCCACATGGCCAGGTGTTCGGTCGGGACCGGGAACAGCCAGTAGAAGACCCAGATTCGGCCGATGTGAATTCCGGGGAACGTCGCAGCGCAAACCACCGCGAAGATCGTCATCGCCTCGGCGGCGCGGTTGATGCTCGTTCGCCAATGCTGGCGGAAGAGGAAAAGAATTGCGGAGATCAGCGTTCCGGCGTGGCCGATACCGACCCAGAACACGAAATTGACGATGTCAAACGCCCAGTAAGTCGGGTTGTTGTTACCCCAGACGCCGACACCCGTGAAGAAGAGGTGCATGATCAGGGCGCCGAACAGCATCGTCAGCGAAACGGCAAGCCCGAAGATTGGCCACCAAATCGCCGGTTGTTTCTTCTCCCAGACCCCTGCGACCGCATCGGTCACGTCCGAGTAGTCCATGCCGCCGAGCACGAGCGGAGCTCGGTGCTTGCCGTCTTCGATCGTGTTGTCGAGTGATGTCAGGTCAACCGTGGCCATCGTGTTCCAATCTCAAACGTTGAAAAAGTTGGTCTGTTTGTCTTCCCGGGAGAAGTCTGCCCAGTTGGCAATCAAGCGTGCTTGTCCGCTGCCGCCTCGTGGCTCTCGCCATGATTGGGCAAGCCATAACGATCGTCCCAATCCACCAGTGCCGGGTGCGGATTGCGGACTCGGGCCAGATAGCGGGTCCGAGGATAATTGTTGAGCTCTTCCAGCATCACGTAGGCCCGTGGGCTGGCGTGAGCCGCGTGGACGTCGCTCTGGGGATGGTTCAGGTCGCCGAACTTGATCGCCCCTGCCGGACAGACATCCTGGCAGGCGGTGGTGATTTCATTCGCGCCGATTTCCCGCTGCTCGTTCTTGGCCTTAATCTTGGTGTTCTGAATCCGCTGCACACAGTAGGTGCATTTCTCCATCACGCCGCGGCTGCGAATCGTGACTTCCGGATTCATCATCATGTTCTGAATGGCCCGGTCGCCGGAGCTCAGCCGATCCGCGCCCGGATACTTCAGGAAGGTCACCGCATCCGAGTAGTTCAGGTAGTTGAACCGGCGAACCTTGTAAGGACAGTTGTTGCCGCAGTAACGGGTGCCGATACAGCGGTTGTAAACCATGTCGTTAAGACCTTCGGTCGAGTGCACGGTCGCCGCGACCGGACAGACGGTTTCGCAAGGCGCGTTCTCGCAGTGATGACAGGTGACCGGTTGATGGACAACCATCTTGTCGTCCCCCTCCACACCCTTGGACAAACCCGCGGCTTCCTTGTTGTAGAGGTTGTTTCCAAAGTAGGAGTCGATCCGCATCCAGTGCATGATCCGGTGGCGTTGTACCTGCTCCCGGCCAACAATCGGGATGTTGTTTTCGGCTTGGCAGGCAATCACGCAGGCCGAACAGCCGGTGCACTTGTTGAGGTCGATCGACATTCCCCAGACATTGCGCAGGGCGTGGTTGTCCTGCCGATAGAGCTCGCGCACGCCCGGAGTCAGGTCGAACAACTCGTGGTGCATGTGGAAGTTTTGCGGCCACTGGGGAGCGTGGGCGTGAGTGTCTTCCGAAGCTGGGGTGGCCGCCGCCGGCTCAAAATTCGAATTGATTACCGGCAGAAAGGTCAACTTCGCAGCGCCGGAGTGCTTGTCCCCTGCAGCCGGATGGTCGTGCCCATCATGGCCGGATTCACCCGCGGGATGCTTTTTCAGGAATTCCTGGTAGCTGGCAAAGCTGCCTTCGCGGAGCAAACGGCTGCGGATGCCGTGTTTATCCATCAGCATTCGGGCTTGAATTTCATCGCGGCCAGTGGCATCGATGGTCCACTTTTCCTGAGTCGCAGCGAGTCGATAGAAGGGGCCTTTACCGTTGGTGGTCGCCCCGCCCGCCCAGTGCCATTGGCTGCTGGTTCGCAGGTGATTGACGGCCGCGCCCGCGATTTCAACGCCTCCCAGTTCATCGCCACCGACTTTGCCCGCTGCGGTGCGGCCATAGCCAATCGCAACGCCCACGGTGCCTCGGGCCTGACCGGGTTGGATGTTCACTGGCAACGAGACCGACTTGCCCGCGACCTGAAACTCCACCTTGGTGTCCTGCTTCAGGCCAAAGGCTTCAGCCGTCTCGGGACTGACCAGGGCCGCGTTCTCCCAAGTCAACTTGGTATGGAAGTCGGGCAATTCCTGAAGCCAGGCGTTGTTGGCAAAACGGCCATCGTAAACTGACAGGCTGGGTGTGAAGACAAACTCCAGCGACTTGCCATCCCACTTGGTCTTCCACGCGCCATCGTCGGAAGGATAGGCTCCGCCCGAGAGCGAAACCGCGACAGGCTTGGCGGCAGTGTCAGCCACGAAGCCATCGTGCACCGCGCGATTCCAGGCAGTCTGGAAGTCGCCTTGGAGGGCGGGCTTTGCCGTTTCCTGCACGAGGCCCAGCCCTGCCACTTCCTTGCCCTCGAGCAGGCCGGCGAGCAGTTCAATTTCGCTCTTGCCTCCAAACAGCGGAGCGATCAGCGGCTGGGAGAGGCAGTGGCTGCCATCAACGGACTGGCCGTCGCCCCAGCTCTCCAGCGGGTGCGCGACGTTGTACAGCCAGTCGCAGACGAGGCTGGTTTCATTGCGGTGAACGGTGGCATGAATCGTGTTCTCGATCCCGCCGATCGCCTTGGCAATGTCGATATCGGCCGGGGCGTCGAATACCGGGTTGCCACCCAGAATGAGCAGCGCCTTGATCGAGCCGCTCTGTGCACCTGCTACCAATTGCTTGAGGCTCTCGACGCCGCTGGGGCGATCCGCATCCAGCGGCTGGGTGAATTCAATCGTCGTTCCGAGATTGCCGAGCTCCTGATTGAGCTTCCAGGCGGCAGCGTGAACTTCGGCCGGCTGCGATTCACCAACCACCACCATTCCCGCACCGGCGTGGTCGCGGAGGTCCTGGGCCATCGCCGCCAGCAGTTTTTCCCGATAGGGCAGATTGCCGTCGACGGCATCTCCAGCCTTGCGCCCAGCGACTGCCGCCGCCAAAGCGCCGAGGAAGCTGGCGAGCTTGCTCGATGGCAGTGACATCCGGTGATCGGCACAGCTGCCAGTGATGGAGTTGGCAGCTTCCACCACATAGAGTCGGCTCATCGCACCATGGTCGGCATCGCGGCCCGCAGCAAATTTGCGATTGTTGCGGATTACGGCCGGGTCGAGCTTCAACGGGTCAGCTTCGAGGCAGACAATGACTTTGGCCTGGTCGAAGTGATAATGCGGCCGGAGATTCTGTCCGAAAGCGAGCTTCGTTCCGGCGCGAGTATTGTCGTCACCGATCGCGGTAAAGGTGAACCACTTGCCACCCCGCGCTTCAAAAGCGTTCTTCAAACGACCCAGCGTCGGCGAAGCGTTTGGCTCGGCCAGCACCGCGACTGTCGAGAGGTCTTGCGCGAACAGTCCGGCGGCAGCTGCAGAGAAAGCGGCCCAGTCTGAATCGCGGTAAGCGTCTCCCTCCCGCAGCTGCGGGCTCCGCAGCCGCTCCGGGCAGTAGAGCTCAAGAATCCGCGCCTGAGTAAACGTATCCGAGGCCCCAAGCGAATCGGGATGCAGCTTGTTGCCGTCCAGTTTGATCGGGCGACCGTCGAAGCTGGTCGCCTCAAGCGGATGGGCAACGCCGGCAAAATTCAGGCTGGTGGCGTATTTGACTGGTACGCCCGGAATCCGGTTCTGCGGACGGAAGGCGTAGGGAGCAATCTTCTCTTCCTGATATCGGCATCCGGTCGAAGCAGCACCGAGGGCCAGCGAAGCCCCCATCAGCTGCAGCCAACGCCGCCGCGAGAGTCCGTCGTCCAGTCCCTCGAGCGCAGCGCCGAATTCGGCATCCAAGGCGCCGCCCGCCACCGCTTCCGGTGTTCGGCTGGCCGCCTGGAATTGCTCCAGCTGCTCGTACTCATTGGACGCAACCGCTTCGGCAGCTGCGTGGATGGTTTTCGAATCGATATGGTTCATCGGTGACAGGTGGAACAGCTGACGTTAGGTTTGATTCCGAGTTTCTTCGCCCACTCCTTGCCATAAGCTTCGGGGTCTTCAGGCTTGAAGTCCAAAGCTGTGACCAGTTGCGGGTCGCGAATGTTGGGTTCCGGATTGCGATGGCAATCCAGACACCACTTCATCGAGAGCGGCTCGACTTGCGTCACGACTTCCATCGTGTCGATTCGGCCGTGACAGGAAACGCAGCTCACGCCGCGATTAATGTGCGCACTATGATTGAAATAGACGAAGTCCGGAACGTCGTGGACCTTTTCCCAAAGGACCGGGTTCTTGGTCTCAAGGCTGACCCGAACCGGTTCCAGCAGCGGGCTGTCGCCCTTGACGATCCCCAGCGTGGCCCCTTCCTTGACCCGGTTTCCACCGTGGCAATTGCCGCAAGTGGCCGTCGCAGGAATCGCCGCAAACCCGGTCTTCTCGACCGTGTTGTGGCAGTACCGACAATCGAGCTTCAATTGACCGGCATGAATCCGGTGGCTGAACGGCACCGGTTGCTTGGGCTGATGCCCGACGTTGATGATTTCTGGATGAATGGCGCCAAAAAGGCAAGTCGCCAGGTAACCAGCGACTGCCAAGCCGCCGACGATGGAAACGACCGTGAACCGATTGACCCAGTTGGGAAAGACAAACGTTTGCATGGATTGCTTCTCAGCGCTCAGTTCGTTGACGGCTGCTCACACAACCGACCGACTCGGGAGCACACTCTTGAGGATTCACTGCTAACCAAAAACCTGACCCCCCGCTGCACGCTCAGGCTGCTGCACGCTCAGGCTGCTGCACGCTCAGGCTGCTGCACGCTCGGCCTATCACCCCGTCAACCCAGCCCACCGGCGGATGGTCAACGAGCGACTGGCCCGAGCGCAATTCGGGCGCGAGATTTCAGGTAAAGTTCGAAGAGTCTACCGTAGCGAAATCCGCTCAGTCTACGTGTTAAACCGTCACACCCACTCAATGAGGGGGTATTTTAAGCGAGGGCGACGGGGGGGCTTGAGAGGGCTTGGGCGTTTTGGGCGAAGCGATTCGCTCAAACCGTTCACCACTCCGGCCTTCTTGCTGCTGACCGTGCCAGCAGTCCGCCAACCAGCTTGTTCGAAGTCAATCGAAACGCTCGGCGGGACACTCAGAACATTTTCGACCAAGCCGCGGGCCCGGCATGACTGGGGGTGACGTTTTTGCTTCCAGCGCGGGGCGACAAATCGGCTCAAACGTCCCCGGCAACCCATTCCACGCCGCCGAAATGAAAAAAAGAATTCGCTGAAACCGCTCAGGTCAACGACAGGAATTTACCCTGCCCCGGGAGGTGAGTTCGTGTATTTCTCTCACGCGCATCTCACCCGCACTCGCTGCGGATTCCCCCGGAGAGTCCGGCCCGCTTGAATCCTCATGCTTTGCACAACCCGAGCGGTCCTCGGCATCGGCTCTCCGTGCGCCGGCCGCCGCTCTTTCAATTGAACCAGACCGCAAACCCAAAAAACTGGCCCTCGAAAACCTGAGTCAGGCGATTCCAAGCTTCGGGAGTCGAGAGCGGTCCCTCCTCCAGATAGACTTCGACTCCCGTTCCCTGCAACCACAAGATCAAGTCGAGCTCCTGCGGTTCGAAAAATATTCGCCGGAGGTTGAGGCCTTTCCCTTGCTCAGGAATCTGGTCTGCCGGTTCGAGGCCAAAACCAAACAGCTGGTTCGAATACTGGCGCCAATAGGGAATCAGTTTCTTGCCCTGCAGCAGTTGTTCAACCTCGTCGAGCACTTTGCTCCAGCCGGTAATTATCTCGCGCGGCACGGCTACGCCCAGGACGCTCGTCTGCTGCGGATTGGGAATCCACTCGTTTCGGTCATCAGTTTCAGCCAAGACTCTTTCCCAGCACAAGCGGCTCTGCTGGACCATTGCCAGCAGATGCCCATGCGCCGCCCGCATTCGCTCGGGAGCCACGACGGGAAAGCGGATCAAATGAATGGCAGCAATGGCATCGGCGATAGATCTCAGATCGAAGTCGGCCATCCGCCCGCGATCTTTGGGAGCCAGAAAAGGTGTTTCAATGTTTGGAAAAACGAGTTGCCCACAGCGTTCAAACAGTTGGCGCTCGTCATAGGCCAGCACCATGTCACAAACCGCTTGGAGAAAGTGGCAATACCCGCGGAGCCAGTGCACATCGGCCCCGTCAACGCCAACGACAAACGCTTCACCCTGAGCCTGTTCAAGTTGAGGGGCGATCACCCGGCAGATCCGCCAGAGAGTTTCCTCATCCCCCATCGCCCCGTCGCCATTGAGGTCGAGGCGTGCTCGGCCAAGATACAGCGGAAGGTAGACGTTCTCGGTTTTCACCCGGGCCAGCGTCGATTCGGCTGCGCGAACCTTGCCTTGAAATTGCTTGATGACGCTGCACAGTTCATCGTAAGAAACCTGGTCTGGATGCGGATTTTCCGGCACCGGCAAACGCAGCAGGGGCAGTTCCTCAGTGGCGGAATTACTCAGCGTTCCAAAGCGGTAGTTGGAATTGCCGAGATATTCGAGAGCCTGCAGGAATTCAGTCAGTCCCAAGGCGAGCAGCGCCGTCGGCTCGTCTGGCTGCTGCTCCAGGACGCTGCGAAAGTGGCTGGCCGCAGCCACCAGCTTGCCCTGGACCAGGAACTCATCCAGCTTCCGCGCGTGCTCCTCAGCGACCGTCTGAGCATGCAGCGAGGGCAATGGGCTGGGCAACCCGAAGAGAGCCAGACAGAAGAACGAGCACAGCAGAGAATTCCCGCGCATGAGAACGACTCCTGAAAGCAGAGAGGAAATGGCGAACGCACTTGGAAACGTTCGGCTTGAGTAAGTGGCTTTGAGGATCAGCTCAAGTGGCCTCGCACCTACTTCCCGGGGAAGGAGACGGGTCCCCGGGAACCTTGGTTGATTATCGGCCAGATTAGGGACCGATGGAAGTCGCACGCGGTTTGGCGTGCGGCGGCTTCCTCCCGAAATGCGCTGGGAGTAAGTCCACGGCCGGGGCCTGCGCCGCGGCAAATTCTGGCGGAGTTAAGGTCGGTTTGGCCCGGCCGCCAGCCCAATTTCCACGGGCAGGTCCAACGGTTTGGTTCGCTCGGCTCCATTCTTCAGACCGGCGAGCAAGCTGGCCGCGTCGAGCGCCGTGCTCGCTGCGGTCTGCCCGGCGTCGGTGTTTTCTGGCGTGGGGATACCGCCCGGAATACTCTGGCGGCCCCAGGCGTTGGTTGCCTGAACTTCGGCGGTGTCCTGCTGCTCTTCGTAATCTTCATCGGACTCCCGGTGCGGCGGGAAAATCTGCGCCAGCATGTAGTACAGGGTCGGAATCAGGAACAGCCCCACCAGTGTGCTGGCAGCCAGTCCGAAGACCAGGCTCACGCCCATCGGCACGAGCACCTGAGCCTGAAGTGACTTGTTGGAAACCAGCGGTACGATGCCGATGATTGCCGTCAGGGTGTTGAGGGCCATTGGCCGAATTCGGCGCCGCCCCGCTTCGACGATCGACTCGATCAGAGGTTCGTCCGGAAACTCCTTGATTCTCAGGTCAATAAAGTCGATCAGCACGATCGAGTCGTTGACCACCATGCCGGTCAGGGCAACGATTCCGAAGAAACTGAACAGCGTCAACTCCAAGCCCATGGCGTAGTGTCCCCAGAAGGCACCGGAAATGGCGAACGGGATCACGAGCAAGATGATGAATGGTTCCAGCAGGGACTTCATCTGGAAGACCAACATCAGATACATCGCAAAGATCGCCAGAATGGCACCGACACCGAGGCTCATCATCGATTCGGCATTCTGTTGACGCTGGCCTTCCCACTTGACGCTCACTGCGGGGTACTTGGCCAAAATCGCCGGCATGTCATTCTTTTCGAAGTTGTTCAGCAACTCGGTTGAATTGCCACCCGGGCGGACGTCACCCGAAATGGTAATCGCCCGCTTCTGGTCGATCCGATTGATACTCTGATAACCGCGTTGAATGCTGACCTCAGCCAGTTCCACAATCGGCCGTTCCACTCCATCGTTGCCCCGTACCCGAATGCTATCGAGGGTGGCGAGGTTTTCCCGCTCATCCTTGGGATAGCGAACCATCAGCTTGACTTCGTGCCTGCCGCGCTGCAGACGCTGGACTTCCTGGCCGTAGAAAGAGGCTCGCAGAGTTTCGGCCAGATCGGCCGTGGTCACGCCCATCCCCTGAGCCCGATCGTTGACGCGGATGATGTATTCCCATTTGCCTTCGAATAAGTCGTCGGAGATGTCGGTGGCATCGGCATAGCTGCTGAGCTTTTGTTTGACTTCTTCGTTGGCCGCCTTGAGCTGATCCCAGTTCTCGCTGTTGGCCAGCAGCCGAAATTCAATTTGCTTGCCGCCTGGTCCCATCGAGGCTGCATTGAAATTGACTTCTTCCGCTCCCACGATTGTGCCGGTCTTTTCCCGCCAAAGGTTGATCACTTCCTTGCTGTGCAGCTTGCGATGATCGGCTCCGACCAGTTCGACGATCACGGTCCCCGCAAACTCGCCCGAACCGCGCTCATTGGGGCCATTACTGAAGCCGCCGCCCCCGCCAATCAACTCATGCACGATCTTGGCCAGCGGGTATCCCTCTTCGGAATGTTCGCGGCTGACTTCACGCATCGCCTCAGCCATCTGCGAGACGGCGGCATCGGTAACCTCGATCGGGGTCCCATCGGGGAAGGTGACCGAGGCGATAATCGTTCGCGAATCCATCGAAGGAAAGAGTGTTTGCTTGACGACGCCGGCTTGCTGGCCTGTCAGGGTGACAATCAGCAGGGTTGCCGCCACCGCCAACACCAGCGGAATATTGCGCACTGCCCGGCGAACCGTCGGCAAGTAAATCGCCCCGACGGTGAAGTCGACCAGCTTGTCCGCGTAGATGTTGACCCAATCAAAAAACCGCTTGAACAATCGAAACCCGCTCTGCCAACTTCGCAACAATTGCTCACAGAGCCAGGATGCTCCCCAAATCAACCAGCCAAACAGGATGAAGTGCAGGAAGTGCCAGCTGCCAACGCGGTCCCGCAAGCGCTGCATCGTGCCGATCATTTCCGGCAGCATGTGATCGTGCCCGAGGTGGCAAGCGAGAATGGTCAAACCCTCGGCCAGCGAAATCAGGAGCATGGCAATCACAGTCAACGGCATGCAGGCGATGAATTTGCCCATGATTCCGCTGACAAAAAACAGCGGCACAAACGCGATGCAGGTACAGAGCACGCCGGTCGTGACGCTGCCAGCCACTTCGGCCGTGGCATCAATCGCCGACTTGATCACGCTGTGACCCTGACTGCGGTAGGTGTGGAAGTTTTCACTGATCACGATCGCATCGTCGACCAGAATCCCGAGGGCCATCAGAAAGGCAAACAGCGAGAGCATGTTCAGCGTCTCGCCGGCAAGATAAAGCACGCCGCAGGTCGCCATGATCGCAAACGGAATTCCCAGCGCCACCCAGAGCGCGAGCCGGAATTCGAGGAAGATTGCCAGCACCAGGATCACAAGGATCAGACCTTGTAGTCCGTCTTCAACCAGCAGATTGATTCGTTCCCGCACGTCGACCGAGGTGTCGTACATCGTGATCAACGAGTAACCTGGCGGGCACTGCTTGTTCTTTACGTAGGCCTGGACTTCATCCACGATCTTCAGCAAGTCTTCAGTGTTGGTCCGATCAACGCTGACCACTTGGGCGACTTTGCCATTGAGCCGTTGGTAAGACTTGGTGTCTTCAAAGCCGTCGTGCACCGTGCCGAGCGCGCCCACCGTGAGCACCGCTCCATCTTCGCGCGCCACCAGCGGCAACTGGGCAATCTCTTCTCCCGTAACCCGCTTGTTCTTGCCGCGAATCAGCATCGACTGGCCAGAAGCCTGAATTTTTCCACCCGGGATCTCGACGTTCTCCCGCCGAATCCGCTCGGCGACCTTCTGCAGAGTCAGCCCGTACTTTCGCAGGTTCTCCTCGGGAATTTCCACGTCGATTTGATAGGGCCGCTCGCCGAGGATCGTCGACTGAGAAACCGAATTCAGTTGCAGCAGGTCATCGCGGATCTGCTCGGCGAATCCCCGGAGTGTGAGATCGGCGTCCGCCGCATCGGATTTGTCCGAGAGAATGCCGACCCGAATCGCGGCATTGCGAAAGGTGATCTGCTGGATTTCAGGGTCTTCTGCCAGCACGGGGAAGCTGGGAATCCGATCGACTGCGCTGCGTACATCGGCAATCACCTTCTGTACGTCGGCAGTGGATTCCATTTCGAGAATCACGGAGCCGGCGCTCTCCCGGGCCGTCGAGGTGACATTCTTGATCCCTTCGATCGCCCGCACTGCAGCTTCGACCTTTTGGCAAATCGCTTCTTCAACCTCCTCCGGACTGGCTCCCGGATAGGGGACCGTCACCACGGCGATTTCCAGCTGGAAGGCAGGGAAGACTTCCCGGCGCAACATGAGCAGCGAAACGGCGCCCACGAGGAACGTGGCGATCAGAATCAGATTCATGGCCGCGTGATTGTGCACGGCCCAGCGAATGACAGAACGCATCATAAGGATTCAGCTTCTCAATTATTCCTGGTTCGGGACGGCTGCTTCAGTCGCGGGAGCAGTAGACAAAGGCGGGCTTTCCTTGCTCCCCTTTTCCTGCAGGGCCATTCCCTCTTCGGCGACGGCCAGAGGCGAGGTGATCACGCGGTCGCCCGCCTGAATTCCACCTTCCTCTTCGTGGATCAAAACAAGCTCTTTGGTCCGCCGGGCGATTTTGACAGGCTGGATTTTCAGCTTGCCATCCCGCATCAACCAGCAAGTGCCACCACTCCGCACCGCCGTTGAGGGAACCGAAACCAGAGGATCCTGCGGATCAACTGCGATTCGAACGGTGACAAACATGCCCGTCGCCAGCGGCGGCGGCACCATGTCACTCGCCGGTTTTCCGTCGAGCGTGAAAACCTCAGACGTCAGCGGGTCGCTGACCAGCACTCGACAGGGAATCGTCCGGGTCGAGAGGTCGATTCCAGTCCCGCCAAAACGGGAAACCGTTCCCTTCCAGCGACACAGCCGGTCATGGAAAGGGAACTCCACCGTTACCGGAATCGGCGGAACGTCGTAAACCTGCCCCGGCTGCATCGAACGGCCAACCACTTCTTCCGCCGAACGGGCTTTCCATAACCAGAACAAATCGCTCAGCTCCAGTTGGCAACCGACCTCCGCCATGTCGACGTCGTTGATGATCGCCACCACCTTGCCACTTTGGACATAACCCCCCTCTTCGCAGTCATCCGTGACGACCACGCAGTCCACGGGAGCAAGGATCTTCGTTCGGGCAAGATTCCGCTCCGCCTGCTTCAGGGCGACTCTTTGCAGTTCCAGGGCGGAGACCGCTCGGGCTTTTCGCGCATCGAGCGCCTTGACCTGATTTCTCAGGTTTTGCACCGCCAACTGCGCGGCCACTTCCACCCGCAGCGATTGTTCCATTTCCTGCTCGGAGGCCGCGTTCTTGGATCGCAGCGTCCGAACCCGCTCCATCTCGTTGCGGGCAAACTCCAAGTCCCGTTCCGCCAGAACAATTTGCTCGTTGGCGTTCTCGCGGTCGACTTCCCACTCCTTAATCGCATTTTCTGCCTGCAAAAGCTCTTGCTGAATCCGGTCCAAGGCCGACTGGTAGTCGGCTGAATCGATTTCATAAAGGACTTCCCCAGCCCCAACGTACTTGCCGTCATTGCAGTTCGGATTCTTGTACTTCACCCGACCGCTGACCTCAGCCGCAACGCTGATGTGACGGTGCGGCTGAGCCACTCCGTCGACCACGATTTGAATCGGCTCACGAAACGCTGCCACCTCCGAGGTAATTACCGTGACCGCTGGCGGCGGCGGAGGAGCCGCGGTTTCACTCTGGGGCGGCTTGCCCCAGAGCAAGTAACCGCCGATCGCAGCCACGACGATCGCAATCGGCGCAATCGCGCGGGTCAAGTCTTCGAAAATGCTTGTTTGTTGGCTCATCTTGTTTCAGTAGTTGAGTTTCTCAATGGGCAATTCAGGTTGCGGGGCCAGGCGAGACGCGGAAGCGGTAAAGGACAATCAGCGGTTGAGGCTGAATGCCTTCGAATCAGTCCAATTTTCCGTTTGGTTGGCCAACTCTCCGTTTGAGCAGGTTGTGACCCGCAACTGAGTTGCGAACAATCCCCGCAATCAAGCTCTCGGCCCGACCCACACGGACGGCCAATCCACGATTTTCCCGCCACGGTTCATCCTCGTCCCTCGCTTCCCAGCGGCTGTCCGCTTGAGAGGACCAGCTGAAAGGCTCAGCTGAGAGGACCAGCAAGGCCAAAGCCTGAGTATCGTTGCTGTGAGACAGACCTCAAAGGGCAATCTCGCCTCAAAGGGCAATCTCGCGGGCGCAGGCCACCCATTGCCAACCGGTCGGCAGGATTAACCTGCCTTAACCGCAGAAAATAGCGGTCGACAACCCCAGCCAGACCCGACAGACGGCTCGCAGCCCGTTAGTCGCTCCCCAGCCTTTTCGCCCTGAACGAAAGGGGCTCAAAGAGCTGCCCCGACACCCCAATCCGTCACCGTTAACGGGTTTGACCAGCCAAAAACGGGTCCGCCCTCGACGTGCCAACCCAACGACAACCCAGCCAACGACTACCCAGCCAACCATTGGCGACGTTCCGGAGTTTCGCCTGACCGCGAAAATCTTGGCAAATTGCCCGAATCTCGATTTCCGGACCGCTAAGTCAGTATATTAAACAGCTGTTTTAGGTCAACTCGAATTGGCTGCGGCGGGGCGTTTCGCGGCCTGCCCGGCCGGTGTGCGAAGGATTTGCCGAAAGCAGGGGGGCGAGTGCTCTTGGCGGCCCGATTGGCCCGCTTTCCCCCGAGGCCTTCGGGCGCCCCCAAGGCGCTCACTGTTTGCAACCCTCCGCGGCCAAGCCCCCCCAAGCCTTCCGGCCTTACTTCTTAAACCGGGCGATGGTCGGGCGATGGTCGCTCGTCTGGTCATTGTCCGGAAAGTCTCCCGGGCGGACGACCACATCGGCTTCGCCCTGCCACTGTTTGGCTCCATTGGCGACGAACACGAAATCGAGGATCGAATCGGGGTAGCGGTCAACCCGCTGCGGCAAGGCCTGCCGGTCATCCGACCAGTTGCTGTCGAGAAGTGGATCGGGCTTGAGCCATTCCCAGACCCCGCCCTCCATCATTGCCTGGAAACCCGGGTTCCCCCGCGCCGACTTGAACTCGAAATCAAAATTGAAATCACCCGCCGTGATCACGGGCTCTGGCCGGTCGGCCGCCCATTTGACCAGCATTCGGGCCTGGTCGGTTCGCAACTCCGCCTCGCCCCGCGCCAGATGGTTGGCGATCACCCAAAACGAATCCGAGCTTTTCAGATCAACCAGCCTGACGGCCAGTGGAGATCGGGCCCGCAGGGCGCCGAAATCAGCCGAATCCGTTTCCGGGTTATTGAAGTTGGCGGCGATTCCGGCATAGCGATGCAACTCGACCGCTTCTTCGATCCGAAACCGTTGCTTGTCGACGATCAACATCAGCGAGTCAGTGTCCTGAAATCCGCCACTGCCCGAGGTTACAAAATCAATTTCTGAACCGAGTCCCTCCGCCACGGCCTTCTGAAACCGCTGCACCGTGACCGGGTCGACTTCGCTCAGCACAACGACTTCGGCTCGCGTAGCCGGGTCGCGCATCAGCTCGCTCAGCTGTTCGGCGATCACCAGAGGATTGCTCACGGGAGGCTGGCCGGGGCGATTGCTCTCCACATTCCAGGCGAGCAGGCGGAACTCATCCGCGTTGGCCAAGGCAGTGACTGAGCCCAGCCACGCGGCGAAAAACACAAACAGCAAAGTCGTTGGACGAGACACGATGAATTCACTCCCTGATGCAAGATAGCGGTTCCCTCAAGCGGGCTCCGCATTCTAGTTGCCGCCCCTGCTCCAGGTCCAATGAAGATTTGGCAAGCCCATTTCCGCTCGCTCGCTTGGGGGAAAGAGCCCCGAGCCGAGCGCTTCGGAGGAAGATTTTGCCTAGATCCTTGAGATCCACTGCACCAGTCGCCAATCCAGCCAGTACGGGTCGGGATCGTGCGGTCGGCCGGCCAGATAGCCGAGGTGGCCACCTTGCTTGAGCAGCAGCAACTCGACGCTTGGCGATAAGGCCCAATCGCGATACATCCGCACGGGCACGACCGGGTCATCTTCCGAACTGATGATCAGCGTGGGGATCGCGACCTCAGCCAGCAGCGGTCCGGCGCTGGAGCGAGCATAGTAATCGCGAGCACCGTGGAAACCATTGACTGGGGCGAGAAAGCGATCATCAAAATGCACCAAGCGGTGGGGGAACGCGCGGAGGCGGTTGTCGAGGAGGTTGGGCACGCGCGCTCGCCGCTCCAGCAGATTCAGCCGCAGCTTGTCAATAAAAAACCAGTCGTACAGTCGATTCCCCCACTGTCGCAGATTGGCCGAGGCCAGTTCCAGGTCCACTGGTGGCGACACGGCAATCACGCTGTCCACTTCGGGCGGCGCGGCGATCCAAGGCTCCAGCTGGGGGGGCGGAAAAAGGAACGCCTCGCCGCCAGGCTTGGTTGAAAAAGGGGATTCCTCCTGCAACGCGATCGGGGCCGCGCGCTTTGTCTCCGCACCTTTCGGCTCCACGTGGGCGGGCGGCTCAAGTCCCTCGCCGCTCCCCCCCAACCCCCTGCCCCACTGCCCGGCCAGATGCAGGACAATGTTCCCGCCGAGCGAAAAACCAACCAGCGTGATCTTCGAGATTGGGCTCAGCCGCTGGACCGCGGCGACAACGCAAGAGACGTCGGCCGACGATCCGGCATGGGCATGACCGCGGGAAATGAATTGGCTCGCTCCCCACCCCCGCATATCGACCCGCACCACCCGCACGCCAGCCCGCATCAGCTTGGCTGTAATTCGCCGCATGTAGGGGGACTCGCTCGATCCGCACAGCCCATGTACGAGAATCGCGATCCGGTCACCCGTGATCCAGTTTTTCGGCTGGCTGTCGTGCACCACGATTTGATCCCCGTCCGGCAGACTGACCAGCAACGGTTCCGCCCGGGGATTCGGCGCGCGATGTTTCGAAAAATAGGCCGCTACGGTTTGCACGTGGGCGTTGCTCAACCACGGCGCGGGGCGAAACGGCGGATAAGACGACAGGAGCATGGAATAAGCGCGAGGCTGAAGCAGAGGTGAATCGCC
>JAJTFE010000145.1 GCA_021298375.1 Blastopirellula sp. | reverse complement strand
CGTCGGGCGTATGTCGAGCAATTTGCCCGCGACTGCGAGCAATTGTTTGCGGCGGATACCTTTGAGGATGACGACCATGTGTTGTTCACAACGGTCACGGAACTGGAGGTGATGGCGGTGAGCGCCTACCTCGCCAGTCACCCGCGCACGCTGCAGGTCAACTGGCATTGGCTGTTTCATTTCCCCGTGTTCGAGCCACCGGCAGCGGGCGTGCCTCGGCAGCTTGAGAGGCTGCGCCAGCTGAAGTGTTGTCTGGGGGGCGCGCGTCAGTCGATTCCCTACCACCAAGCGCACTTTTACGGCACGACGGAATCATTGGCAGATCAGTATCGGAAGTTGGGATTGGGGCCTGTTGAACGCCTCGTCTATCCGATATCCGAGCGTTTTGCTCCCGAGAGCGGGTCTGAGAACCGGTTGAGCCTGGCCGGAGTCGCTGACTTGAATTCGAAGGGTGTTGGACGCCCGATTCGAATCACTTGTCCCGGGGCGATTCGCCGGGAGAAAGGCCAGAAGCTTTTTTTGCAGGAGCTGATTGCGGAAATTGGCGAGCGGGATTTAGCGAGCGGCCGCATCGAGATCGAGCTGCAGTCGCCGCCGAGTAAACGCCGCGGCTTGGGTTTGCCTTCGATTGTGCGGCGACGAACTGGCGTTGAGGCGCCGGCTCGCATCAGCCCGCTTTCCACGCAGCCCGCGCTGGCCACCGCGACCAGTTCAGCGGGCGAGAGGTCTGCGGCGGAAGAGCCGGGGGCGATTCGCTTTCGGGATTATCCGCTTTCGGCGGACGAATACGCGGCGATGATCCGGGAGACGGATTGTGGCCTGCTGATGTACGACAGCGCCGACTATTATGTGCGGCGGGCGGGAGTGCTCGGCGAGTTGCTGGCGGTTGGCCGACCGGTGATCGTCTCC
Organism: Blastopirellula sp.; assembly: GCA_021298375.1. Lineage (GTDB taxonomy): Bacteria > Planctomycetota > Planctomycetia > Pirellulales > Pirellulaceae > BJ22. The sequence continues at coordinate 6,149 of JAJTFE010000145.1, read as the reverse complement.
GCGGGGAATTGGCTCTCCGAGCAGCTCAAAGAGGCGCACTTTCAATACGCGCGGAGGCTGGCCGAAGGCCCCTTGGCGAGCAGGGCGTTGACGCTGGCTGATTGTCGCTGGGACCTGAGCAACGTCCCTGTGACTGGTGGGGTTGTTGGCTGTGACTTCGAAGCTCATCCCTTCCGGTTGGAGTTCGATCTGCAGGCGGATGAAGGTGGAGCGGTTTTGCAGTTTGAGTGGCATGAGCCCGAGTCGCAGGGGGCTTATTTGCGCGTGGATGCTCTCGGCTCTGGGGGCGAGTTGCTTTCCAGTCAAGTCATTGGTCCTCCCGAGAATGACTCTCAAGCGGGCGTTTTTGTGCGGTTCGCTCCCGGTCAGCAGGTTGCCCAATTGCAGTTGCGGAGTGCCCAACCCGAGACTGGAATCAGTTTGAAAAAAGTCCGGCTGCAGGTGCTGGCGGAGGAGTCCCGAAGCCTGCCGCAGGCCGTGGTTGGCTTGATCGCCGCAGACCGGAGTCATTTGCCGCTGGTGATCGACGAACTGGTTAATCATTATCAACACTACCGGCGGACGGCTGAACAGTTTTCCAGCCGCTGGTATGCGGCCCATCGACCGACGGCCGTGATTGGCCGCCTGCTGGTGGCTGGCGAGTCGATTCGCCGGGCTGCGTGAGCGGGGTTTCGCGTTCGAGTTGATGGAGCCCCAGGCCAGGCCCCGTCCACGGCGACAAAGTGCTCGCCGAAAACAGGGGCTCGCCGAAAACAAAGGGCCTTCGCAAGGCTGGGATTTGCCCGAAGAATTGGCATTCAGGATTGAGAGCGAGGATTGGGAATGAATGTGCTGGTTGTTGGCGGAGCCGGGTATATCGGTTCACACATGGTGCGGCTGTTGGAGCGCAGCGGTCATCGCGTCGCGATCCTCGACAACCTGAGCACCGGATTTGCGGCAGCGGTCCGGGCCGGCAAGTTTTATCAGGGTGAAATGGAAGACGGCGAATTGGTCGACTCGATTCTGGTCGAGCATTCGATCGAAGCGGTCATGCACTTCGCCGCTTGCGCGTTGGTGGGTGAATCGGTTGCCGATCCGGCAAAGTATTACCGCAACAACGTCGTGGCGACGTTGGCTCTGCTGGAGTCGATGCGGAAAAGAAACGTCAAGAAACTGGTCTTCTCCAGCACCTGTGCGACTTACGGGATCCCCCAAACGGTACCGATTTCGGAGCGGGAGCCCCAGGCGCCGGTCAATCCCTATGGATTCACCAAGCTGGTCGTCGAGCGGGCCTTGGCGGACTACGCCGCGGCTTATGGGTTCGGCTACGCAGCGCTCCGCTACTTCAATGCGGCGGGTGCCAGTCCCGAGGGAGATATCGGTGAAGATCACGACCCGGAATCGCATCTGATTCCGCTGGTGCTGCAGGTAGCCTTGGGGCAGCGCCCGCACATTACGATTTTCGGCGATGACTGGCCGACACCGGACCGCACATGCGTCCGCGATTACATTCACGTGGATGATTTGGGCGCCGCGCATCTGGCCGCGTTGGAGCGGTTGGGGCCGGGCACCGAAATCAGGCTCAATCTGGGAACAGGCCGGGGTTACAGTGTGCGCGAGGTCATCGATGTCTGCCGCGCCGTTACTGGCCGTGAAATCCCCGAGGTGATCGGTCCCCGTCGTCCCGGTGATCCGCCCGAGCTGGTGGCCGATGCCCGCGAGGCGGAACGCGTGCTCGGCTGGAAGCCGAAGTACCAGACACTGCGCCCGATCGTGGAGACAGCCTGGAACTGGCATCAGCACCATCCGCATGGGTATGACAAGTCCCATTGAGGCTTGGCTGGCCGGTGCGATTTGGTCGCCTGTTACGATTTGGAAGCGCGGTAAGCTTTGAGCGATTTGCCGCGCGTGGCGATTGCGCGGCCGGCTATCTTTTTCTGTCCCGCAAATTTTCTCAGCGGGATTAATGGTCAGGCAAACTCTGCCGATATCTGGTCAGTAGCCAAGAAAAGAGTTTCACTCTGGAAGGCACGACCGACAACGGATTGTCAAACGAACGATTGCCTGTCTTCGTAAGTTTGAGGTGTCGCCATGTTTGGTGCCTGGCCGCGTTATCTGTTGATGACCGAAGTCCATCCTGCCGGGGCGGAGGACTTGGGTGGCCGTTGGAAGTTCATCCTGCAACAAGTGGGGGGATCGGATCGCCTCGAAGCGTCCGATTCAGAAGCGGATTCCAGCGGCGAACGTTTGCATCTGTTGTCGGTCGTGCGCGGGTTGGAGGAATTGGACCAGCCCTCGCAAGTGAAGCTGATCACGCCCAGTCGTTTTGTCGTCAGTGGCATTCGCGGGGGGTTGGAGCAGTGGCGGGAAAACGGTTGGATGTGGGAACGGTTCGGAGAGATGGCACCGGTCAAGTATGTCGACCTGTGGCAGCGGGTTGACCGCGCCTGCCAGATTCACCGCCTGGAATGCCGGATCTGGCGGCTGAGCAATTCATTTGAGGAACTGGAACCGCGTCGCCAACTGCAGCGGCGCAGTCCAGTGGTTCCACTGCCCAACTGGATGGGCTGGGAATGGACACAGCGTTTGGGGTATCCAGCAGCCGTGCCGGCTCAGATCGGCCTCGTGAACGGATAACGTGCGGGTGGCGGCAGGGAATGGACGGGTTGCCGTCGCTGAGGCATGCGGCCGGCGACCCGAGGGATCGCAATTTTCGCCGGGATCGAGCTGGAGGATAGGGAAGGACCTGTCCAAGGGCCGATTGGGGACGCATACTTTTTAAGGACTGATCACTTGACGAGCATACTTCGGGAGACGGCCGACGGCACTTGGAAGGTAGCCTCGTCCGCGGAACGGCAGAATTGGTCCGGGTCGACCAAGCTGCTGGCTGAGCAGCCTCACTTCATTGGCAGACAACTCATGAACTCAGTTGGAACGCCGCAGTCTCCTGCGGTGGCGGCGCCGAGCTTGCTCGGTGAGCTTGACTTTCACCTCTTCGGCGAGGCGCGGCACTACCGGCTTTACGAGCGACTGGGCGCCCATCCGCGGACCGTTGCTGGAGTGTCGGGGGTCAACTTTATTGTTTGGGCGCCGAATGCCAAATCGATCTCGGTGGTCGGCTCATTCAATGATTGGGACGGTCGCGGGCACGCGATGCGCAAGCACGTACCGAGTGGGCTCTGGGAATTGTTTGTCCCCGGAGCCAAGGTCGGTGACTTGTACAAGTACCGCTTGGAGGACGCGGCGGGGCATGTGCTGGACAAGTGCGATCCGCTCGCCTTCACCGGTGAGGTCGTGCCGCGATCCGCTTCGCAAGTGACCAACCTGGCGGACTATGAGTGGCGGGATGCGGCTTGGATTTCCCAGCGGGCGGCGGGCCATGGACTCGACCGTGCGATTTCGATCTACGAAGTCCATCTCGGCAGCTGGCGGCAGGACCGAAATCGCAACCACGGCTGGATGAACTATCGCGATCTTGCCCATCAACTGGTCGACTATTGTCGCGAAACCGGCTTCACGCACCTCGAATTGCTACCGATCTCGGAGCATCCTTACACGCCGAGTTGGGGTTATCAGACGACGGGTTACTTTGGCGTCACCAGTCGCTACGGAACACCCCAGGACTTCATGTATTTTGTCGACTACTGCCATCAGAACGGAATTGGAGTCATTCTCGATTGGGTTCCAGCCCACTTTCCCAAAGACGCTCACGGTCTCGCCCGGTTCGACGGGACTTGCCTGTATGAGCATGCGGATCCGAGACAGGGCGAGCATCCCGACTGGAATACCCTGATTTTCAACTACGGCCGCAACGAGGTGCGCAATTTCCTTGTCTCCAACGCCCTCTTCTGGATGGACAAGTACCACATCGACGGATTGCGCGTCGACGCCGTCGCCTCGATGCTCTATCTCGATTACAGCCGCAAGGCTGGGCAATGGATACCGAACAAATTTGGCGGTCGCGAGAATCTTGAAGCGATTGATTTCCTGCGGGAATTCAACGAACAGGTCCACGGCCAGTTTCCAGGAACGCTGACCATTGCCGAGGAATCAACCGCCTGGGGTGGCGTTTCCCGGCCGACGTACGCTGGGGGGCTGGGGTTCAGCATCAAGTGGAACATGGGCTGGATGAACGACACGGTCCGTTACATGCGGAACGATCCGGTTCATCGCAAGTATCACCACGACGAGCTGACGTTCAGCCTCGTCTACGCCTTCACCGAGAACTTCATGTTGCCCTTGTCGCACGATGAAGTGGTCCATGGCAAAGGCGCACTGATTGACCAGATGCCGGGCGATGTCTGGCAGAAGTTTGCCAACCTGCGATTGCTCTACACCTACATGTGGACCCATCCGGGCAAGAAGCTGCTCTTCATGGGGAGCGAGTTTGGGCAGTGGACCGAATGGAACTGCAATCAAGCCTTGCACTGGGAGTTACTCGACCGCGAGCCCCACCGGGGCGTGCAGAAGTTGGTGGGCGACCTGAATCGACTTTACGCCAAGTCTCCCGCGCTCCACGACTTTGACTTTCAGGGGGATGGCTTTGAATGGATCGACTGCGGCAATTCCAGCGAATCGCTGCTCTCCTACCTGCGGAAGGGGAAGCAGGGGGAAGTGCTGATCGTTGTCGCCAATTTCACACCGATCGTTCGGCGGCAGGTTCGAGTCGGCGTCCCGCTCGGGGGCGAGTATCGCGAAGTTTTCTGCAGTGACTCCGAATACTACGGCGGAACAAACGTCGGAAACCCTCTGGTCATGCAAGCTGACCCTCAAGGCTTGAATGGCCGCCCCTGGTCGCTGAGCCTGACGCTGCCCCCCTTGGGTGCGGTGGTTTTGCAAGCCGAGCGACGGCTCTCCTGAGCGGACCAGCGACGTTAGCAGCGGTTGCCTGAATCGCTGCGGGCTTGGCGCGGGCCCGCCTGTCTCAGCGACCCGTTTGTCCAAGCTGCGGCTTTGAAAGCGATCCAGCTCGAGGAAACGACCGCCGCGCGATTCTGGCTCGGGGAGGGAGGGAGCCGCGCGGTTTGTTGCGGGCAGCGATCAGCGGTTTAGCCACTCGATCTTTTGCGTTTGGAGGAACTGGTCCTGCCATTCGCTGAAGCTGCGTCGCAGGTAGTTGGTGGACACGGAATCGAGGCTCTGCGGATAGGGCTTCTGGGGAGTCAGGCTCTCCGCAAATTGCTTCATCATGTCCGTGGTTGACCGGGTGTCATCGGAAGTCAAGCGGATGACATAGACTTGGCTGCGGTCATTGTTCACGGCGATGCCTGCTTTTCCCGGTTGGAGGGAGAAAGCGGTCGACATGAATTCTTCACCGGGCTTGCTGACGCCCGGGATGTCGAAGTAACCAAACGAACCGAGGCCGGCGGAGAACCAAGGGAATTGGCCGGTCGGAATCGCCTTGTCGCCAAAGATCTCGCTCAGCTTTTTTCCGCTGGAGTTCACTTCAGCAGCGGCCTTTTCGGCATCGCCTTTGGCTAACTCCACGGCTTGTTGGTACTTCCAGTACTTTTCAATGTCCGGCTTGGCTTCTTCAAAGGTCGGAATTTTGGCTTCGACTTTCTCGACACTCCAGAAGACGTTTGTTGACCGCTGCAGTCCCTTCTCATTGGCGGAGAAGATGTCGCGGAAAGTAAACGACTCAAACGGTTGGAGTTGGGAGAACCGGGGGGCGACGTATTGAACCACTGATTCCGGCGCGAAGTTGGTTTGCGTACGCACGTAGTGGGTGATCTTGCCGGTCGGGCTGTCGGCGAGTTGGCGGATGGTCTGCAATTCGGTTTCGACGAATTGGAGGTTCAATCGCTTGGCGATTGCGGCCGGGTCAAAAGTCGGCTTGGTCCCCCGTTCCTTTTCAGGGGTGACTTCCCAGTCCCGCAGTTCGCTTTGGTACTCGCGGACGGCGCTGTCGGCCTCGTCAACGGCATTGTTCATCGCCTCTTCCGCCGCAGTCGCTTTCATCGATCGCTTCAGCTGGTCAGCGACGTCTTTCAGCGGCTTGGGCCGCATCACAGGGGGAGCGGGCTGTTGGGGCGGAGCGGGTTGGTCCGTGGCTTGCCCTTCCGGAGTGGCTTGCCCTTCCGCAGCGGCGGCTGCGGGAGCGGCTGCTGCGGGAGCGGCTGGATCTTGCGCTGCGGCTGGCGGAGGGTTGTCCGTCGAGGGAGCCGGTT
>JAJTFE010000144.1 GCA_021298375.1 Blastopirellula sp. | reverse complement strand
GCATCGAAGCGCACCGCAAAAACCGCGTTTATCGATCGCCAGCCGAGCCAACTCTTGGATCGGAGATGCGCTTTTTCGGTCTATTCTCACCGTCCCCGCGCTTCAAAACGCCGGATAATTAGTTCGAATCACCCCCTACACTGCGAAACAGCCTAATTTCGCTCGAAAAACGGGGGGTTCGCGGGAACTCTGGCGACTAACCGGGCGACTCACCACGGGGCAAGGCAGCGAACCAGCCGAAGCAGCACTTGCAAACAGGCAGGTGCAGGAAAGCCAAAACCATTGGCCAGAAATGCAAAAAACCCAGGAAGAACCAGGGTTTTGCAGCGAGTCATTTAGCATCAAAGCGGAGAGGACAGGATTCGAACCTGCGGTACGGTTTGACCCGTACACCGATTTAGCAAACCGGCGCTATCGACCACTCAGCCACCTCTCCAAAATCAACTTGGCCGAGCCGGGTCGCTGCGAGATCCGAAATCCTCGCATCGAACCAGAACCATCGGCCGCGGAACGGAGTGACCGAACCCGTTCCCCGCTGGCGAAGCGTCCACCTCGCAAGCGTTGCTCGATTGTGTCCCAATCGACTCCCTTTTTCAAGCCGCTCCCCCGTGCCCCCTCAAACTGTTCACCCAGAACGGTTCAGCCTGTTCCGGTCAGACAAGATAAGCCGCGCTTTTTTGCTCCCAGAAGACAGCGACACTGACTGGCAACGCGCCCAAAACCGAACCCGGGCTGAACCGGCAGGCCTTCGAATCATACGGCAAAAACGGCCGGTTTCCGCGGACTTGCGATCCATTCGCCAGTCAGTAGACTATTGGCTCGCGGAAAAGTTCAGAGCCCCGGCCCACCCGCTTGCCTCTCGCGAGGTATAGTTGGAGTCTCCCCGCGGCGAACCCCGCTTGATTTTTCCGGTCTAGGAAATCGAGTCTGGACAGCCTGACTGGGCCAGCTTGGCTGGGTCAGCTTGGCTGGGATAGCGGAGGCGGCGGCAAGGGAAGCTGCTACCCACGGTGAGCCAAGGCAAACAAACAACCGAGGCAAGCTGGGATTGCTAAAAAGGGGTTGCTAAAAAGGGGTTGCTAAAAAGGGATTGTTAAAAAAGGATTGTTAAAACGGGGCGACGAACAGTCCCCTCTGGTTAGACAAACACACAATCTAAAGTCCAGGTAGAACGTTACCTAAAAGTCTCAGCAAAACATCTTGGCGGGGTAGCTCAGTTGGTTAGAGCACCGGCTTCATAAGCCGGGTGTCGCCGGTTCAAGTCCGGCCTCCGCTACTTTCATCTTCAAATGACGTTTCATCGTGACAGGCCGGCGGGAATCTCCGCTGGCCTGTTGTCGTTTGGGAAGTGAAGAAGCCAGGAAACGCTGGTCAGCCTGCTCGAAGCGGCCACCACCGTCCGGCGACCATCGCTGCGAGCGACAACCACCCACAAAGCACCCACGGCCAATCCCCCACGATGCGGTAAGCGCTGAGTCGGCCCTCACCCCGTTTGAGGCTCACCGGAAAATAACTGGTCGCCCGCCGGGGGCCCTGCTCCAGAATCCGCCCCTGGGCGTCAATCCAAGCCGAGAAACCCGTGTTGGCGGCAACCACCATCGGCTTGCGCATCTCCACCGCGCGAAACACATTGCAGGCCAGATGCAAGTCGAGGCAACTCGTCCCGAAAAACCAACCGTCATTGGTCGCATTGACCAGCACGTCTGGCTCTTCCCCCCGCGCCGCCAAACTCCGAACTTGCCGCCGAATCAAATGCGGAACCGTGCTCTCAAAACAAATGCTCGGACACAGCCGCACACCCGCCACCTTAATCGCCACTGCCGATTCGCCTTGGGCGATTCCCCGCCCGACCGGTGTCAACTGATACAACCACGGAAACCACTCCCCAAACGGGAGATACTCCCCAACCACAACCCGGTGAATCTTGTCATAACGATTTTCAATTTGGCAATTCTCGCCGATCAAGGCGACCGAGTTGAAACTCACCTCGTTCAGCAGGTCGTAGCTGCCGACCCCGGTCAGCAGCGGCAAGCACCGCTCACAGGCAGCGTCGGCCTCGCCCGCGATTGGCAAGACACCGAGCGAAGACTGATAGCAGAGCGAAAAATCGCGCCGCGCCCGCTCCAGCAAAGCCTTCTGCTCCGCATCAGCCACCGCTTCCAATTCAGTCGGCAGCACGAGCGTCTGGACAAAAATCGTCTCCGGCCAAATCACCAAGTCGGCCTCGGGATGCTCCTTTCGGGCGGCGATCGTCAACTCGCGGTATTGCTCAAACTGGGCAGCAAAGACCTGCTCCAATTCCTCGCGCGTCTCGGGAAATGTCGTATCGATGGCCCCCTGAATCACGACTGCCTCGAGGTCGGCCTGAGCGGCTGCCTGCTCCTGCAACTGCCGTTTCTTTTCGTCGCTCAACTTGCCCGAAAATTCCCCCAGCGAACCGGCGCCGAAGAGACACACCCCCAGAAACAGAGCGAGCACGCCGGCAATCTGCAGCACCAATCCCCGCACCGCTGCTCCGCGAACTTGTCCGCCGATGCCATTGCGTATCCGCTGTTCCAGTAACAAGCCCCCCGCGGCCAGCGCCCCGCTCATCGCGAGGAGAAAGCTGAGCAAGTAAGCACCGCCGAGTTCGGCCACCTGAATCACCAGCGGCTGGCGATACTGCGAGTGACTCAGCAAGCCCATGGCAAAGCCAGTCAAGAAATTCCCCCGAATCCACTCCAATCCGGCCCAACCGATCGGAACCGCCAGCCAAAGCGGAAGGCGACCGCGCCCATGCAACCACCGCGCCGCGACCAGAAACGCCGGCACGTAGCTCGCACAATAAGCTGCCAGTAACGGCCAAAAAAGCCAAAGTGCCGGGTGCGGAATCGGAATGAAGTAAAGCAGCCCCAGCCAGAGCAGCCAAGCAGCCAGCGCAATCCAGCGCCACTCGCGCCGCGTCAACCTCCGTGGAGTTGCCACGATCATCGACCAGGGTATGAGCGCAGCCCAAGCCAAACCAGCCCAGCCAACCGGCGGCAATGCCAACCCGTAAAGCAATGCCCCGAGAAACGCCAAACCAGGGACTGACCCCACTTCCCGCAGGGCTTTCTCTTCCGTGTCCAAACTCATGGTTTGTCCAAAATCATGGTTGCGTCCTGCTGGGCCCTTTCCTTAGTTTCCTGAAAACCGTTGCCCGGTTCCCCACCCACACTCCCACCCGTTCTCCGGGGTCAGCTTATCTCGCCTGAGCCAGAGCCAGAAGCTCGTGACCTCAGGACGACCCATCACCGGCACATCGGTTCGATTTCCGCACTTCGACTGGAGCCCAAGGGGAATGGAGCCATCGGCAATCAGGACAATGACCGCAGGCCCAGCAGCGGCCCAAGGTCCGCTCTGCAGTCCTTAGTTAGCCAGCAGGTACAAACGGAGCAATCCGGAGTGATACTTGTCCGCCCTGGCGGCCCAGGCACCTGAGCGGCTTGTGAACCGTTCAAGTCAAAGCTACTTGGCGGAATCGGGCAGACGTTTCACCGTAATGTTCCGATACCAGACCTTGTCGCCGTGGTCCTGAAAGACAATGTGACCGGTCGGATTGCGGCCGAACTTTTCCCACTTGGCAAATTTGCTTTTGCCGTAGCGGGACGTCCAATCATCGCCAGCCAGTTCGGTCTCACAAACCTTGACGCCGTTGAGCCAATGTTCCAAGTGATTGCCATTGAGAACGATGCGGGCAGAATTCCATTCGCCCACCGGCTTCAGCTGCTTGTTTTCCGGCTTGTACATCGCGTAAATCGCCGCAGCCGAGGTAAACGGATTTTTTCCGTCACCGTGGACGTCATCGTCAAGGATCTGGTACTCGGGTCCACTGAAGTACGGGGCTGGATCGCCCAGCGACACGCGGTACATCACACCGCTGTTGGATCCCTTGTCGACTTTCCATTCGAAGTCAAGTTGAAAGTTGGCGTACTCGTCCCGAGTCACCAAGTCACCGCCCCCGGAACCATCGAAGTGAATGGTGCCGTCGACAACTTTCCAGCCTTTGCCGATCGCTTCCTCCTTGTAGCCGCGGAATTTGTCGAGGTTGCCCCCTGCCTGAAACAAAATCTCCGCGTTGCCACTCGGGTCTTGTCCCGCCAGCGGGGCAAACGAAGCGAAACCAACAATCAAACAGCACAGAAGCGACCAAGCATGACGGCTCATTGACATTCGCTGACCTACCTAAAAGATGACAACCATTCGTTCCAGTGGCGGAACGCCGGTCCAATCTTACTCCAGCCAACACCTGTCGCAAACAGCAGAGCCGGCAAGCGTCTTCGCCGCCCCTCGCCCCACCGACCTGCACCGACGGATACAGCGCCAAACCAACTCTCGAACGGAGGCTAACCAATTCTGTGATCGCCAGGCAAGCCCGTGGTGGCCGGGCAAGCTCCGCAGCCAGTCGCGGGCGGGTTCCCAATCAAGGCCGAGTTGCCGCTGGAGACTCAACCGGCAGGCAAACAAGTCCCCCTGCCCGTCGCAGCAATCCAGCTCCAGACCAACGACAGCGACATGGCCACGAGGGAGCCGTGGCAAAAATCGAGAAGAGTGAAGGACTGTGGCGTATGAAAGGGTGCGGCGAGGCTGTGCCGGCAAGGCAGAAGTTTTCTCCCCAAGCTCTGCTCACATCGCCGCGCTGCGGCCCCAGACCTGCCACCAGGGTTTCTTTTTCGCAGAGCTGAAGGTGGCGACGCCCCAAGGCTTGCCATTGGTGCCCGTGCTTCCCTGCATTTTGGCAAACGTAAAATCGGCCTTTTGAATTTTCGCCTCGGTCATCACCGACTCTCGCAAGTCCGCGTGCGAAAAATCCGAGGACGCCAAATCGCAACTGTAAAGATTGGCATGATTCAAATCGGCATGATTGAAATTGCCATGCATCTCGGCGAAAGAAAAATCAGCTTTCGCAAAAATACCCTTTGCACACGTAGCTCCGCTCAATTTGCAGTGCCGAAATTGGGCGCCGCTGGCATTGACTTCCGTCAAATCAGCCAAATGCATCACGTTGTCTGAGAGATTGGCTCCCACCAGACTGGCTCGCCGAAAATTTACCTGCTTGAGCACGCAGTTCATCATGCGGCAACCGTCCAGCCGAGCGTTGGTCAGCACCGCTTCGCTCAGGTTGCAGCTTGAGAGCCGACATCCGGTCAAGTCAGCTTGAGCCAGATCGGCACCAGACAAATCAGCGCCATTGATCACGATCCCTCGCAACGACGGAGCCTCCACGCGATACAGAACCGCTCCCGTCGCCTTGTGTTTAATCTCGATCATCGTGAGTCTCCCTGAAGTTGAAACCAGCCGCGCCTCTTCAGCTGGTTCAGTTGTCAGCACTCGTCCTGCCGGCAAACATTGCCGGACTTAGTCAATCGCCAGGTTGCCTTTTCAAGCCCCCAACGCGAGAGACAGCGCGAGTGAGACAGATTGCGGGTCCTCTGTTCAATGTGCTCCTGCTTTTCACCTACTCCTAATCAAACCCAACTTCTAGCCTGCAAGTTTTGCTGTCGGGCAAAAAATAAAGCAACTTTCCCGAGACAGCAGTTGCCATTTTGACCAAGCTCTACGAAGCCTTTCAATCAAATTCTGCCCGGAAATCAAAGTCCGTTCCGGGCTGGGCTCACAGCCCACACCGCCTAACGGCAAACTGCCCGCCGTAGTTTAATCCATGGGCAATTCAAGGGACAAAACCCGGACCTTCACCCCCATCCCTACCCTCCCCCCAATTTTTTGCGAACGGCAGGGAATGCTCCGGAGGTCGCTAGCGGGTCCAGCGGGTGAGATAGCAAAGGGCGAGGAAATCGTAGGCGGCGTGCGCGATCGCCGGAGCAATCCACGTCCCGCTCAGGCACATCATGGCACCAAAGTACAGCCCGATCACAAAGGTCACCGCAGCATAAGCCAAGTTCAGGAAATGACAGAGCCCGAACAACGCAGCCGCAAGCGCCACCGCCAAGACCTGACCGAAGTCCGATCCAAGCCAAGTGGACAGCCCCCCTTGGATGGACCAGCGAAACAAAAGTTCTTCCCCCAAACCGGCCAAAAGCGAGACAAGCAGGAGTTCATACAGCGCCGTCCCCGCAAACAAAGGACGGACTTGCTCGTCGGTGATCCGCGACAAGGCACCGAAGGGCCAAAAGCTCAATCGCTCCACAGCCATCAGCAAAATCAAAAGCGGCAAGGTCCCCGCCGCACCCCAAATCAATCCCGGCAACAACTGCCGCTCCCAGGAGAGCCGGGAGAGTGGCTGGGCCGGGTCGAACAGTCCAACAGCAGACAGCAGAAGAGCGAGCATGATCAGGGCTCCTTCAAAGAGTGCAGCATAGAAAATAAATTCGCTGCTGCGTGGGCCGAGAGGATCTGTCTGCGGCTCCTTCGCCGGGGGCGGAATCTCCGCGTTCATTGTCAACTCCTCTACCGGAGGATTCAGTTACCGCCCAAAAACCGACTCGTACCGGAAGCTGGACTATCAATTTCACACCCAAGACCCGGTCCCGACGTGCAAGGCACACCTGTAAGCTCGAAGCTGAATCGAATATCCACCTTCATCTCCGAGCCTCAGCCAGTTCGTTCTCGTTGTTTTTCCAGCACGCCTGCCGGAACCTCACGAGGTCCGCAGGAAACTTCCCAGACTGACTGAAATTAAGGAAACAGCTCGCGCGGATCGCCAACGCTGATCGTTCGCTGTCCTGTGGGAGCGACTTCGACGCGCACCGTGAGTGTCGATTGCTTTTCGGCCAGCTCGTATTCCTTGACCCAAGTCACCGACAGTTTGCCACGGGGATCGCGATTGACGAACTCGAGACAATCCGCCTCCATGGTGGGAAGTTCAGCCGATTTCGCACCGATTGCTTCATTAACCGCCGCGAGAATGGCTTGCATTTCCTCCTGCCCGCCCAGCAGCGCCACTCCCTGCAACCGCCTCAGGCGATTCTCCGCACTGACGAAACGCTGCAATGATTCCACTTGCGGATATTGTCGCTTGATCATCCGCGAGGCGTATTGAGTCAGCTGCCACTCCCGCTCGGCCAGGCGAATGGTGAGTGTGGTTGCCGGCGCATCGGCGATCATGATGGCTTGGCCTGACTCTTTAATCGCCGCATCAATTTCGCCGGACTTGATCTCGAGCAGTCGGTCTCG
>JAJTFE010000143.1:9273-10117 GCA_021298375.1 Blastopirellula sp. | reverse complement strand
AACCAGTTTCTCAATTTTCTTCTGATCGCCTTTTCGATCGGTTTGCTCCTGTTTCTGTTTTATTCGTTCCGTCGATCCCAGAACCAGATGCTGGGCGGGGGCGGGTTCCTCAACAGTTTCTCACGCAGCCCGGCCAAGCGGTACGAGCCGACCCAAAAGCAAATTACGTTTGCCGATGTGGCGGGACTGGAAGGCGTTAAGGCTGACCTGCAGGAAATCGTCGACTTTCTCAAGGACCCGGGAAAGTTCCAGAAGTTAGGGGGACGCGTGCCGAAGGGCGTGTTGTTGATGGGGCCCCCCGGGACAGGAAAAACGCTGCTGGCGCGGGCGATTGCCGGCGAAGCCAACGTGCCTTTTTTCAGCGTCAATGGCAGCGAGTTCATTCAGATGTTCGTCGGTGTCGGCGCGAGTCGCGTCCGCGACCTGTTCACTACGGCGAAAGCCCAGAGCCCGGCGATCATCTTTATCGATGAGATTGATGCGGTGGGGCGGCAGCGGGGCGCGGGACTCGGTGGTGGGCATGACGAACGCGAACAAACTCTCAATCAGATTCTGGGGGAGATGGATGGCTTCCAGAAGACCGAGTCGGTGATCGTGGTGGCGGCGACCAACCGTCCCGATGTCCTCGATCCGGCGTTGCTGCGGCCAGGCCGATTTGACCGGCACATCACGGTTTCCCGTCCGACGATGAAGGGGCGACTGGAGATCTTCAAGGTTCACGTGCGCGATGTGCCGTTGGGCCCTGATGTCGACCTCGAGGTGATGGCGCAAGCGACAGCCGGGATGACGGGGGCCGATATTCAGAATCTGGTCAACGAGGCCGCTCTCTGGGCAGCCCGCCAAA
>JAJTFE010000143.1:0-9249 GCA_021298375.1 Blastopirellula sp. | reverse complement strand
TCAACGAGGCCGCTCTCTGGGCAGCCCGCCAAAATAAATCCAAGGTCGAGATGAGCGACCTGTATTACGCTCACGACAAGGTGCTGATGGGCGCCAAACGGGAGGAAGTGCTCAATCAAAAGGAAAAAGAGCGGACGGCTTACCACGAGGCGGGCCACACACTCTCGGCCTGGAGTCTGCCCGGCGCGATGCCCGTGCATAAAGTGACAGTCATTCCCCGAGGCCAGGCGCTCGGCGTGACCCAGATGGTTCCGGAAGAAGACCGGATGAATTTGTCAGAGAACGAGATTCGCGACACGCTCGTGGTGATGCTCTCCGGCCGGGCAGCCGAGAAACTGGTTTACGATGAGTTTACAGTCGGTGCCCAGAATGATCTGGAGCGAGCCACGCGGATGGCCCGTCGAATGGTCACCGAATGGGGGATGAGCGACCGGCTTGGTCCGGTCAGCTACAAGATGACCGAAGAGGACCCCTTCCTCGGCCGGGAAATGCATCAAAGCCGTCAGTTCAGCGAACATACGATGGAAGTGATCGACGAAGAAGTGACCAAGATTTTACAGGCAGCTTCCGTCCAGGCCTTGGAACTGCTCGACCGTCGCCGCGCGGATCTTGATCAGCTCGCCTCCGAGTTGGTCAAGCGAGAGGAATTGGATCGCCGCGACATTCGCGTCCTGATCGGAGCTTCAGTCCACGACACAGAGTCCAGCGAGAAGGCTGCCAGCGAGAAGGAAGCGGTCGGCAAGGTTACCGCTGCCGAAACGTTGAACTAACGGGTGGGCGAGCACCCAACGGACCCGCTGCCCAACCGGAACGCCGGAGACAAATGGGCTGGAGACAAATGGCACGAGGGATCTCGAGGCCGTGGTCCTCTGAAAAGTCAGGTGATCCAAAGCACTAGTCGGCAGGGAGGCGTTTGGGAGCTTGGAAAGTGACCAGCCTCAGGCCGCTGGCGCCGAGCCGGGTGAGCTCGCACCAGCGATCGACGGTCAAGCGAAAAATTGCCAGAGAAGCGGTTGGCATGTGGTCGATCTCTTCGCTCACCTTGCCAGCGAGGATTGAGACGCCCGGGTTGTGTCCAATCAGCAACACGCGGTGAACATCGTCGCTGATTTGACCCGCGACTTCGAGGTAGCTTTCGGCGGGAGCGAGGTAGAGCTCACGGGTGAAGCTGATTTCAATCGGATGGCCCCAGGTAGCGAGCAACAACTCCGCAGTTTCCCTGGTCCGCCGGGCGTTTGAGCAGACGATCTGCTCGGGAAGCCAGTGGTGGGCAGCCATCCAGCGGGCCATCTTGGGAGCAGCATCCCGACCTTGTTGATTGAGGGTGCGTTCATGGTCGGTGGCGTGGGCATTATCCCACGAGCTCTTGGCGTGACGCATCACCATCAAAAATCGTTCACCGGAATTCATGAGGGGCTCCGAGCGATGGGCTGAAAGGAGGACAGTTCGAACGATTGCGCGAGGCGAGGCGGCTTTTGTTCCTGAAAACCGGGTTGGTCGAACCGGGCTGGGGCAATTCCCGTTTCCGGGCAGATTGGTTAACTGATAGGATATGGCAAATAGCAGTTTGCCGGGACCCCGTGTTGGTGGGGTCATCGCGCACGGCCCTTCCCAAATCTCCGCGATCACACTCTGAAGATGGACCAGGAACGCTCACGGATCGCTGCCGACCTCAACGGCCTCCTCGACGGAGAGGTGCGATGTGATGACCTGTTTCTGCAGCTTTACTCGTCTGATGCCAGCATCCACGAGATCCGGCCGCTGGGGATTGTTCGTCCCCGACATGTGGGGGACGTCGCCAACACGATCAATTATGCCCGCGAGAATGGCCTGGCAGTGCACTCTCGGGGCAGTGGTTCGAATGTGATTGGAGGTTGTCTGGGGAAGGGGCTGATCCTCGACTTCTCCTACGACATGCGGCGTATTGAGGTGGAAGCGGACGGGACATTTGTCGTCCAGCCCGGTGCGGTTCTGGCCAGCGTCAATCGAGAGTTGAAGCGCAGAGGATTTGTCTTCGGTCCAGACCCGGCAACGCGAAGCGTGGCCACCATGGGTGGCGTCTTGGCGCTTAACCTGACTGGCAGTCACTGGGCTAGGTGGTCAAATTGGAAGCGTTGACCCCAGCTGGGCGCAATGAATCGCCTGATCCGGTGGTGGCGGGACTGCAGTCCCGGGTCGATGCGATTTTGAATGAGTGGCAAAAGCCGCTTGAGGAAGTCCGCCCGAAAACATTGATTAATCAGGCAGGTTACAACCTCTACGACTTAAGACAGGACGGGCGGGTCGACCTGACACGGTTGCTTGTGGGGTCCGAGGGAACCCTGGGAGTGATCACCAAGGCACGATTGCGAGCCGAGCCATTACCTCGGCACCGCGGTGTCGCGCTGCTCTCGTTTGATCGGTTAGATGCGGCAGCTCGAGCGGCGGTTGAGATTAATTCGCTCGACGTATCGGCTTGTGATCTGCTGGATCGCCGTTTATTGGTGCTGGCCCGGGAAACAAATCCGCAATTGGTACGGTTGGTCCCTCCCTCCGCGGAAGCAATGCTGCTCGTTGAGTACCAGACGGAGAGCGACGCGCAGCTGCGGGAAAAGTTGGAGAATTTAGCCTACCGAATTGTGCGGCGGCGGAAATTGGCGTTTGATGTCCGGTTGACGACGCAGGAGGACGAGCGAAACCTGTTCTGGCGTTTGACCCGGCGGGTGACGCCAACCCTGTATCGTTTACGGGGGAATCGCCGGGCGATTCCCTTTGTCGAAGACATCGCCGTGACACCGGCCAAGTTGCCCGAATTTCTGCAAGCTGCCCATCAGATCCTCAACCGCCATGAAGTCACCGCTTCCATCTTTTCGCACACTCCGCAGGGGTTGATTCAACTCCATCCGTTCCTTGATTTATCCGCTCCGGGAGATGCTCAGATTCTGGAGCGGGTCAGCCGCGACCTGTTTGCCAAGGCGTTGGAGTTTGGCGGAACCGCGAGCGGATCCTTTGGGGATGGTCGCACACGGACGTGGCATTTGCGGAAGCAGTATGGCCGTGCTTACCAGGCCCATGTTGACATCAAGCAGGCTTTTGACCCGGACCAGCGCTTGAATCCGGGGATCATCGTCGGGGAAGGGAGCGAGTCTCCGATTGCCAATTTGCGGCGTTTGACCCCCGTCGTCGTCGACGCGGGGAATGCCACCGCGGAGCCGGGTGCTACTGCGCTGCCGGTGCTGAAGCCGCAGCTGGCTTGGTCCATTGCCGAGATCTCCAACACCACGAGGAACTGCAACGGGTGCGGACGCTGTCGAACTGCAGGGGACGACCAGCGGATGTGTCCGATCTTTCGAATCGGGCCGCGAGAAGAGGCTTCTCCGAGGGCGAAGGCGAATCTGATGCGCAGCGTCCTGACGGGGCAACTTGCGGTGGAGTCGCTGGCAACGGACGAGTTCAAGGCGATTGCTGATTTATGCGTCAATTGCCACCAGTGTCGCCTGGAATGTCCGGCGGGTGTCGATATTCCCAAGCTGATGGTCGAAGCCAAAGCCCAATATGTGGCGGTCAATGGGCTCAGCGTCAGTGATTGGATTGTGGCCCGGCTCGATGTGCTGTACGAGGTTGCGGGCCGTTTACCGCGGCTGACGAACATGCTGATTCGCAGCCGTCTGTCGAGATTGTTACTCGATCGCCTGCTGGGCATCGCACAGGGGAGAAAGCTGCCGCGACTGTCGCAGATGAGCTTTCTGCGTTGGGCGCAGCGGAATAAGCTGAATCGCGGCAGTCGCCAACGGGCGCGGAAAGTGGCAGTTTTTGCCGATGCCTTTGTGAACTGGAACGATTTGGAGTTGGGGCAGGCACTGGTCAAGGTGCTCCAGCACAACGGGATCGATGTGGTGGTTCCGCCGGAGCAGCTCGTCTCGGGGATGTCCCTGATTTCGGATGGAGTGCTCGGGCGGGCACGCAAGCTGGCAGCCCGAAATGTAGAAATCCTGGCGGAGTACGTGCGGCAGGGCTTTCAGATCGTGACGACGGAACCCTCGGCAGCCCTTGCACTCAAACACGAGTATCTCAACTTGCTGGATGACGATGATGCCCGGTTGGTCGCCAGCCAGACCTTCGAGGCCACCAATTATCTGTGGGAATTGCATCAAACTGGGCTGTTGGAGCTCGATTTTCGTCCGGTCAATCAAACGGTCGGCTACCATCTACCTTGCCATCAACGGGCGTTGAACGTGGGCAGTCCCGGTGTCAGTCTACTGAGGCTGGTGCCCGGTTTGCAGGTTGAGCTGGTCGAAAAAGGTTGCTCGGGAATGTGCGGCACATTTGGCTTAAAGCGTCGCAATTACATTCGCTCTCTCCGCACCGGGCTCCCCCTGATCACTGCAATGCGCTCGCCTGCCTTCGCGGCGGGGGCGACCGAGTGCAGTACCTGTAAAATCCAGATGGAGCAGGGGACCAACAAGCCGACGATCCATCCCTTGAAGATCCTGGCGTTGGCGTACGGGTTGATGCCGCAACTCGGCGATTTGTTTCAACGCCGGAATGAAGAATTGACTGTATCCTGAGTCGGAGTCACCAGCGCACATGGTTGTCAAAGTCTTGTTCTTTGCTGCCGCCCGTGAAATCTCGGGCACGGGGATGATGGAGGTATCGCTGGAGGATGATGCGACGTTGGGGCAATTGAAGCAGGGATTGGTTGAGCAGTTTCCCGGCTTGATGCATGTTCTGGGACATTCCGCGATTTCGATCGACCGCGAATATGCGACCGATGCTCGAATTCTGTATCATGGAGCAGAAGTGGCGATCCTGCCGCCGAGCAGCGGCGGTTGAGCGCCCTCACTTCATTCCTTTCACCCGGTTTCTTTTGCTCCAATCTCCTCGCGCCCCGTCTCCTTTCGCATTGCCTCCCTTTGTTTGCTTCGATCCCGGGGGCGGACGGATAATCAAATGAAACCTGCGCTGCCTCCCTTCCCGCCTCTGAAACCATGATTCAGATTACCGACCAAGTCCTCGACCCAGCTGCAGTGCAGCGGCAGCTTGGTTCCGTCGATGCCGGAGCCAGCGTTGTCTTTACAGGAACAACCCGGAGGCTGACTGCGGGCCGCGAGACGGTTGACTTGACGTATGAGTGCTATCGGGAACTGGCCGAAAAGAGCATGCGCGAGTTGGAGTCGACCGCGCGTGCACGATGGGAGTTGGTCGAGTGTATCGTGCTCCATCGCCTTGGAGTCGTTCCTTTGGGAGAGGCGAGCGTAGTCGTGGGGGTCTCGGCACCGCACCGGGATGCAGCCTTTGAGGCTGCCCGCTGGTTGATTGACACGTTGAAGGAACGCGTGCCGATCTGGAAGCAGGAGCATTGGGCCGATGGCAGCCGCCAGTGGATTCACCCCGGGGTGACCTCGCCGACGGGTTTAGGGGGTGACGGCCATGCTCGTTGATTCGTTTGGCCGAATTCACGATAGCTTGCGGATCAGCGTCACCGACCGCTGTAATATTCGCTGTTTCTATTGCATGCCAAATGAGAATATTCAGTTTCTCCCGCGGGAGGAACTGCTCAGTTTCGAAGAGTTGACGCGATTCGCCCAAATCGCCTTGCAAGCGGGGATTCGCAAGTTTCGGCTGACTGGCGGCGAGCCGCTGGTCCGCCGCGACTTGCCTCGTCTGGTTGCAAGCCTGAGACAACTGCCGGGTGTCGAGGACTTGGCGTTGACGACCAATGGCGTGCTGCTGGCCGAGCAGGTTGAGGCGTTGCGTGCAGCCGGTTTGATGCGGCTGAACGTCAGTCTCGACAGTTTGCGGCGTGAAGTGTTCGAGCAGATCACGCGTCGTGACGAATTGGATCGCGTGCTGGCCGGATTGCGCCGTGCGGTGGAAGTGGGCTTCGGGCAAATCCGCATTAACGCGGTCTCAATTCGCGGTCTGACGGAAGCGGATATTGTCCCTTTGGCGGAATTCTGTCGAGAGTCTGGCCACACCCTGCGGTTTATCGAGTACATGCCGCTGGATGCCGATCAAGGTTGGACTGAGTCGTTGGTCCTGACAGGGGCCAAAGTACGCGCCCGGCTCGAGGAAGCGTTTGGCCAGCTGGAGCCGAGCGCGCGGACCGACCCAAGCCAGCCGGCCGTCGACTATCGGTTTGCCGATGGGATCGGGACCGTCGGTTTCATCAACCCCGTCAGCGAGCCGTTTTGCGGTGACTGTAATCGGCTGCGAATCACGGCTGAGGGACAGCTGAGAAATTGTCTCTTCTCGACGGAAGAGTTCGATGTCCGCGCGTTACTGCGAAACGGGGCGAGTGCGGCAGAAATTTTGGAGCTTTTGCGGCGGTGTGTCGGCGCCAAGAAGGCCGGGCATGGCATTAATGACCCGAAGTTTATTCGGCCCCAGCGGGCCATGTATCAGATCGGGGGGTAGCCTCGACTGATCATGACCGGTTGTGGTCAAGGCCTCGGTGAATTGCCACAACAGCCGGGTATCGCAGGAAACGAACGAGTCGTTGAGTAGGTCTCGCGGAGCGCGACGCGGGCGAACTGCCTGTCGCCGCCCGCGTCTGGCAAATTTAATCGGCCCCGGAACGCCCACAGGGAGTCCGGGCCATTCCAGGCTACGCCTTACAACGCTACGCCTTACAATGCTGCGGCACGCAAAGTTGCGGCACGTAAAGCTGCGCCATGGCACGGAATGCCACGTCCCTCGCCCCGCCAAGCCGAGAGAGACAAGATAAATTGCTTCAACTGTTGATTAGAAGAATTTTTCGCGCAGCTGATCGAACAGATGCAGCGCCGGCTTGGGGACCAGTTGGTCGTCGAGCAGTCCACTTCCCGGATAGCGCGGGTCATCGCCATCGCGGGCTTGCTGCCAGACGATCCCCTGCACCGCCGGCCGAGCGAGCAGCATTGGCAGGACGGTCTCGAGTAATCGCAAGCGTTGGTGGTCCTGCAAGCCTCCCCGGGGCTGATTGATCACCAGGTCACCTGAGGCGGGGCGGCCGACCGCGGTCGGTGGCTCGTAACCAAACGGTGCCCGCAGCAGAATCACCAGGGGCAGTCCGAATTGGCTCCAGGTATCGACCAGCTCGACCCACTGCAACGGTTCGCGGGCCAAACTTCCGGTGGGTGAGTAGTCGAGATGGATTTCCAAGCCAAGCATGTTGACCGTGACCCCCCGCCGCAAAAGCGAGTCGGCGATTTGCAGCGCATGCACGCCGCCTACCGACCACGCCAACTTCTCGCACCAGGGCCCGTCAAAGCTGATCATGGTGGGGCAGCGATTCCCGGAATCTTCCAGCGTCTGCAGGACGTCGATGGCCGCTTGTAATTGCTGGGGATAGCTTAATTGCCGATGGCCGGTTCCATTCAGGCCTGCGACCGCGTGAATCATTTTGACTGCCGGTGGCAAGTTCCCGGCCTGCTCGCGGACCTCGGCCATCAGCAAATTTCGGCGGGCATCAAAATCGTCGGCTTCCAGAAGCGCCGGGGAGAGCCCATTCGGACTGGCGTCCAAAAGCGGGCCCAGAACTGCATTTTGGATGCTCGGATCGAGGTCGGTACAGTGGTCGAGTTGGATAATCTCAAAGTGCCCACCCAAGCGAGCGGCCACCGCTTGGTCCCACTGCCGCAGTCGCGCGCCGAACCAGAATTTGGGCACGTTCACCTGAGCCCGTCGAATCGGAGTGATCTGCTCGGCAAATGCCTGGCTCAGCCCAAAGGTCGCCCGCATACTCGCGGCAAGCGATGCGGCGGCGGCTTTTTCTGCGAGCAGCGAATCGGTGGCGAAGATGCACTGCTCCAAGGCGTTGGTCGCCTCCTGGACGGCAGCAAGAATCGCCTCGTCCAGCTGCAAGCCGCCCTCTTGCCAATTGGAAAGCTGATTTCGCAGGCGGTTCAACGTGCCCCGGGCCAGTTCCCGCGTCAAATCGTAGGGGGTGGTTCCTTCAGGCAAGGTTCCGGTGGACACGACCAATTCCCCGTCCTCCGGAAAGGGATAGGCCATGAAAAGATGACCCGATTCATCCTTGTTCCGATTGACAGTCAGTAACTGATCTTCGCGGCCAATTCGGCAGGGCCAAGCGATTCCATCCAGCCCCACGACATGCAGTGAACTCGCTTGTCGACGCTCCAGCGGCCAGCAGTCGGGGATTTTAAACTTCAAAAGGCCCATGCCAGGCTGCCGCAATGAGTGACGGGGGTTTGAGTTTTTCGGCCGGCACCCCGATAATCTCGGTCTGCCCATCCGCCCGAAAGAGGGCATTTTAGCTCGCACCCCGCTGCCGCGACAGGCGGAGCGCGGTGCTTCCGGAACACCGATTCAATGCGGCCGGAATAAACCTAGCTCGGGTTGACCGAGTTCCAACCCGCGGCAGCCGAGCGCGACATCAAGTTCGGCGCAACGTAAAGCTCGAAGCAGGGCTACAGCCAACATCAGATTTCGATTTCAGGGATGCAAGGGACCGCAGCATGACGGCTACGTTGACTCGCCAAGGCAAGGTACGGGACATTTACGATCTTGGCGACCGCTTTCTGATGGTCGCGTCCGACAGAATTAGCGCCTTTGACTGGGTTTTGCCGACAACCATTCCGGACAAGGGGCGAGTCTTGACTCAGCTGAGCCTGTTTTGGTTCGAGTTTCTCGGCGTCCCGAACCATCTTCTCACGTCCTCGCTGGATGGGATCGCGCTGCCGAAGGGACTCACGCGCGAGCAACTCGAGGGCCGCTCGATGGTCGTTCGCAAATGCCAAGTGATCCCGATTGAGTGCGTGGTTCGCGGTTACCTGGTCGGATCGGGGTGGAAGGATTATCAGCGCAGCGGCTCGGTTTGCGGGCATCAGCTCCCGCCGGACATGCTCAATTGCGGAAAGTTCCGCGAGCCGTTGTTTACTCCCGCAACCAAAGCCGAAAGTGGTCACGACGAAAACATTGATTTCGAGACCGCTTGCCGCCAGGTGGGGGAAGAGGTGGTCCGTGAATTGAGTGACAAGAGCTTGGGGATTTATCGCCTCGCTGCCGACCACGCGGCCAGCCGCGGGATCATTCTCGCCGATACCAAGTTCGAATTTGGTTGGCATGACGGGAGGATTATTCTGATCGACGAAGTGCTGACTCCCGACAGCTCGCGTTTCTGGCCAGCGGATGAGTACGAGCCTGGCCGAAATCAACGTTCGTTTGACAAGCAGTTCGTCCGAGAGTTCCTCGAGTCAACCACGTGGGACAAAAACAGCCCGCCGCCCGAGCTCCCCGCCGAGATCGTGGCCCGGACGCGCGAGAAGT
>JAJTFE010000142.1 GCA_021298375.1 Blastopirellula sp. | reverse complement strand
CGCCTCGCGAACTCCAGAGGTCTTTCTGCTCGACCAGCAACTGGTGGTCCGCTACCACGGCCGCGTTGACGACCAGTACCAACCGGGCATCGCGCGGACCGAGCCGAAGCGGCGCGACCTGGAATTGGCGATCCAAGAGTTGCTGTCCGGCAAACCGGTTGCGGTTCCGGAAACCAATTTCTTTGGCTGCCTGATTGGCCGACAGACGGAACCTTCGGGGGAATCGGCGGTAACTTTCACGGGGGAGGTTCATCGCGTGCTCCGAGAGCACTGTCTGGAGTGTCATCGAGAGGGAGATATCGGCCCATTTGCCTTGACTGACTATGAAGACGCGCGAGGCTGGGGCGATATGATCGTCGAAGTGATCAACAGTGGTTTCATGCCGCCGTGGCATGCTAACCCCGAGTATGGCCAGTTTGCCAACCAGCGTTTGATGCCCGAAGCTGACAAGCAAATCCTCCGTGATTGGGTCGCAGCAGGGGCTCCCCGCGGCCCGGACCGGGAACTGCCGCTTGTCCCGCCAGCAACCAGTGCCTGGCGGCTCTCACGCGAACCTGATTTGGTCGTCGAGATGAGCGCTCAACCGTTCACGATACCCGCCAGCGGCACAGTCGATTACCAGTACTTTGTTGTCGATCCGGGTCTGAAGGAAGACTGCTGGGTCGTCGGCGCCGAGGTGATTCCGGGGAACCGCTCGGTCGTTCATCACAGCATTGTTTTTGTACGTCCTCCCGATGGCGAAGCGTCGCCGGGCTCCGGCTGGCTGGCGGCCTATGTGCCGGGCCAGCGACCACTGCCCTACCCTGCCGGTCACGGACGCCGCATTCCGGCGGGGAGCAAGTTCGTCTTTCAGCAGCACTACACTCCCAATGGCCGTGAGCAAACTGATGTCACCAGGATCGGGCTCGTTTTTGCTCCCGCCGAGACCATTGACCATGAGCTCTTCACTTTAATGGCGGTCAATCAAGAGTTTGAAATCCCGCCTTACGCCGAGAGCCATCCCGTGGCCGGGAAGGTCCCTTTTCTTCCGCCTGCAGCGGAACTGCTCAGCTTTTCCCCGCACATGCATTATCGGGGCAAGAGCTTTCGGCTGGTCGGCCATAAGGGCGACCAGGCCGAAGTCCTGTTGGACGTGCCGCGGTACGACTTCAACTGGCAACACAACTACGAGTTGAAGACGCCCCGCCCGCTGGCGGATTTCGATCGCATCGAATTCGAAGCCCGCTTTGATAACTCAACCAACAACCCAGCCAACCCTGACCCGACTCAACTGGTCAGCTGGGGAGATCAGACTTGGGAGGAGATGGCGGTAGTGTTCTTCGATGCGACTCAGCCGCGAGGGGGCAACCGCTCCGCGCGAGAGCATCGCAATGACCTTGCCGCCAGCGGCGACCCGGAGTATTCCTCCGCTGAGCAAGCGGCAGCCAAGGAATTCATCGATGACTTTTTCCGGCGCTTTGACCCACAAGGCACCGGGCAAATTCCTCGCGATCAGTTGCCTCAGGCAATTCGCCGTTTCGTGCGACTCGATCAGGACAATAACGGTTTCATCACGAGGGAAGAGCTCGAGTCACTGGCACGCGAGCGCTTTCAGTGGCAAGACGAACGGGCGGCGCGCGATGACAGAAACGGTTCCTCTCAGAATCCCCAGCGGGAATATCCCTAACCAGACGAGCCCCCCGAGGCACCTCATCTCGCCTCTCCGTGGATACCGCTCTCAACCAACCCACCTTTGCCCCCGGCTGCTTACCCTGTGACCCGCCTCTTCTCCCGCTGCACTGTCTGGATTGCCCGGCGTCCAGGTCTCGCCATGCTGCTGATTCTGATCATCAGCGCGGCCGCTCTCGTTGGCTACTTCGATCCCAAGCTGTTTGTGCGGCTGACGGAGGGTGACACCAGCGAGACGAATGCCGCCAGCAACAGCACTTCGTCCAATCGCGAACAGGCTCGAGGCTCCTCGCGTCGGGTCACCAGTCAGCGAACGGGGGGCGACGCAGTACTGGTCGTCGAGTCGCCGGACCTCTTTACCCCCGAGGGCGTCGAGGCCTTGCGGCATGTGGTCAGCCAACTGGAGGCCGTTCCTTACGTCCGCCGGGTGACTTGGATGGACACGATTCCATCGATGAACCTGTTCGGGCTGGCCGAGCCTCTGTTCCCGAAGTCTCAAGCCTCGCCCGAGCGACTCCTGCGATCGAAAGAAAAAGCGCTTGCGCATCCGTTCATTCGCGGCCAACTGCTTGCTCCCGATGGAGAGACCACGCTCATCCTCGTCGATTTCGACTTCCTGAAACTCACCTCCGACGAAGACTGCATTGTCGGGCTGCGACAAGTCGCGGAAGCGGCCGCGAAGAATCATCCCCGCGTGAAGCTCGGCTTTTCCGTGACCGGCACCGTCCCCATCGTGATCGAATCGATCCGCAACTCAGATGCGAATCGCTTGAAGTACCAGCTGATCGCTTACGGGATTATTCTCCTGCTGAGCGTGATCCTGTTCCGGGGGATTGCCGCCGTTGTGATTGTCGCTGGAACAACGGCACTCGGGGTCTTTTGGACGATTGGATTCACTCGATTCTTCGATGTCGACTTCAACCCGCTGGTCAACGTCATTCTCCCGGTGCTGATCAGCCTGGTCGGGTTTACCGATGGGGTCCATTTGATGGTGACGATTCGGCAGATTCGGGCGAGCGGGGCAAGCTCCCACGACGCGGCCGTCCGCGGGATCGAACAGGTTGGGTTCGCCTGCTTTCTCACCAGCCTGACCACGGCGATCGGGCTTGGGTCGCTGGTTCTTGCTCATCACGAGATTGTCCGCGACTTCGGTGCGGCGAGCGTTGTCGGTGTCGCGGTTGCCTTCATTGCGGTAATCCTTGGAATCCCGGTTGGTTGTTCGACCTGGCTGGGGCGAAATCTCCACATGGGCCTGGATAAAAGCCTGATCGACCGGAACCTCAGCCGACTCTCACTGGTAATCGACTATGTGCTGGCCAAGCGGGTCTGGTTCGCGGCGGTCGGCTTGGCCCTGTTTCTGATCCTGGCCGCCATTGCCTCGACACTTCGCCCTGACGAACGTCAGGCCAACGCCCTGCCGCGCTCCAGCGAACCGGGGCGGGCGATGGCCAAGATTGACAAGGCACTCGGCGGACTGGAGATGGCCGAAGTCGAAGTCACGTGGACCTCAGACCGCTCGCCCGAAGACCCGGAACTGGTTGACGTTCTGGGTGGCGTGGACGAAATCCTCAAGCGCGAGCCGCTGGTCGGCAGCCCGCTGTCCATTCTCGATATCGTTGCTTCCCTTTCGGGAACCACCGCCCGCGGCCCGCAGATGTCACTGGCGGAGCTGCTTCCAGCGAATCTCAAGCGGGGCTATCTCTCTCCAGAAGACCATCGAGCCCGCACCACGTTTCGGGTACAGGACCTGGGAATTGCCACTTATGGAGCTGTGTTCCAACGGGTCAAGGCCGGGCTTGAAGAGTTGCAGCAAAAGCACCCAGCCTTTAAAGCCGAGCTCAAGGGACCGGCGGTCTGGCGATGGGAGAATCTTTACCAGATCGTGGTCGACTTGCTGGCCAGCCTGGGATCGGCGTTCGTCATCATCTTTGTTGTCTTGGGGATGGCCTATCGCAGTCTCCGCGTTGGCATCATCTCCATTCTTCCCAACGCACTCCCCTTGGCGGTAGCTGGGGTTTATCTCGTCTGGATTGGCCAACCGCTGGAGATTGTGACGGTTTGCGCCTTGACAGTTTGCCTTGGAATCGCAGTCGACGACACGATCCATTTCCTGACTCGCTATCAGGAAGAATATCAACTGGTCGGCACACCAGACGAAGCGATTCGCCGGGCCTTTACCGGCGTAGGCACCGCCATGATCATCACGACGATCGTGTTGGTTGCCGGCTTTTCCAGCGTCTTCTTCAGCGACTCGCGGGACCATATCCTGTTCGCCTCGCTCGGCGTTGTCACCCTCGGCTCGGCGCTCTTTGGGGACCTCCTCATCCTCCCCGCGCTGCTCTCGCTGTTCGACAAGCCGGTGAAGAAGGACGCGGAAGGCGAAGAAGAAGAAGAAGGGCTCTCACGGAGGCACGGAGGCACAGGGGAGGAAGCGGAAATGCGGACGGCGGAATGAACGTGATCTCCTAACATTGGCCTTTCAATAAGTCGTTTAAGCGAGGCGCGTTCATTGTCCCGCCTCTTTTTGCAATCTACCAAAGAGTACTTGTGCCGACGCAATTAGAAGAAGTAGAAGAAGGGCTCTCACAGAGGCCCGGAGGCACAGGGGAGGAAGCGGGAATGCGGACAGCGGAAAGAATTTGATTTCTTAGCGTTCTTCCTCTTCTGTTCGATTGCTCTCTTGTTTTACCCTTTGCTCGCTTTCCCCTCTTACCTCTGTGCCTCTGTGCCTCTGTGAGAGCCCCTCTTCCTTCTTCGCACCCCCGTCTCAAGCTCAACCTCCGAGCCAATTGATCATTCGCGCTGCGCGGAGTTCGGCAAATTCCGAGCGTGAGGCAGCGTCGTTCACACGGCTTTGCTCAGTGCACCACTTGGCAAAGGACTCCGGGTCCATTCGCACCCGCAGAATCGTCACGCCGTAGTGTTCCGCTTGCCGCTCGTGGTCTAAAGCGGCCTCCAGCCACTCGGCGTGGCTTGTGAAGAAGTCCGCCTGATCGACTGCCGACTGGCGAAAGGTCTCGTAAATCTGTTCCGTCAGGTACCAGGGCACTGCGGCAAAGTCATGCATTGGCCGTTGGCTCCGCGATCTCAAAGCCGTCCAGAAAACCGCTGGGAGGAGTCGCGCTCCATTCCTTCCACTGGCCGCTCTGCGGATGCTTCAGCTTCAACCGCCGGGCATGCAGTTGATATCCACCTTGGCCTGGCAGGCCTGGCTCGTGTTCCCGTGGCAGGCCGCCAATGGAATAAATCGGGTCACCGACTAGAGGATGTCCGATCGTCGCGAGATGAATTCGGATCTGATGCGGTCGCCCGGTTCCCAGCCGCACGGCGAACAGGGTTCGTCGGTGCTGTTCGTCCCGGGCGACGACTCGCGCCAAGCTCTGAGCCAATTTGCCATTTACGCTCGCCGCGTGAATCGTCCCCAGCCGCGGATGCTCCACAGGACCGATCGGCGTGGTGATCTCAAAGCTGGACTCAACCGGCAAGCCTTCAGCCACTGCCCAGTATTCCTTCACCACCTGTGGCCAACTGCGGCCGAGCAGGCTGGCCGCCTCGCTCGTCATTGCGAACAGAACCAAGCCGGAAGTTCCCCGGCCCAACCGATGCACGGGACGCGCGGAGGAAAATCGTTCCTGTACGAGTCGCAGCAGGGTGTGCTCAAAAAAACCGCCTCCGGGCAGTGTCGGCAGACCACTCGGCTTGTTTACCACTAACAACTGGCTGTCGTCCTCAATCAGCTCGTAACTGAGTGGCACCGCTTCTTCCTCCCAGCCGCGGCGGTTCCAGACCAGTGTTTGTCCGGCCCGAACTGCCTGGTCTGCGGTTGCCGGCGATCGCTCGAGCGAAACGCCCCCGGCGGCGACCTCCTCCCGCCAAACCTGTTCTGTTGAATGGGGGTAACGCCGTGCCAAATATTCACAGACGGATTCGCCCGGCAGCGGTTGCTGGACGACGTGCCGGTAGGAATAACCGCGGTTGAGAGGCATCAGACGGCAGGGCTGAAGTGAGGGAAAAAGCCGATCCATTCGGCGGAGAACAGAAGGCGGGGATGTTTGCTTTCCCGCAGAAGCTGCTGCGGACTCAATCGACGCTTTTGAGTATAACAGCCTTTCCGCGGCTGCCAGACTTGGTCTCCACAATCCCCCGAGGGTTCGAGCTCGCCGAGCTCGTCATCGCTGCCAGCGCACCTCCCCTCCCGCCCGATTATTCCCAACCTTGCTGCCACCAAAGCTCCGCTCCAACTAAAGCCCCGCTGCTACGAAGACATGGCTCATTCCAACCCCTCCCCCGGCTCGTCACTTCTGCCGGTCGCTCCGGTCGACCGGCTGCTTTACCCGGTCAAACGGTTTCTGCACATTGAGGCTACCAGCGGCATCTTGTTGATGGCCTGCACCCTCGTCGCGCTGGTTGTCGCCAACTCGCCTTGGCACACGGCCTTTGAGCATTTCTGGGAGACCCCGATTGCGATCCATTGGGGAAAATTTCACCTCGAGGGCGAGCTGGGTCATCTGCTGATCAACGACGCCTTGATGACGATCTTCTTTTTCGTGGTCGGGCTGGAGGTGAAACGCGAGGTGGTCGGCGGCGAACTCAGGGAGTTCCGCAAAGCCCTGCTGCCGATTGTCGGAGCGATTGGTGGAGCCGTAACGCCCGCGCTCATCTACCTGGCGCTGCAGCGTGGTCAGGCGGGTGAAAGTGGCTGGGCGATTCCGATGGCGACTGATATCGCTTTCGTGATCGGTTTTCTGACCTTATTTGGTCGCCGCGTCCCGTTTGGCCTGAAAGTCTTTCTCCTGACGCTGGCGATTGTCGATGACCTGATCGCCGTGGTGATCATCGCCACCTTCTTTTCCGATTCCTTGAATTGGGTTTGGCTCGCT
The DNA here is from genome assembly GCA_021298375.1 of Blastopirellula sp. Taxonomy (GTDB): domain Bacteria; phylum Planctomycetota; class Planctomycetia; order Pirellulales; family Pirellulaceae; genus BJ22. The sequence continues at coordinate 674 of JAJTFE010000142.1, read as the reverse complement.
TGGTCGGTTGCCGGGTTCGCGCTGGTCTACCTGATGAATCGGATTGGCGTTCGGTCCCTGTTTCCGTATTTCGCGGTCGGAGTCGCGATCTGGCTGGCATTTCATCACGCTGGGCTGCATCCTACCCTGGCAGGCGTCGTGCTCGGTTTGTTGACACCGACCAAGCCCTGGATCGGCCAGCGGACGCTGATGGAAGTTTTCCATGATCTCTGGGATCGCTTGCAGGCTGGCGAGGGTGAAGATGACAAGGTTTCGGTCAATCTTGAGCAGCTTGAGTTTGCCGCCCGCGAGTCCGTCTCTCCCTTGCATCGCTTGGAACTGAGCCTCCACCCTTGGGTGGCATTTGTAATCATGCCGGTTTTTGCGCTCTCTAATGCCGGGGTGCAGCTGGAGACCAGCGCACTAACTAACCCGGTCGCGATCGCCGTGGCGCTGGGACTGTTCCTCGGCAAACCGCTGGGCATCCTGCTCTTCTGCGGTATCGCCGTGGCGCTGAAGATCAGCCGCTTACCGGAGGGCGTCAACTGGAACCTCTTCGCCGGCGGCGCTTGCTTCGCGGGAATCGGCTTCACCATGGCCCTCTTCCTGACCAACCTTGCCTTCAACGACGAGCTGGAACCGCTCCAACCAGCGGGCAAAATCGGGACGCTGATTGGATCATTCCTCAGCGCCAT
>JAJTFE010000141.1 GCA_021298375.1 Blastopirellula sp. | reverse complement strand
CAGGATCTTCATTAACGTCGATTTGCCAGTACCATTGCGGCCGAGTAAGCCAATGCGTTCGCCTTTATCGATGGCCAGGTTGATGTTATCCAGCAAGGCAGGCTTGCGCCAGGTGAAGCCAACTTCGCTGAGAGTCAAAATCCGCACTGAGTTATCCTTGGCTTTGACAAGAAAGGGGAAGACAAATATTGAGATCTTTTCGGCGATATTCAGGCCAATTCCGCGAGGGCTTGCCTCGAGCCAATCCCAACGGCCATCACCAAATCCGTCACCGAACAGCAAGCATTGTAGTTTAGCGACCGAACGTCGACGGCCACCGGTGGCCAAGGCTGCGAAAGGTTGCGTTGCATTCCAGCGCTGCAAGATGTTCAAGACAAATACGTCCGAGAACTCGGCGCTACTGGTCGGGTTCCTTTCGGGAGCTTCAGTTTATCAGTGGAAGGCAGGTGCACTCGAGAAAAAACGTTACAAGTTGAGGAAAAAACGTGACCAGTCTCGAGCCTTATCCCTCCACCGCTGCTAAGTAATCCGCTGCCCGGACCTGGCGTGACAGGGGCAATCTTTTTCCTAGGTTGTATGCTGTGGCTGTGCATCTGGCCATGGCGGAATAGGCCACAGCCTACGCTTCCGCAATCTCGCAAAGACTCCGATATCCCTTAGGGAATAGTCTTGCCAATGAGGGGGAGCAAGGTTGTCAGGATGAGACCTGAACTCTTTTTTCCTGCAGGTGAGCGCCGTGTCCGCACCCACAGGCTGTTCTGCTGTTTGATTTTATCCTGACAGCGGGTTAGGTTGTCAGCGACTCCCCAGTAGAGAAGAGCCCATTGAGGTGTGGGAGGTTTACTGACCACTACCGGAGAAGAAGGCAATGCTCCTGCGCTTGATGTTAATCACGGCGATTCTAGCGACTTGCCTGAGCAGCACGGAATCCGTGTCGGCTCAAGCTGATAAAGAGATCACCAATAGTATCGGGATGAAGCTTGTGCTCATCCCGAGAGGCAAGTTTGCGATGGGCTCAGCCCGCGGCAACCCTGAGGCTGATGCTGATGAGCGTCAGCATGAAGTCACTCTCACGCGAGACTGCTACCTCGGGGCATTCGAGGTCACCCAGTCCCAGTTCGAAAAGGTGATGGGGCGGAATCCAAGCCAGTTCCAAGGCCCGAGCATCGAAGACGGTGGAGCGAACCATCCGGTCGATCAGGTCTCATGGTTCGACGCGGTTGAGTTTTGCAAACGCTTGTCGGAACTCACCGAAGAACGAGCCGCAGGCCGCACGTATCGCCTGCCGAGCGAGGCTGAGTGGGAGTATGCGTGCCGAGCGGGGAGCTCCGATGAGTTCGCTTTCGGCAACGACGTCGGGCTACTTGGAGATTACGCCTGGTACGAGGAGAACAGCGTCGGCCTCCAGCGGTACCCGGTCGGCCGGAAGAAGCCCAATGCGTGGGGGCTCTACGACATGCACGGAAACGCGTGGGAATGGTGCGCCGACTGGTACGAAGAATATTCGGGTCAACCCGCGATCGATCCGACCGGTCCTTCGAAAGGCGCCGATCGCGTCTATCGCGGCGGCAGCATCTCGCGTGGAGCACCTTACTGCCGATCCGCGAACCGAACCGCGACGAATCCATCGTTCGCCGGATTCGTAAGTTTCCGCGTCGCCATGAACGCCTTGACCGACAAGTAGCCAAGCAGGCTGTTCGAAACCCATGCGCCAGTTGCGGAGCTGAGATTTTTGGCTCGGAACAAGCCTGTTAATCAGTGAACACCAACAGCCGAAAGTCAGTGCTCTCGGCTTACGGCAATTCCGGCCGCGTTGTCCAAGGGGTCCTGTGATTCATGTCTTCGGTTGCGAGTTTTAATTCCGACGAGTTACTCCCCAAACTCAGGGAGAGCTGTGGAAAGGCGAATCGAGGCTGCCCCTTTTCTCTAGTCGCTCAGGTTGTCTTGCCGGCTGGTTTATTCCCGCCAGTGAGTTACGCTGACGACCGGCTTTGACTCAATCATCAGACAAACACGACTCTCGACCATTGACTACCGCTGGGCTGACTTCAGGCCCTAAACCGAAAAGGAACGATCCATGCCGACAACCATATTAAAGAGACTGCTTCCGACTTGGTTGACATGGATTGCCGTTATCTGCTGCTTCCTGCCGACGACCATCTCGGCGCAGGGCAAGCCGCTCAAAGTCTTTATCCTCGCCGGCCAGTCGAACATGGAGGGGCATGCCGAGATCAGAACTTTTGACTACATCGGCAAGGACCCGCTGACCGCACCCATTCTCAAGGAGATGCGCAATCCGGATGGAACGCCGCGGGTCTGTGACAACGTTTGGATGTCTTATTTGACCGGCCCTTATGACGGTAGCGCCAATGGAGAGGGGCTGGGGAAACTAACTGCCGGCTTTGGCGCACGCGGAGATCAGCCCACCAAGATGTGCGGCAAGATTGGTCCCGAGTTCACCTTCGGGATCTATATGGAGAAAGAACTGAAGGAGCCGATTCTGATTATCAAGTGCGCTTGGGGCGGTCGATCACTCAACACCGAATTCCGGCCGCCCAGCGCCGGGCCATACAAGTTGCCGAAGCAGATTCAGGACGTATGGGATCGGCATCCCCAAGGTGCCCATGGGATCCCCAAACTCGAAGACCGGAAAAAATGGCAGGATGAGAAGGATGCTGCCTCGGGTGTGTTTTACCGGATGATGGTCGAGCATGTGAAAAAAGTCTTGGCAGATCCCAAGCGGGTCTGTCCGGAATACGACGAGAAGGCTGGCTACGAATTGGCCGGCTTTGTCTGGTTTCAGGGATTCAACGACCTCGTCGATGGAACAACTTACCCTGGTGGGAATTATGACGAGTACTCGCGTCTGCTAGCGCACTTCATTCGCGATGTGCGGAAAGACTTGTCCGCTCCGCAGATGCCATTCGTGATCGGCGTGCTGGGAGTCGGAGGCGAGAGTGAAAACGAGGCCTTCCGCAAGGCGATGGCCGCTCCGGCCGACTTGCCGGAATTCAAGGGCAACGTGATTGCTGTTGCGACCGCTCCGTTCTGGGATCATGACATCGCCTCCGCCGAACCCAAGAAGGGCGAATATGACAACATCGTCGGCACGGCACACACGCTGAAAGCAGATGGAACGTTTAACAGCGAGTGGAAATGGGAAAATTACTGGAAGCCGCTGGGCAGTCCTCTGCCAGAGGAACGGATCTGGCGTTTCGCGACGATGGATGCGACCGAAAAAAAGGACAAGCTGGAAAACTACGACGCCAGAAGATTCCGCGACATCACGATGCCAGCCGGACTGGAGAATTGGTACAAACCCGACTTTGATGATCGCCAATGGGCGGCAGGCAGGCAAAGCCCCGGTTGGAAAGGGTGTCTGGGATCACAGCGGAATCAAGCTGAATCAATTTCCCGCAGAATGGGGAGCGGGCGAATTTCTGCTGATGCGCACCAAGTTTGAACTTGAGGACCTCAACTTCGATTCATATCGCCTCGCAGTTTTGGCCAGACAAGGATTCCATGTTTATCTGAACGGAGAAAAGATCCACACCTACATCTGGTGGCAGGACAAGCCGTTTTACCGTTCCATCGTTCTCGAAGCAGAGCAGGTCAAACATTTGAAGCAGGGGACGAACGTCCTGGCGGTCTATGCGAACGACCAATATGGCCCCGACGCTCCAGAGCATTATGCCGCGACCGATGTGTGGCTTGAGGGGATCACCAAGGCGGACCAAGAGAAACTCGACCTCGCCTTGGAGGAAGTTCTGTCGCCCAAAGACAGAGAGGCTCTCAAAGGCGCCTCCAATGGCGGTTACCACTATTTCGGCAGCGCGAAGATCTTTGCCCAGATGGGCAAGGCATTTGCGGAGGCCTTACTGCCTTTGCAGAAATAAGCGACGAGCGAAGATGTCAGCGCCGGCGTCTCTTCATTCGTTTCAAGCCATCAGTGTTGATTAGTGGTTCACTCTATTTTTCTTGCCTTAGTGCCGATTAGTGGTTCCCCTCCGTCTCGCCTTCCTTGCAGCTACCGTTCCTTTCACAAGTGGCTCGCCAAGGAATCGAACCTTGTCTAACAGTTTCGAAGACTGTCGTGCGAATCCATCACACTCGCAAGCCATTAGCGTTCAGTGTCCATGCCAGGAGTCGAACCTGGTCCTCGACCTTCGCAGAGTCGCGTACTGATCCACTATACTTCACAGACAAATTCCCAGTGGTGCAGGAGGGATTCGAACCTCCAATCGCTTGTTTCTAAGACAAGCCGCTCAGCCGTTGGCGTACCGCACCGAAATGTTTCAGCGACCCATACCGGACTTGAACCGGTGATCTCTGCCGTGACAGGGCGGCGTCCACTCCAGACTTGGCCGATGGGCCGTAAACGTTTGAATTGCGAATGAGCAGCGAACTCAAGCACAACTCGTTAGCAGTCATGCTCCGCTCAAAGCAGATGCACTTGCCCCTCTTCAAGTAGTCCCAGACGGACGCGAACCGACGATCGACTGGATGTAAGCAAGTTGCCTTCGCCGCTGGGCCACGGGACCATCATTTTGATTCCACGCGGAAGACCAGAGACTCGAACCCCGAAGCGCGGAAGCGCCAGCTGTTTTCAAGAAAGCGTCCTCATCCAGCCGGATGTCTTCCTCGTGGTTTGCGTCGCAAAGTGGTTCTTCCAGTGGTAGCCCTGAGAATCGAACTCAGTGCGATCCGCTTATCAGACGGATATGCCGGTGCCATTCTAATTACCGGAAGGAGCTTTCAATTTTGGGAGACTGAATCGCCTGAACACCCACTCTAGCCCCACACCGACCGCGATGCCAACCGAGTAACAGATGAGATCGCTCCCAAGAAAACCGGAGCCAAGCACCAGCCCGCCAAGCGTGGTTTGCCGGATCGAATCGATCCAGGGAGCATGATAAAGCTGGCTGAACTCCACCGCGAAAGCCAAGCCAAGCGAGATCGCTGCCCGGATCGCGATCGCGCTCCGGGCGAGCATCGCACTCACAAGCAGGAATAGCATCAATGCCCACAGCGTATCTCCGGCATACGGGGCAACCGCTGTTGGAAGGGCACCTCGGAACTTGCGAGACCCCAGTCCAGCGAGCATGGTCACTAAGCCGGCTGCTGAGTAAAACAATCGTCGAGTCATCATCAGATAGGAGCGCCGAATGTGGGTTACAATAGTCGAAGAAGGAGTGACGTAAGTCGATTCGAAGGAAAGGAATGAGCGTCGCTGCTGGCTTGCGTTACGAACTTCCGGCCTTAACGCGTCCTGAGGTTCTTAAATTGATCGAGCTCCGCTTTATTCGCGTTCAAGTAGAGGACTAGTTTGATATGCAGAAAGTGATCGTCGGCTTACTGGTAGGGCTTCCAGTTGTTCTGTCTCTTTACATTAATCCAATTTTTGCCCAGTCAAAGCTGAGCGAGAATACTTGGCAGTTGGATGATTCCAAACCAGCATCCAAGGGACGTCTAAACCAAGTTGCTTGGTTGAGCGGGACATGGGCGGGTCAGGGGTTGGGTGGTGATTGCGAGGAGTGGTGGGGGCAAGAACGCAGCGGTCAGATGCAGGGCGCATTTCGCTTTGACCTCAATGGCAAATTGTTATTCACTGAGCACTTTGTACTCGCCGAACAGGGCGACAGCCTCGTCTTGAGGCTGAAACACTTTGGCCCCGACTTGAAAGGCTGGGAGGAAAAAGACGAGTGCGTTGAGTTCAAACTGGTCGAGCTCAAGGAGCGCGAAGCCCGTTTCGAGGGGCTCACCTATCGGCTAGTCGCTCCCAATCACCTCGAAGTTTATGTTCTGATTAAAAGTGACACCGGGGAAACTCGCGAAGAGAAATTCGATTTCAAACGGCGCTGAGAGAGCGATAGCCAGACAAACAGGGGACGGGGGTCAATTCGGGAATTGACCCCCGTCCCCTTTTCTTTGGCCAAACTACTTTTTCTTGTCTAGCCGCGCTCGCCTCACCGCCAGCGCCTCTTTGGCTGCTCCGTACATCGACTCGTATTCCTCTGAATCGGTGACAGCAGCGGGAGGAGGGATAGCTGCTTCCGCTTGCTCGAGTTCTTCACGAGTCAAAAGCGATGCCAAGACAGCGAGCGCCTCGGCCCCCGCATGCTTCGGGGGCGTGTATCGACCCGAGGTTCGCGAATACAACAAGTCGCTGTTTGCCGCAGCCGCCAGAATAGACTGCACGATCCGATCGCGAACCTCCTTGCTAGTTTTGCCAGCCAAAGCGGCAAGCTCGCTATGGACGTGGTCTCCCGACAAAGTCGAAATTTGGTTTATGGTTGCAACCTGAGCGAGCAACCGAAGAGCCACATCATCCAGTAAGGCTTGAGTTTCGACTCTGCCCGCCGCCGCGCGGATCGCTTCCGTTACTAGGCGATTGCACGTCGCTTCCGCGTCCTGAGCCTCGCTATTTGCAGGCATTGGAACACGAACCTTAAGCAACGCGCTAACCAGTTTCTCGAGGTTGTCTTTGCTCTCTTTGGGGAGCGTCATCACGAGCGCGGTAGCCAGCATCGCCCCGCGGCAGCATTGGTTGACATCGTCGGCTCGCACCAGCCAAAGGGTCTCCTCGAAGAGAGCCTCTTCCACCAGCGGGTCAGCGAGCAATTCGGAGCGGGATACCAGCGCTCCCACCGCCCGCACAGACCAGTCGCTGGTCTCAGCATGCGCGCTCCTTAATTTCGGGCGGAGTTCTGTCCACAGCGCCAGCGGCTCGTTCGGCTGAAACAACCCCCGCAAGGCCATCTTTTCGACAGCCAGACAAGCCCAGCTGCTGATATCCGGGTCTTTGTCCTGCAGTGCCCGCATGACAAGCGGTAAATCCTCGCGTGTTGGTTCGATCTGGGAACGTCCAGTTGCAATACCTTTCAGGCGTTCGACTGATTCGAGCGAAAGCGAACCGCTGCTTTCCGTTGTCGGCTTATCGACTGGCTCCTGCGCACGCGCAAAGTTCCCGGGCTCTCCCGCTGATACGGCGGATTGCCCATGCCACGATCTAGCTATCAATATGGCGACCAGCAGCATCGCCAATGTCAGGTTGAAAGATCTCTTCATCAGAATAAAAAGGGGGCGGGGGTCAATTCGGGAATAGACCCCCGTCCCCTTTTGCTTGCCCATGCTCGTAAACCTCGACGAGCTGATACGGATTTGAGAGATTTTGATTATCGTAAACCAGAACATGGGGGAGACTCCGGATCGCACGCCTCAGGTTTGCTTGTGTCCGCCTGAATCTTTTTCGTAGCTTATCGTCGGGGATATCGTGACCGCCTTGGCTGACTCGCATTGACACGCGCCGGATTGATTCATCAGAGTTGTCCAAGCGAATAAAGACCAGAGCTACGGTATAACCCAATTCTGAGTAAGAGGCGAGCTGTTCTACTTTCTCACCAATCGGATCGGAAAGCACGGTTTCGAAGATAAAGCTCTCTCGCTGAGCAATGAGAACTTTACGGAGCGCTCCTGACAATTCAGCAGCGTCGTAGGCCGGGATGCCCAGCGACAAAGCCAATTCGTCCGCTTTGATGAATCGTAAGCCTGAGGCTGAGAGGAAGCTTTCGTAGAAAGTAGACTTTCCTGCCCCATCCGGCCCAGCCAAGGCAACCACGATAGGACGTTGGTTGAGAAACCGAAAAAGCGGATTCAAGGTCAATCCTCGAGAACCTGGAAATCGCGCCCAATGAATCGACCAATCGTCTCGCTCCCATCTTCTTCAATTCGACAAACGAGTTCGGGCTGGTCGGGCACCGACTTGTAGTGTGGATAGGGGCGCTTGTTCAGTGTGGCTTCGAGCTGCTTTCGTCCCTTGGCGGTTTCCACTTCAGACATTAGCTGAGATAGTGGCCGGTCTCCACCAGCCATCTGCAGAGCCAGAGCGCGATCGCCTCGCAGCAGGGGTTCAATCGACTTTCCCAGCGTTGCCCAGAATTCGATTTGGCCCGCGATGCTTCGCTGTGAAAACGCCACGACAGCCCGCGCATCGTCGACGAGTTCATCGGAAAGTTTGACTGGCTGGCCCATAAGAAGTCTCCTCACCTCAGTGGTAGCATTTTGCTACCCGCTTGGCAAGTGAAAAACGGGGACGGGGGTTCGGAACCCTGATTGACGGCTTGCCCCCAACCGCCCGCCTTCCCGTTCTTCGTCAGCCGGGTCTTCGCGCCAGCCCCCGGTTCGGCAGTTGGCAGACGCATCGTCTACTTTCGCTTCGCCTCGCCTGCGCCAAAGCCCGGCGGCTTTGGGCTCCGGCTACGGGCTAAACGAAAAACCGAAGACAGCCACTGGCAATTCTCTTGCTCGGCTGGGTCTTCCGCGCCAGCCCCGGGTCAATTCGTGATTCAGGCCGAGCTAGTTCTTTAGCAGTTCGACCATCGCCTGGCCCATTGCTTCTCCGACATCCATGTAGACTTCGGCCTTGCCTCCGTAATGGCCGTTGCCGCTGCCGCCTTGGGCCATTGGGTTGGTGTAGACCGTCGCAACGTTGCCCTTGAACTCCGGATACTTGCCGCTGTTGCCGTCGACCGCGAGCTGGGCATCGAGCACCAAGCCGCCGTTGCCGCCGCCGCCCTTGGTCGCCTCGCCGAGCGTCGCCAGCACAAACTTCGCATTGGGTGCATTGAACTCGGTCCGCAGCTGTTTGATAAAGTGGACTAAATTCTGCTCGTAGCGGCTGGCGTGTCCCGGGTTGCCACAGTCCTTTTCTCCTTGCCAGAAAAAGAAGCCGGCGACCTCATAGCCCTTCGCCCCCGGATAGTATTTGGCCAATTCGGCCAGCACTTGTTTGGCCTTGGCGATATCCGAGTCGTATTGCTTGCCCGCGTACCAGTCGATCGGCTTGCCCTCTTTATCCAGCCACGGTCCTGGCTCCGTTGCCGTTCCCTTGGCTGGGTCGAGTTCCCAAGACTCGGGGCGATCTTTGTAGCCGGCGTAGACCAACCGTTTCTCATTTCCCTGCTTGTCCTTGGTTGTGAACTCGTACCGCTCACTGCCTGGCGGAAGCAGGTCCCAGCCGAGGCTGCGGTTGCCAATGCAGCTTTTGAGCAACATCACAGGGGCGTCGACCGCGTTGCCGAGCGGCTGTGCAATCCCGAACTCGGGGCCGATCGTCTTGCAGGTTTTGACGGTCAGTGGCTCGTTATTGAATTGCTGCATCCCCCCGCCTCGGCCGTCCATCACGCGGACATAGCGGACATCGTCGCGCTCGGACCACTCGCCGGCCTCGTTGAGCAGGTACGGGGATTTCTTCTTGACTTTGACTACATGCTCCAGGGAGCTTTCATCGCCCGTGATTTTTCCCAAGCCGACCATGTTTGATTGGCCGAGCAGGATGAATACTTGAACCGGTTTGGTCGTATCGGCTTGCTGCGGAAACGTTGTTTGAGCTGACAAAAGGTTTGAGACGAAAAGCAGTAAGCTGAAGCAAAGAGATCGAGTCATGCGATTGGTCTCCGGAAAGGTTTTCCGTTTTATCTTACTGCCCCGGCCACTTACGGTGGGGCTGAGCCCCAGAGCCTAGCGATTTGCCCGGGTAGTTGACATTTGACCATTACATGTAAAATAAGGGGCTGTTGGTTGCTGCAGATCGGTTTTGAAATGCGGGGACGCAGGACGGAGCTGAGCCAATTCAGCTTCGAAATCGCAGCAAGGGAGAACAGGGACTTGCCAGCTTGAGCCAGTAGTGGCTGGCTCAAAACGGTTGTCGTGGAGCAATGCTCGGCGGCAAGAAATTTTTCCCGAGATGCCTTCGAGGAGTCCCTGTGATGTCTGTTAATGTACTGACTGATGAATCTGTCTTGCTCGCTGAATCCATGACGATTGAAAAGCTCAACACGGAGCAACCTTCGGAAGACCAAAAGTCTTCAGCAGACCCGAGGCTTTCCGCTGCCCTCCGCAAATATTGGGGCTTTGCGGATTTTCTCCCGCTGCAAGCTGAAGCGGTGGCCGCCGATCTGGATGGGCGCGATTCGCTGGTCGTGCTACCGACCGGTGGCGGCAAGTCGCTCTGTTACCAATTGCCAGCGGTCGTCAGTTCGGGCTGGACGCTGGTCATCTCGCCGCTGCTGTCGCTGATGAAAGACCAGGTCGACCGGCTCAGGCGACTGGGGATTCCTGCCGCCGCGCTGAACAGCGCCACTTCGGGGCCGGAGCGAAGCGCGGCGCTGCGCGATTTGCGAGCTGGAACGCTCAAGCTGCTCTATGTCGCACCGGAGCGGGTGCTCGGCGAGCTGGGGCGGGAGTTTCTGCGCTCCAATCCCCCGCGCAGTCTGATCGTCGATGAAGCGCACTGCATCAGTGCCTGGGGCCATGACTTTCGGCCCGAGTACCGCGGGCTGAAGCAACTCCGCGACGCTTTTCCTCAAGCTGCCTGGCATGCGTTTACGGCAACGGCAACTCTTGAAGTCAGGCAGGATATTTGCCAGCAGCTTGGTCTGCATGAGCCGCAGTTGCTGGTCGGCAGTTTCTTTCGCCCCAATCTGCAGTATCACGTTCTGCCCCGCGAAGGAGGCTGGACGGAGCTCTGCCGGATCATGGATCGGCATCGCAACCGCCATTTCGCGAAAGAAAGTCGAACAGCTCAGCAATCACCTGAACGGCCTGGGATATCGCACCTTGCCGTATCACGCAGGGATGAGCGATCTCGATCGGGCCGCGGCCCAAGAGGCTTTGTTGCACGACCGGATCGAGGCGCTGGTTGCCACGGTCGCCTTTGGAATGGGAATTGACAAGCCGAACGTGCGGTATGTGATCCACGCTGAGCTGCCGCGATCGCTGGAAAATTATCAGCAGGAAAGCGGACGGGCTGGTCGCGATGGCCTGCCCGCCGAATGCTGGCTGTTGCATTCGGCTCAAGACGCCATTGTCTGGCGAAAAATTCTCGAGCAGAGCTCGAGCGAAGTCCGCGCTCAGGCCGAGCAGGGGCTGGACCGGATTCAATCTTATTGCAGCGGCATGGTCTGTCGGCACCGGCAACTGGTTGGGCACTTCGGTCAGGACTTGCCCGGTTCGGTCGCGGCGAACTGCGGTGCCTGCGATGTTTGCCTGGGCAGCGTGCCGATGCTCGACGACGCGCTGACAACCGCGCAGAAGATTCTCTCATGTGTGATTCGCGTCGGCGAGCGTTTCGGAGCGGAGCATGTGGCCAAGGTCTTGATGGGCAGCAGCGAAGCGCGGTTGATTCAGCTGGGGCATGATCGCCTCAGCACCTACGGGCTGCTGAAAGAGTTCTCGCGGACCCAGATTCGGGACTGGATTGAGCAGCTCGTTTCGCAGCGACTGCTGGAGCGAATGGGAGAATACTTCGTCTTGCAAGTGACGCCCTTGGGCCGAGCGATTCTCAAAGGGCAGGGGACCGTCCAGCTGGGAATTCGCCGCGCCAGCGCGTTGGGCGAAGGGGCGGGGACGCGCGCCAAGGTATCGCCGGCGGAATTGCTGCAGGGGGTCGATTTAGAGCTGTTTCAAATCCTCTCCCAGTGGCGAAGAAAGACTGCCGATGCAGCGGCCGCCCCGGCTTTTGCTATCTTCGGCGACCGGACGCTGATCGACTTGGCTCAGCGCCGGCCAGCCGATGAAACCAACTTGCGGCTCGTTTACGGGGTCGGAGCTCAGAAGGTGGCGGACTACGGGGCTGTGGTGCTGGAAGTGGTCGACAAGTTTTGTCGAGAACGACAGTTGGAGCGAAACTGCCAGTCCGCCGCTTTGTCGGCGCCAGCCAATCCTCGCCCTCAGATCAACGACTCCGCGCGGCTCGCTTGGCCCCATTTTGAGCAAGGAAAATCGTGCGCGGAGGTGGCCCGGCTCCTGAATCGCGCCGTCTCGACCGTGGAAGGCTACCTGAGTTCCTATTTGACTGAGAGCCGAGTGACTGACTCCAGCCCTTGGGTAAGTGCTGAGACTGCGGCAGTGATTGAGCAGGCAATCGAGCAACTTGGCGACGAACGGCTGAAGCCAATTTTCGAACAGCTCGAGGGCCAGCAACCCTATTCCGCCATTCGCGTTGTCGTTACCTGCCGCCGCAATCGCCTTGAACAAAAGGGGACGGGGGTCATTTCCAAGGACTGAGTTGTCTGGCTGGGTATTACTGAAGGCGTCTGTGAGAGTTCTGATTAAATCTGGAGGGGAGTTGCTTCTATGCCCCGGCAAAAGAGAGTTGACGAAGCAGGATTGATTTACCATGCCCTGAATCGTGGTAATCGACGGCAGGCTATCTTTCATAAAGACGAGGACTACGAAGCTTTCCTCCGCGTGCTCCAAGAGGGTTTGGAGAGGTATCCCGTTGAGCTTTACTCGTATGTCTTGATGCCCAATCATTGGCATTTCGTCCTGCGGCCCGCCGAGGACGGCGGGATGGGGCGGCTATTGCGATGGGTCTCCGCCACTCACACTCAGCGGCATCATGCGCATTATCAGACTTCGGGTGAAGGTCACTTGTATCAGTCCCGCTTCAAGAGTTTTCCCGTCCAGGATGACGAGCACTTTCAGGTGGTCTGCCGGTACGTTGAGCGAAATCCTCTGCGAGCCGGATTGGTATCCCGGTCGGAAGCCTGGAAGTATGGCTCGTTGTGGGAATGGCTGCACCAGTCGGGGCCAGATTGCAAGTTACTTTCAGCTTGGCCATTTCCCAGAGCTGCTAATTGGGTGCAGCGGGTTAATCGAGTACTAAGCCAAAAGGAATTGTCCGCAATTCGGACTTGTGTTGATCGCGGCCGGCCGTTCGGACACGATGCTTGGGTCCAGCAAATAGCGCAAGCCGCCGGACTGGAGTACACGCTCCGCCCGCGCGGTCGGCCCTCGAAAGCCAATGCGCTCTTGAAATGACCCCCGTCCCCTTTTGGCGTCAAGGAATCAATAATGGCGGAATGCAACCAACTGCTGTTCTCAATGTTGTCGGACTCACGCCGGGGCTGATTGGCCCGGAGATGCCGCGGATCGCCGAATTTTGTCGCCGCGGAAAACTGGCGACGATTGCGCCGGTGCTGCCGGCCGTCACTTGTTCGGTGCAGGCGACTTACCTCACTGGTCGCTGGCCGAGCCAGCACGGAATCGTCGGCAATGGCTGGTACTTTCGCGATGAATGCGAAGTTCGCTTCTGGCGGCAAGCAAACCAGCTGGTCGCGGGCGATAAACTTTGGGACGAAGCGAAACGGCTCGATCCGACGTTCACCTGTGCCAACCTCTTCTGGTGGTACAATATGTACTCGACGGTCGATGTCAGCCTGACGCCCCGGCCGATGTATCCCAGCGATGGCCGCAAGCTGCCCGATCTCTATTCGGCTCCCCCCGAACTTCGCGAGGAGCTGCAGCGCGAGCTCGGCACCTTTCCCTTGTTTCAGTTCTGGGGACCTGGCGCAGGGATTAAGTCTTCGGAGTGGATTGCCGAGTCGGCCAAGCGAGTCGCCGCGAAGTTCGCGCCGACGCTGACGTTGGTTTATCTGCCGCACCTGGATTACGGGCTGCAGCGACACGGGCCTGATCTCGCCAAGGTCGGCGGTGAGTTGCGGGCGATCGATGCGGTCGTGGGCGACCTGATCGGCTTCTACGAGGCCCGGGGCACACAGGTGGTTCTGCTCAGCGAGTACGGCATCACGAGCGTCTCGCGGCCGGTGCACCTCAATCGCGTCCTCCGAGAAGCGGGGCTGCTCCGCGTGCGCGTCGAACTCGGACGTGAACTGCTCGACGCCGGGGCCAGTGCGGCCTTTGCGGTCGCCGACCACCAGCTGGCACACATTTACGTTAACGATTTCTCCAAGCTGAACAACGTGCGCGAGCTAATCGCACGCACGCCGGGGGTCGCTCGGGTTTATGATCAGTCCCAAGCAGCCGAAATTCATCTCAACCACCCGCGCTCGGGCGAACTGATTGCCCTGGCCGAGCCCGACGCCTGGTTCACTTACTATTATTGGCTGGACGAAGCCCGCCGCCCGGACTTTGCTCCGACCGTTGATATTCATCGCAAGCCGGGCTACGACCCCGCTGAACTGGTGCTCGATCCCAAGCTCACGTTTCCCAAGCTTAAGATCGCTTGGAAGCTGTTGCAGAAGAAG
>JAJTFE010000140.1 GCA_021298375.1 Blastopirellula sp. | reverse complement strand
GAGAAATTAAATCTCGAAAGGACCGAAATGGTTCATTTTTGCAGCCTCACCCGGGAAAGGTTCGTTTGGCAAAGGTGCGTTCTCCGGGCCGCGTGCCGCCTATTTGTCTTCCAGGAGGACTTCCAGCTTCCCCCGCTTTGCAGCCTTCGAAACCAACTCGTAGTCGCGCTCGCACTGGTCGGCATATTGGCTGGAAAAATCGGCGATCGCCTCGTCGAATTTGTCGCTCTTTCCCAGATAGCCCGAGATTTTGGCCGGTTCCCCCGAGCGGGCATGGGCGTGGGCCAGAGTCCAACCACATCGCTCGGCATACTGCAGCATGGCGTGGGGCGTACAGATTTCGACCTGCGGCTTGATCTTCATGTCCTTGAGCTGACGGACGTAGAACTGTCGCCCTCTCTGCCCTTCGGTCCAACCCAGAAACGGGTCGCTCGCCGATTGCAGCATGCGGCAGCCATGGACAATTCGTTGACCGTTGTTGCGGTGCGCTGACTTTCCGGCGAACGCCTCCAGCACCGATGGACGTGCCTGTTTCACCTGCAGAAACAAGGGATCCTCGTCACCAGCCATCAGCAGAATAATGCCGCAGAGAGTGCCGCCGCTTCCCGCTCCAACCACGTTCAGCGCAAAGTCCACAAACCTGAATCGGTCCAAGAGCAGGCGCCGGTCTTCCGCGAGGGTCTCGCGATACTGGACAAAGGCGCGGTTGAAGATGCGCAGCTGCTCCTTAAACGGGTTCTCACGGGGATGGAAGACGAAGGGCAGATTCTCACGAAGCGACGCTTGCTGCCCCTGGCTGGTCGTCAATTCGGGGAACTCATTTTCCTGGACATTCTGTTTCCGCGCTTTGGCAAGTCGCTTTTGCGACCGCTCGCGCGCTGCTTTGTCCCGAATCGGTGGCAGCAATTCCTCCGCATCGACGCTTTGATACCAAACCTCCAGGACGTTCAATTGGCTGTACTCCGCCATTCGCTTGCGGTACGACCGGACGCAACTGAGGACGGAATCGCGTGCCGTCGCACGGCTGAAACCATTGTCGCGACAGGCTAAGACAAAACTCGCAGCCAGGCGCTTGACATCCCATTCCCAGGGAGCTGGAAGCGTCTCATCGAGGTCGTTAATGTCGAAAATGATGCGCCGCTCGGGAGTGGCAAAAGCGCCGAAATTCATCAGATGACAGTCGCCGCAGGCCTGCACTCTCAGTCCGCTCGTCGGCGTGCTGGCCAGGTCGGCCGCCATGTTCAGGGCAGTGGCGCGGTAGAAGGCAAATGGCGACTGCAACATTCGGCCATGCCTGAGCGGAATCAGCTGGGGCAGTCGGCCGCGATTGGACTCCAGAATGAAGGCCAGCGGGTCTCGGCGATGTTTGGGGCGACGCCACTGGGAATGACTTTGCCGAGAGCATTTGTCCCGGAGTGATTTTCCGCAAGCAGCCAGCTCTTTGCGAGTGAGGTTTGACTGGCCAGGAAGTCTTGGGTTGAGCGTTCCCCCGACCCCGGTTTTCATTCGCCTTTTCACGTTGTCATTCCCCGAATTGCGTTGGGCTCGGCAGGTACCGAGCTCCTGATCGGCAAGCCGTTCAGGAATGACTTAAATTGTAATTCAAGCCTCCGCGGCCACGGGATCAAATCGGATCGCCCGGGACGCAATGTCAGGAATCCTCGCCACGTTCCCCGAGTTGCCCCGTGCCGGGCAGTTCCTCAATCATGGATTTCAGGTTGACCATCGCCTCCTGATTTACTCGGAGATAACCCCCGATCGGCCGATCAAGGTCGAGGACCAGGGCCAGAACCGTCAGAAAACCGAGCACGAACAGCAAGGTGGCGGGGGACCGAGTCGACTTGGCAATCGCCTCGTGATAGCCAACACCCAGCATGGAGAATGCCGTGAGGCAAAACAGGGCCAGCCAGAGTACCATGGGCATGCGGCTTTGCAGGCCCACCAGCACTCGCTTCGCATGGATATCAATTGTTTCATTCAGCGATTCAATAAAGAGGCCGACCACGATCGAGTCGCTCTGTGACTTCCCGACGGACTCAGCCGCCCGCCACAGTTTCAAATGCAACTCGTTGGCGCGTTTCAAAGCTAAATCGACGTCGCCGGTCTGGGTTACTTCCAGCCGCGAATCGACATACTCTTTTAACAGCTCGCGCACCTCGCTCGCGGTTGCCGCGGGCAGCAGTCCAGCCCTCAGGTAGGTAGTGCCAATCGAATTGGCTTCTTCGACGACCATCTGCCGCCGCGCTTCGAATCGGGAGGCCGTTAAGCTGAAGCTGAAAGCCAGCATGAAAGCGAGCAAGCCAAGAGTCGAGCCAACGATCGTCCCCAGCGGGCCGGCTGACTCACCTTCGGTCGCTTTCCAGCGGCGTTTGCCGAGTCGAAACCCGGCCTCAAGGAAAAGCAGCACCGCCAACGTGAACAAACCAAGCAGGGCCCACAGGGGCAGGTAGTCGAGCGGATTGGTTGACGGCATGAAACAGACTCACTGATTCGCTAATTTATTAATTTACTAATTCAAGCTGACGGGTCTCGTGGATTCGCTTCCCCCGCCGTCGAGCGGCCCGGCAGCGGTCGTCAACCTTCCCGCCGCGCCGGTGGAGGATCGCCGAGCAGTAATCGCGGCGGGAGGGTTCCGCGGCCAGCAATCCGCTGGCTTAAGTTTGTCCGAAAGGCGGTGGGCTTCCAAGCGGAACGGTAGGCACCAACTCGATCCGACCCGCTTTGCCAAACCGAAGACAGCTCAGGAAAAAGCCGGCTTGGAATTCGGCTCGACCGCCGCGCGCGAGGCATACCGCTGCTGGAGTTCCGCGCACTCGGCCTGAATCGTGGGGAAATCGCGGAGGTCAGCCAAACGGCCGGGATGCTTGCGAAACCAGGCCGCGATGATCAACTGCAGGTTGATTTCCAGAATCTCCCGCGCCGGGGGAACCGACTCCCGCTCGACCCGGCTTAGCTCGGCCAGCGCCCGGACCGCCTGCTGGCGACTGCGCGGCTGGACCACGCTGCTGATCAGCCTCGCCCCGCGAAAAGCCAACCAGACTTGCCGCCCGCGATTGACCGTGACGGGCAAAATTCCATTGATCGTTCGTTCTGCCACCCGCAATCTCTGCAGCTGTCGCTCCAGTCGCTTCAGGCTCTCCAGCTGGTCGCGCAGCATCGCGGCCCGTTCGTAATGCCGATGCTCCGCAGCCCGGACCATTCTCGCTTCGAGCTGTTGCAGAAACGCCTGATTCCCCTCCATTAAAAACTGGCCTGCCCGGGCGACGCGCTCGAGGTAAATCGGACGGGTGCAGAGCGCGGCACAGGGGCCGGGACAACTGCCAAGTTCAAAGCGCAGGCAACCTGCTCGACTCTCCTCGTCAAAGAGCCGCAATTGGTCGCCAAATTCAAACTTGGTCTTGTCGGCACAATCCCGCAAGCCAAACACGTAATTGAGGGCTTGAACGGAGTCCGCCAATCGCTGGGTTCCCGCGATCGGACCAAAAGCCTGTTGATAACCGCTGCTGGCCAGCCGCTTGGCCAGAAAAACATGGGGCGCGGCCGAGTCGCTGATGCAGAGAAAGGCGGGCTGCCGCCGCGTAGGCTGGCCCTGAGAATTGAATTCC
The DNA here is from genome assembly GCA_021298375.1 of Blastopirellula sp. Lineage (GTDB taxonomy): Bacteria > Planctomycetota > Planctomycetia > Pirellulales > Pirellulaceae > BJ22. The sequence goes on along the minus strand of JAJTFE010000140.1, from coordinate 5,592 downwards.
GGTCGCCAGCGATGAATCAGCTCCTGCTCCCGCAGCAGAGCCAGCAGCTCGTCGGCAATCGGTTCCCAGACGAGTGCAGTCGAGGCGGCGCGGATTCGAGCCATTTTGGGATCGGCCGTCGTCCGCGCGAGGTAACCCAGAATGCGATGCCGCAACGCCTTGGCTTTGCCCACATAGATGAGTTGTCGCTCGGCATTCAACCAGCCGTAAACGCCGGGTGATTCCGGGCAACTTTGCCTCACGCAGCGGCGGGCCTCATCCCGGTCCCGCGGCAAGTCCCGCCATTGCAACTCGCCGCGCGTTTGGTCAGCCAGAAACGAGGGACCGAATGAACTGAAATCACCTCCCTCCAGCATTCCTGCCTCCAACTCCTGCTACTTCGACGCTTGTTCCGTTTGTCCGTCTTCGTCGCTGATTCTTGCACGGCCGCTGATTCTTGCACGGCCGCTGATTCTTGCACGGCCGGATAGACCCGGCAATCGGTCTGGCTTTCCCCCGGGGTCGCTAGCAAACGCGGCGACCAGCGAAACTCTGAGGAAGAGAACGGCTGGAGCGGGAGCAATTGACCATTCGTCCGATTATTCCGCCGTTTCGATTTGACTTTCGCCGGAATTTCACCCGAATGAATCGGGTTTCGATGCCGGTTTTTGATTTCTCTCGCCGATATCCTTAAGGACTACCCTAACCGGGAGGACGGGACACGGAAAGTCTCGTGACAGGATAGAAGTCACGTCATGGCGATGGAGCGGCATGACGTGACTTTTTTCGTTTTTCGCCCTCAGCCAAAACGCCGGCGGCTCCCGACCCGCGAACTTAGACTCTCGCGGCGAACTTAGACTCTCGCGTATCGGTTGGGAATCAGCCGACTGGCGATCGCGGGTCTGGATGGCCCAACTCGCCGGATTCCCCGCGATGCTTCTTCCGCTTGCCGGCTTTTAAAACGTCCGGTGCACCCAGTCGAGCAGGCGCTCGGCGGCGACGAGCACGGTCGCGGAATAGAAATGGTCCGCCCGCGGAACTTCCTGCCATTCGATCGATGGATGACCGGCCAGCTTCTGCACCAATTCAGCTCTCAATCCCTCAAAGGCAGGATTCTCCTCGAGCTCCAGCTCTCCAAAAAGGACCAGCGTCGGGAGGCGAATCTGGTCGATCCAACCCAGCCAGTCGAATCGATTTCCTGGCCCATATTTATCGAGATAGGCTTGGGCCGCCATCAAGGTTGGAAAGGGAAACTGAATCCGCAGCAACTCCTGTGACTTCCCCTGTTCACACAGTAGCCGAGCATCGGCCAGCGTCTGCAAAAACAGGGGACCCGATCGAGACTGGGCGAATTGATCGTGATTCAAACGCGTGGGCGAAAGCGCCGCGACGCCAACGACATGCTCGGGGAGCGAACCCGCGACGGTGAGCAGCGACTTGATCGCACCCAAGCTGTGCCCCACCAGCAAAACGCGTTCGCATTGCCGGCGATGGAGAAAATCGACCCAGCCCAGCAGGTCGGCCGGTCCCTCGGCGACATCCTCGACTGAGGCGCCGTTGGTCTGACTGCGGCCGCTGCGAATCGTCAAATTCAGGAGATCATGTCCGCGGGAATTGCCAACCACGGCGCTAATCCCTGAATCAGCCAGTTGGCGGGCGAGATTCAGGAGCAATGCGGAGCCATAAAAATTACCCGCCAGGCCGTGCATCACCACAGCCCCATCAACGGCAGTGAGCGGCGTTTGGCGGCGTTCCAGAAAAAAGCCGTTCAAGCGAACGTTGTCGCCAGTCTGCGTGGTTACCAGTTCACCCTGCATCATTCGACTCGCGCAAGCAAACGGCCCGGCTGGGTTGCCGGGCCGCATCACTGATTGAAAGGGTTCCGAATCTCAAAGCGGCTGAACTTCGCCGAACCGTTCGGATGGGACACTCGTTCCGTCCAGTCCGCTTGCCCACGGAGCGAGTCTGCGCCTGCTCCAGCCAAGCTTACTGCCCAACCGAGCCTTACTGCCCAACCGAGCCTTACTGCGGCTACTGGTTATTGGCCGGCGCCACACTGCTCAACTGCGAAAGGACCTGCAAAACTCCGTTGAGGTGGGCGAGACGAGGTCCGTAGCGGTCGACGAACTCATTCAAGGCGAAATCGCCGTCGAGCATGTTCTCGTAATTTTCCTTGATGTCGATCGTGATGTTCTCGAGAAACTCGGTTTGGACTTGGCTCAAGGCCTCGGCCGCTGCCCGGCAACGCCGTGCCAGAGCCGGATTGGCTTCGCGCCACTGCCCCAGTTCGGCAGCTCGTTGTCGCTGGGCCGCACCCATCTGGTCGATCAGCTCCTCGAGCATTTCATTCTGCCGGTTTTGACCCGCAACGAGTTGCTTGAGCAAGGCTGTCATTTCCGAATCGGCCTTTTTGTTCTGGTTGACCAGATTGGCCTCGGAAGCGGTGGGGCTGACGTCAATGCGAAAGACAGTGGGGATCTCTTGGGGCTTTTGAGCCATGAACGAGTCACTCCGGAAGAGGGCGGGGATTCGGCCGACCGCAAGTTTCAAAACCGCGCTTGTCTCGAAGACTGCTTGTCTCGAAGACTGCTTGTCTCGAAGACTGCAACGCGTCCGCGTGCAGACCCAAAGTCCGCAAGTTGACGTCCTGCAAACCACCCGGCGAATCAAAATCCGGCTTGGCAGCTCAGCCACCAGCTCGGCGTAAAAGGGGCGTCGGCCAATTCATTCAGCCGCGAAAAGTCGCCAGCGATTTCCTCCCCAAAAGGCCGCGCCCAAAAGGCCGCAATAGCCGAGCCATCGGGGAGTGTTCCGTGCGACTTCGTTTCAGTATAGACACGCGATCCGCGAGTGTCGAGCAACTCCCCGGAAGGAGCTCGGACAATCTTTAAGGGAATCGCTCGCGACTGGTGCACACGAAAAACTTTCGCGCGCCGCGACCGTTGCGAACCGCATAATTCCTCTGTTTTCTCAAGCCGCAGAGTCGCTTGAATCTGGCTTCCTTTAAAGTCAACTTTTACCGCTCGCCGATGGCAGGTATTGAGAGTGCCGTGTTTGCGGAATCAGCCCGAAACAGGCTTGAAAATCCGCAAGCTTTGACTACCCCGCAAACCCCGCTGTTTTCGGCAGCCCAGTCGACGGCAATCTGCACTCATCTCAGCCTTGCTTGTCGCACCGGGAAACACCTCGAATGGAATCGGGATCTTCCAGCTCCCTCAATCGTCTCGCCTTTCTCACCGTGCTCGAGATACCAGAGGTGGGCTCTTGCGGCGGAATGCTGATTCTCAATCAGTGGGGACGACCCGTCGAGTTTCACTGCACGGCGCCGCTGACTCCTACGCGAACCCAGGAAGTTTTGTTCGGCACAACCCTCAAATCTTTCCTCTTCTGCGAGCAAATCGCAGCCGCCCTGCTGGAGCAGACCAAGCAGCCGCCGCAATTGATTCTGGTCGATCGGCCGGAACTGCTGGACTTCCACGCCCAAACTGAACTCCCGTTGTTGCTCATCTCCCGCGAGCCACAGCCGCTGCCGACTTCGCCAGCCAACTTCCGCTGGATGAGCCGTTCGAGCGAATCCGGTCGGCCATGGAAGAAGCCCACGCGGTCGCCAGATGAGCGGACTCGACCAGATGCAAGATACGCCATTGCCACCTCCGAACCAAACCGGCGCTTCCGGCAGGGTGCAAATTCAATCGCTTTACGACTTTGCCGACGCCCGGCCTGCAGTCGTCTCTGCCGGGCTGAAGTACCGCCGGCCCAAGGTCTGCAGCTACTTCTTCGAGGCCAAGCCGGAACTGCTCGCGCGAAAGCCAGCCACCTCGCGGCGGCCCCCCAGGGAGCTGGCCCCTGCCCCAACTCAGAACCCGGTCGACGGGGACGCCGCAAACCAATCCACCCCGTCACGCCCCAAACAACACACCCGAATCAAACCGCCCGGTGATGTGGTTAAACTCAGCGAGCGCCTGTTCTATCTGCTCCAGCCGCCGCTGGAGTATCTGCTTGCCGGAAACACCATGGAGTTTCCATTCGAGCCCTTCCCCTATCAATTCTCGGGTTTGGCTTTCCTGTTTCCCCGCAACGCTGCGGTGCTCGCCGATGAAATGGGACTCGGCAAAACCATGCAGGCGATTTCCACCGTGCGCATGCTGCTCCGCTCGCAGCAAGCCCGTCGCGTGCTGTTGATCTGCCCCAAGCCGCTCGTGACGAACTGGCTGCGCGAATTCAAAACCTGGGCTCCCGAGATTCCCGTCGCCCCAATCAAGGGAAGCCAGTCCGCGCGGCAGTGGCTCTGGGCCGCCGATCAGTCACCAGTCAAAATTGCCAACTACGAACTTCTGACCCGGGACCAGGAGTATCTGCTCGAGCAGGAATACGACCTCGTCATTCTGGATGAGGCCCAGCGAGTCAAGAATGCCGACAACGCCACCAGCAAAGTCGTCCGCCAGATCAACCGCCGGCGGAGCTGGGCACTGACCGGAACCCCCGTTGAAAACAGCATCGATGACTTGGTCGGGATCTTCGAGTTCGTCTCGCCCGGGCTGGTCGCCAAGGGGATGTCCGTGCGGCAGATTCGCGAGGGCGTGTCCGACCACATTCTTCGCCGCACCAAAGATGTGGTCATGACCGACATGCCACCCAAACTGATTCGCGACGACGCACTCGATTTGACTCCTGAACAATACGATTCCTATAAGTCGGCGGAAGACTCGGGCGTCCTCAAACTGAACGCGCTCGGAGAGGAGGTCACCATCAAGCACGTCTTCGAGCTGGTGCTCCGCCTCAAGCAGGTCTGCAATTTCGATCCAGCCACCGGCGCCAGCAGTAAACTCGACCGCCTCGCGGCCGACATGGAAGAGGTCGCTGCCAGCGGGCAGAAGGCGATCGTCTTCAGCCAATGGGTCGGCGCGCTCGACCAGATCGCCGAACGCATTCCCCAATTCAATCCGTTGCAGTTTCACGGACGGATTCCGAGCAACCAGCGGGACGGGATCCTGAGTGAATTCAAGCAGAATCCCAACCGCCACGTGTTGCTGATGAGCTACGGGGCGGGAAGCGTCGGCTTGAATCTTCAGTTTTGCCGGTATGTCTTCCTGTTTGATCGCTGGTGGAATCCGGCGATCGAAGACCAGGCCATCAACCGCGCCCATCGCATTGGCGTAAGCGGAGCGGTGACCGTCTCCCGGATGATCATGACGGAAACCATCGAAGAGAAGATCCACGAAATCCTCGAAGCAAAGCGGCAATTATTCCGCGAAATCCTCTCGGACAATCAAGTCCCACCACCACTCGGCCTGAGCCCGGACGAAATCTTCGGCTTGTTCAACTTGCGGACCCCAAAGGGTATGATTACAGCACGCGTTGCCTAGAACAAACCGCGGCGTCTCGGGCTGGTTTGACTCGGCCCGGCATGACGGGCGACGCACGGAGTTGCGGGCCGCAGCCAATCACCCTCCAAACCATTCCTCTCGACCCCCAAAGGCGATGGCGACTTGTCCCAACTGACCAATTCTTATCCTCCCTGGTCGCCCCGTATCTGGAACGGCATGCGACTGGGCGGGTTCTGGCGAATGCTGCTCGAGCATGGCGGCCGAATCCATCCGCTCAAATGGGGCA
>JAJTFE010000139.1 GCA_021298375.1 Blastopirellula sp. | reverse complement strand
CGTTACGGCATAGATACCGAGGAACAACTTACGATGCCGATTCCATTGCACTGGCAGGCTGGAGGAGATGTTCGCTTTGCGGATCTGCGCCAGCGATTCGACGCTGCGACCCTTGCTGAGCGAAGCGAATTGCTGACTTTCGTGCGACTTCATAGATCTCGGATTCATCCTCGTGTTTCCGATAGATGGCTAATGCCGGAGATGGTACGGTATTTGCTCCTATGCACATCTCAGACGATCGATTCCACTATCGAAACTGACAATGATGGTGTCGACTCGCCGTTCGAGGCCGCATGGCAACTAGTTCGTTGGTTTAACTGGTATCGGAGCGTTGAGAGGGATGGTCGTAGAGTACAAGGAATTGCGGATTCAATCGGCGACTTTTATCGCAATGGGAATGAATCTTGTAGAAACTGCGTTGAAACTGGATTTCTAAAACATGCGTTGGCACACCCGGAAAATCGCCAATATTTCAACGGTTGGTCTGATGACCCTTTACTTGCCGAAGCTTACCGTGAATCGCTAAAGTGGGGCATCGCCCACGAGGTGCAGGAATAATCGTAACAAACTATTGTACCGAAGCCGCAAAACATGGTTTTAAATAAATTGACATTCACTGGGTGCGGCTCGGTGAATGGTGGCGTTACGCCAGAAAATTTTGTGATGGAATTGCGACCTGAACTCAAACCGCCAGTACTGGACGATAAACTCGTTGAGAGACTGGCTGAACTCGCCGACAAAAACGACGGTGCTCGCCTTGGCGAATGGGACGAATGGCGTGATGAGTTCAACCGATTGTGCTCACTGAGGTCAGAACTCTTCGCGACGCCACCTGAGACCTAAACCCTCGCTCAAACGGCGCAGCAACCGTGGGCAACGAGGCCCGCCGTTGGCGGCGTGCATTCAGGGCTATGACTTGGCCGCGAACGGCGAATTTTTGATTGGATTTGGGGATTGGCAGAGAGCGCGTGTTGATCGACAGTTTCACAATATGAGTTGGTCGGTCCTCGTCTTATGTCTCGCGTAAACTCCCTGGAACGAGCTTGATGGAGCAGAGTCCGATACCACTGCAATCGGCGTGCTGTTTGACTTGATAGGCGAGTTTTGCAACGCCAAGGACCGGACGAACCGATGAACCAAAGCGGCGGATCGCGCGGTTTCTTCAAACATCATTTTTTGGCCGCCGCTGGGTTATCAGTGGCGTTCGGCGGCGCAGGGGTTGGCGATGGCGTGACGGAGGCGTGGGAAGTGGCGGCACGGCGACAGCCAAGCCGATATCCGCGACGAGATCGTCCGGTAAAGCAAGAAGAACGCTGATAAGCACAAAACCCTATTTACTTTAGGAGTTATGAATGACCACGATCGGAGCGACTGTCACTTGGGAATGCGGCGGAGCCAATTTTCTGGACAACCGCTATTCGCGCGCTCATCGCTGGAGCTTTGACGGTGGCGCTGAGGTTGCCGCTTCGTCTTCGCCCGAGATTGTGCCTTTGCCGATGTCCGATCCGACTGCAGTCGATCCGGAAGAAGCGTTCGTCGCCTCGCTCGCCAGCTGCCACATGCTCTGGTTTCTCTCACTCGCCGCCCGGCGGGGCTGGAAGTGCAACCGCTATCGGGATCAGCCCCTTGGCGAAATGGGGAAACGGGAGGATGGCAAACTAGTCCTGTTGACCGTTCGGTTGCGACCGCAAATAGCATGGGAGGCACCTCATCCCAGCGCAGAATCGATCGCTGAGCTTCATCACGCTGCGCACGAGGAATGCTTTCTCGCCAACTCAGTGCGCACTGAAATCATCATCGAAAGTTCCGCAGATTAACCCCCGAGTACCTGCTCGTCCCTGACCAATCAACGAGGCGACCCTCGGAGTTCTGCCCCCCAAAGCCTAGAAAATGCGGCCAGACCGGCAGGGATTATCGATAAATCTCGTAGCAGCGACGCTTTTGGAATAGGATGCTCTCGGCAGAACCGGACCGACTCTCGAGCGAACAGTCCGAAGGTGACTCCCGAATGGGCCGCACTCGCAAGGCAACTCAAAAGAACGCCACGTGGCCGACGCAGTTGGCTACCAAAACCCCAGAGAGTAATTCAACAAGTCGCTTTAGTGAATGATTACAGAGATTGAAGACTACTTTTCGAAAGGCTGCGGGCGATGCCCACGATTTGGCACTGCTGACTGCTCAACCCGGCGGTGGCTGAAGGGACTGCTCGAACTTCGCCAAATCTGCCTCGCCAGTGGACTGAGCGAGTGCGTGAAATGGGGTCACCCCTGCTACCAACATGTCGGACGAAATATCGCCATCATCGGTGCACTCCGGGGCGAATTCCGCTTGAGCTTTTTCGACGCCGCGTTGCTGAGCGATAGCGCTGGCATCCTGGAGCGGGCAGGCGAGAATAGCCCGGTCCCAAGTCTATTACGCTTCACCGAGCAAGCTGAGGTCCGCAAGCTGCGTCCGGCGATCGAAGCTTATCTTCGCGAGGCGATGGCGCACGCCGTGGCAGGCCGGCGGCCTCCCAAAATTGCTGAACTCCTGGAACTCCCCGAAGAGCTATCCGCAGCCTTCGCCCTCGACCCTGAACTGGCGGAGGCCTTTCAGCGATTGACTGCGGGCCGGCAAAAAAGCTATTTGCTGAATTTGAAGGGAGCGAAGAAATCAGAAACTCGGACAGCCCGAATCGCCAAATTTCGCGAAAAGATTCTCGCCGGAAAAGGCGCGCTGGAGCGTTAACGTGTGGCGGGAAGAATGAGTTTGAACTTCCAAGTGACAGCGATGTGTTCGCGGGGCCTCATCGGCGAAGCGTCTGCAGCCGCGAGAAGGGGGATATTGCCATGTTTCGAATCGGCTTGTTGCTGGCGAGCCTGCTGATGGCGGGACCACTGAGCGCACAGCATTGTGCACCGATCACCGAATCCTACCTGAGCGCCATCCAATTCGCTCGGCAGGAAGATGGCCTGACCCTGTCGCTGGAGTACACCAAAACAGGCGGGCGTCGGCAGCCAGCCTATCAGGCCTACCTTCTCGCCTATCCCGAGAGCCTGACCGCGAAAATTGGGGAACTCACCCCGCAGCAGGCACTCGAACGGAATCTGATGACGGTGCTCGAGACCCACCTGCTTCCGAAAAATGAAACAGGGCGATACGCCGCGCAGTGGGAGTTGAAAACCGAGGCTGTGGTTGAGAAATTGAAGACCGCCGGCATGATCTCCGAGGAACGGGTCAACGACATCGGCGGCTGGAAGCATTACAAGGAGCGGATTCGATTCGCCATCTTTATTCCCTTTTTGGAGGACGAACGATACTCGAATCTCAAAGACCTACCCGCCGATCGACACGAATGCAACTACGCAAACGAGGCCGCCCTGCTGTTTGAAACGCTCCCCCAGACGTTGACCGTCAGTTTTGGAATCGTGCAGGCAGTTCGGCTGGAGAAGGGTGTCCATTACCTCGAGTTCAACGGCAATCGCCCAGCCGGATCGACGCCAAAAAGCAAACCAGAACGACCGTGATGAATGCCTGAAACGATCAAGACTCCTGAGCGAAAAACCGGAGCTACCTTCATCGCGATGCGCTTGGTGCAGTAAATCGCTCACCCCGTCCTCGACCCGTCAAACAGACAAGCGGAATCCTCCCCATGAATCGCCTGATTTTGCTCGCAAGCCTGCTGACGTTGACGCTTTGGCCAATCGTGGCCGTTCAAGCCCGGGTGCCGGCGGTTAAACCGCTTCTGTTAGCTGAGCCGCAACTCACTCCGGGCAATGTGAGCGTTACCGTGGTGGAATCGGCAGTCGTTTTCTACGCAGCCAAAGTCCCGACCACCACCCTCGTTTTCGTGGTGGAGCACTTGGGCGAGCAGGACACCACCACAAGCAGTTCCAATGTCAACTTTCTCAACGCGGAGCGAGAGATGATTGTCACCGCGGTCCCCGATGACGAGCAAATGCGAGAATCAGGCAGTGCGGTTGACGACTTTCACGACTACCTCAGGGACCGCCGGAAGTTCATTTCCGGACATCGCGTTTCCCGAGCCCAAACAACCCGAGCGATCCTGGGTAAACTTGCAGTGGTTCCGGGAACCGGTCCCTGAACAGTCAGCCTTTTTCGAGGTTGTTTTTTCCGGCGGGCGATTTGCGCTCCGCTTGAAAAATTAACGTTTGCGACGTGCTCGCTCGACTCGCATGCCTTCATCTGACCGTTCGGTTTTAATTCCGCAACGGCAACTCAGATTGGAACATCTCATGGTTGATATTGAAACTTGGAACCGTTTGAATCCTGAAGCACAACAGGAGTTTCGCGAGCTCGCGGGGCGGTTCCAGCTTGAATTGCAGCGTCGAGGCATCACCGATGGATTAGACTTTGCACAGCTCTGGGCGGTGCAGCAGGTAGAAGGGTACTGGATGATCGGTAATGGAACGGACGTTCTCGCGGGAGTGGCCTCCTCACGGCATGAAGTGATCAAGGCACTGTTTGCGGATGCCGTGCAGAACCTGAACCGTTAACAGGGCGATTGCCGCTGAAACTCTCGCTGTTCAAGCTTTTGCGACCCGATTCAAGCGAGCCTCTGGTCTGCCGGTGGCCATTGTCCGATTGCCGCGCCATTGCTTCGCTTGATAGAGGGTGCTGATCAGAATCTCGTAGCCCTCGGTCATCGACTGAAGCGAGCCATTGGCCTGGACATGACCGCGGCCGGCCTTGCCCCAAGCTTGAGAGCGTTCCGGGTTTCGCAAAACACGCAACCAGGCTTCTGCTGCCGCCGCTTCGTCGGCTGCATCGACCAGCAACCCGGTCAGGTCAGGGCGAACCAATTCCGGAATCGAGCCGACGCGCGGCGCTACGACCGGCAGTTGACAGGACATCGCCTCGAGAATGGAAACGGGACTCGCTTCGTTGTCAGAGGTCAAGGCAAACAGGTCGAGCATCGAAAGCACGGCGGGAATGTTCTGGACAGTGCCCAGCATTCGGACAGATTGACCCAAACCAAGTTGAGCGATTTCCTGTTCAATCCGTGTTCGTTCGGGTCCATCGCCGGCGATCACAAACCGAGCGGCGGGCAGCTGATCGGCAACGCGCCGAGCGATCCGGAGAAAACGCAAATGGTTCTTTTCGGGCCGAATTGCGGCGACAATTCCCACCACGGGAGATTCATTTCCCAAATCCCAGGCTCGACGCCATTCAGCACGCAAGGCTGAATCCCGGACGAATTGCTGGGTATCGATTCCATTGGGAATCACAAAGACTTTGTCTTGAGGGAACTTTTCGAACTCGACCAGGAACTGCCCGTGAGGACGAGCCACGGCGATAAAGCCATCGGTGATCGGCGTGAGCATGCGATTCAGTCGGCCGACGCCATCAGGCCATCCGGTCGAATGGAGTGCCGAGAGGATCACGGGAACGCGAGCGAGCCGTGCAGCCAGCCGTCCCCAGAACATCTTGTCGCCAGCCCCAACCGTGACGACCGCATCGACTTTTTCCCGGCGGAACAAACGCGACAGCCTTTGGAGCACAAACACATCGTACTTGCCACGAAGCATTCGACTGTAAAGCGGGACTTCCGCCGCGATTTGCTCACCCAATTCACCCGGTTCCTTGAGGCAACAAACGAGCGGGCGAATCCGCTCCGGATTGAATGTTCGCGTCAGATTGCGAAGCAGTGTCTCAGCGCCGCCAACAGGAAGGCTGGTGAGCACGAACATTGCATTCAGTGGGCGGGGAGATGTCGCCTCGGTTTTGAGTACCGGCTTGTTCATCAGTCTTGATACCGAAAGCGTGGAACGGACAACTGTCGCTGACTGTAGGAGAGCCAATGCCGAACCCGCGCCTCGCTCGGATCCCCGTGGATCCGCTGCAGATGGAAGACCTCCTGGCCAATCGCATTCATGCCGCCGTAGGCTGAACAAACTGCCGCATATCCGTGCTCGCGACAGATTTCGAAGGCCCGGCGAGTCAGGTTCTGCTGCAGACCAAAGGGAAATGCGAAGTGAGGAACGCTGCGGCCAATGTGGTCCTCCAATTCCTTGCCGGCAGCGGAGATTTCGCGCTGCAATTGCGTCTCATCCAGGGTTGCCAGATCCGGGTGAGTCATCGTGTGGCAACCAATATCGACTCCGATCGCGGCCAAGGCCCGCACGGTCTCAAGGGAGTCAACCGGCAATGGCCGTCCGGCATTAAGGTCGTGCGTGAATGGTCGCTGGTCGACTACGTTCCGGACTGTCACAAAGTAAGTGAAAGGAATGCTCCGCTCAAGCAATAAGGGCAGAGCGTACTCACTGTTCTCGGCGTAACCGTCGTCGAAGGTAATCGCGACCGTCGGGCGATTATTGAAGCCACTGGCGATTCGTCGCTGAGCCTCTGAGAGACTGACCAAGTCAAAGTTTGCCTGCAACCAATCAATTTGCCGGGTAAATCCTTCGTGACTAATCGTCCAGCCATTGAAAAACGAGTTTGCGACACGGTGATAGAAAAGGATAGAGACCGGGAGCAGGCCGCGCGCTTTCAGCACCCGCACGTTAGCCGAACGAAGCGGGCCAACGGTCCAGTTGTAGGCGGTTATCAGGAAGTCGGGGACGGCAGAGTGCATGCGGAACGATTGCGCGGCGGCAGGCTGGGATAAACTGAAATGGCAAACTGCGACCGGGGGCGCTTCGGCGCGTGGCCAAAAGGTCTGGCCCCGGAGTGAATGTCTTGCCAGCGGATCAGGAAAGTGTGGGATCTCAGGGAGGGGATGCAACCAAGGAGGGAACTCGCAAGTCTATTGGCACATTCCAGTCCTGGCAGATTCCCTACAACCGGTACCATCGTAAGAACCTTGTGGTTCAGCGAGCTGCATGCCGGGGCTCCGCCGGGAGCCGATGACCGTCCTGCGATGCTGTGGTAGCAATGATGCGGTCGCAATGATGCGGTGGCGACGAAGCGGTTGCGACAATGGTGCGGCAATGAGCTATGCTTTGCTTGCCCGCGATCCGCTGCCTCCGGAACCGTATTTTTTGCAGCCTTGTCTCGGCACCTCACCTCGCCCCACCCTTCTCCCGGGAACGCTTCAGCCATGTCGCTTTGCGAGCCGCCAGTCTCCCCGTTTCGCCCGATTCCCCGACGTCGCCTGTTTGGCTTTGAGATCGATCCGCTTTCGATGAAGCAGGCGGTCGCCCAGTTGCGATCCTGGGTTGCAGAGGATTCTGTGCGCTGCCGATTTGTTGTCACGCCCAATGTTGACCACGCCGTGTTGCTGCAAGAGCATGAGGGATTGCAGGGCGCCTATCGGGATGCGGACCTGGTTTTGGCCGATGGACATCCACTGGTTTGGGCCTCGCGACTGCTCAGGCAAAAACTCCCGGAGCGAGTGCCGGGATCGGATTTGGTTCCACGACTGTTTGACTCGACCAACGGGCTGGGTCCGCTGAAAGTCTACCTATTGGGCGCAGCGCCCGGGGTGGCGGAGCGGGCGGCCAGCAATATTCAAAAGCTCTGGCCCGGTGTCAAAGTCGTTGGCTGTTACAGTCCTCCGCTGGGATTCGAGAAACTCCCCGAGGAAAATGAACAGATCCTGTGGCGGATTGCTGACTGCCGCCCGGACGTCCTCGTTGTCGGGCTGGGTGCCCCGAAACAGGAGTGCTGGGTTCACGCTCACCGCGATCAAATCGCTGCGAAAGTGGCATTATGCGTTGGGGCAACGATCGACTTTCTGGCAAACGAACGGCGCCGCGCTCCCCGCTGGATGCAGCACTGTGGGCTGGAGTGGCTGCATCGCATGCTCAGCGAACCGAGGCGGCTGGTGAAACGCTACGCCAAAGATGCCTGGGTTTTCCCGCAATTGGTGCTGCGCCAGATGTTCGCTCCGCGAGCCGGCTGACTTGTCCAGCCAGACTTGTCTGACCAGACCGGTTTTGAGAGGAGCCATTCAGGGCTTGGAGGATGGGACGATTCGAGCCGGGATCGCCGAAGGTCCTTGCCAGCAGACCGCCCCCAACACCTCTGCGAGCGGTTACAATTGGGGTCTGTCTCCCAGCGATTCACTTGTCTCAGCGGTCAGACCCGTGCTCGCCAATCCAGAGGACTCTTCTTCGGCTGCCTCCCGCCAACCGTTGCCAGGCCTACCTGACAGCGTTGTTGACGTTTCACCGGCGGAATTGGAAGCGGCAGCCGGAACGCGAGGGGAAACGCGAGGAGCAAGCGCCGCTGCACGCGGTGCGCCCGTTTGGGAGTTCCCCCGCGGGGCCCGACGCTTGGTATTTCAGCCGTTACGACCAAGGGACGTTGGCGGGATTTTTGCTGGTCGCCGCTCTGGCGATGATTGGCTGGAGCAGTTGGCAAGTAGCGACGCTTCGCACGCGTCTGATTGATATCGACCGCGCTCGCCGCACGGACTTGCGGTTTGCAGTCGATTTGAACACAGCCTCGGCAGCTGAGTTGGCCAATTTGCCAGGAGTCGGACCGAAGCTGGCGGCGGCCATTGTCAATTATCGGGAGCAGTCGGGGGGATTTCACTCGACCGACCAATTACTCAACGTCAGCGGGATTGGAACCGCCAAGTTCCAGGCGATGCTGCCTTACCTGAGACGGCTGGCCCCGGCCACTGCCGGCGAATCGCCCCCGGAGGAGTCGGGCGAGGTCGACTAGGGTTCGTCAAGTCCCGGGCTTTCGCAAGCAAACGGCCACCGGACCGATTGGCTTGGCGTCGAAATCCTCCTTGTGGCTGGACTTGAGCCCCTGTTGGCCGATACAAATGGGATTGGGGAAGTTTGCTTATCCAGAATAAGTGGCACCCTGTTCAGGTCGGCTGACGACGATTGCGTGGTCGGTTTCACCTGGCCCATTCTGTTTCAGGATTTTTGTGATGTTTCAATTGCGGGCACCCTTTCCACCGGCGGGCGATCAACCGGCAGCCATTTCGTCGTTGGTGCGAGGGCTGCGCGAGGGGAAACGCGAGGAGCAAGCGCCGCTGCACGCGGTGCGCCCGTTTGGGAGTTCCCCCGCGGGGCCCGACGCTTGGTATTTCAGCCGTTACGACCAAGGGACGTTGGCGGG
>JAJTFE010000138.1 GCA_021298375.1 Blastopirellula sp. | reverse complement strand
CGAGCATGTCGGCGAGTGGATGTTCCAGGGATTGCCACAACCGCTGCAGGTGGGGCGATATCATTCGCTGGCGGGGACGAGGATCCCCGAAACCTTGCGCGTCACTGCGCGGATGAACGAAACCGTCATGGGAATTGCCAACGAGCAGGATCGGGTTTGCGGATTTCAGTTCCATCCCGAATCGATTCTTACGCCACGCGGGATTCAGCTGCTCAATCAAACGGTGGCTTGGGCCTTGGCCAAGCCGGTTGCAAGGAATCCCCAGCCATGACACCGCTCGATCGTGAGACCATGACCCGGTTGCTCTCCGGCACGCCGCTTGACCGCATGGCGATCAAGTCACTCTTTGGGCAGCTGATACGGGGCGAATTGGATGAGGTTCAGGCGGCCGGAATTGTGACGGCACTCAAGGTTCGCGGCGAGCGGACGGACGAATTGGTGGGCGCGGCTGAGGCCTTGCTGGAGGCTGCAATCTCCTTTCCGGGGGCGCCGGTGGAAGCGATCGATTTGGTCGGCACCGGTGGGGATGGGATGAACACGTTGAATATTTCTACGTTAGCTGCGATCACCACCGCGGCGATGGGAGTGCCGGTTGCCAAGCACGGAAATCGTTCGATCACGAGCATCTCTGGCTCGTTTGATCTGCTTCAGCGACTGGGCGTCGACTTCCGGGCTGACCCCGAGCGGTCGGCGCGGCAATTGCGCGACGTCGGGCTCTGCTTCCTGCTCGCGCCGGATTACCACGTTGGCCTGAAGCATGCGGGAGATTTGCGGCGGCGGCTCAACGTGCGAACGATCTTCAATTTGCTCGGTCCGTTAGTGAATCCCGCGCGACCGCGGTCCATGCTGCTTGGTGTGGCCCATCCCGAGTTGCTTGACCCAATGGCTGAATCGCTTCGCGAGTTGGGCTGTCGGTCGGCGGCTGTCGTTCATGGCACCGGGTTGGACGAGGTTGCCGTGCACGGTCCGACGCAAGTGCGGCTGTTGGAGGCGGGCGAATTGCGGGCGGCCGAACTTTCCCCCGGGGATTTCGGGCTGGAGACTCATTCGCTTGGGGAGTTGACCATCGACTCGGCTGAGGCCGGCCATGAACGAGCGGTGCGGATTTTGGCCGGAAAGGGGAGCGTCGCGGAAAATTCGGCGATTGCCGTGAACGCCGCGTTGGCAGCTTGGCTGTTTCGCGGTCAGGGCAGCCTATCTCAATGGTCAAATCAAGCTCTGCAGGTGCTGAGCTCGGGCCTGGCGGGAGCGAAACTGGGTCAGTTGATAGCGTCGGGGCGCGCATGAGTACCATTTTGGAACGAATTGTCGCCGACAAGCGAAAAGCGCTTGAGGTTTGGAAGGCCGAGTTTCCGCTTGGGCAACTGGAACGATCGGTGGTGCGGAGTGACCGGGATTTTCTCGGAGCGATTGCTCAGGCCAACCCGGCCTATATTTTTGAATGCAAACAGGCTTCGCCCTCTCAAGGGTTGATTCGCGGACAGTTTGACCTCGCGGCGATTGCCCGGGTCTACGCCAGTTATGCGACTTGTGTTTCGGTGTTGACCGAGGAACAGCACTTCTCCGGTAGGATGGAACATTTGCGCGAGGTGCGGGGAATGATTGGTCAGCCCGTACTGAACAAGGATTTTTTCATCGAGCCGTATCAAGTCTGGCTTGGCCGATGGTTTGGAGCGGATGCGATCCTGCTGATGTTGAGCGTGGTGGATGATGCAACCTGGCGCGAGTTGTCCGGGCTGGCGGCCGAGTTGGGGATGGCTGTGTTGACCGAAGTGGCAACAGTCGAGGAAATGCAGCGGGCCGAGCGGCTGTCTGCGAAATTGATCGGGATCAACAACCGGGATTTGCACACGCTGCAAATCGATTTGGAACGAACGGCCCGCCTGGCCCCGTTGGCTCCGCGAGACGCGTTGCTCATCAGTGAGTCGGGATATGCCACTCGGGCCGACC
Organism: Blastopirellula sp.; assembly: GCA_021298375.1. Taxonomy (GTDB): domain Bacteria; phylum Planctomycetota; class Planctomycetia; order Pirellulales; family Pirellulaceae; genus BJ22. The sequence goes on along the minus strand of JAJTFE010000138.1, from coordinate 7,398 downwards.
TGCAGCGTAATCGGCGATATGTTCAGGGTTATCTGGTGGGCAGTTCCTTGATGCGGCAACCCGACCTGGATTTGGCCGTGCGAGAATTGATATTGGAAGAGGAAAAGGGCACACAATGACTCGATTGCCGGCATACTTTGGAAACTACGGCGGCCGCTTTGTGCCGGAAATTTTGATCCCTGCGCTCGAACAGTTGGAAACGGCTTTCATCGAGGCGCAAGCCGACCCGGCATTTCGCAGCGAGTTCCAGAGGTTACTCGAGGAATATGCCGGGCGGCCGACACCGTTGACCGAGTGCCGCAACTTGGCTCGGGGGACCGCCAGTCGCCTGTTTCTGAAGCGTGAAGACCTGCTTCACGGCGGGGCCCACAAGACGAATCAGGTGCTGGGACAGGGCTTATTGGCCAAGCGGATGGGCAAAACCGAGGTGATTGCTGAAACGGGAGCGGGGCAGCATGGTGTGGCCTGCGCGTTGGCCTGTGCCCTGCTGGGGCTGAAGTGTCGCGTCTACATGGGCGCGAAAGACGTGGAACGGCAATCGCCCAATGTCTTTCGCATGAAACTGCTGGGAGCCACGGTGATTCCGGTCAGCAGTGGCAGTGCGACGCTGAAAGATGCCTGCAACGAGGCGCTCCGCGATTGGTCGGCGAGCTATGAACGAGCCCATTACCTGCTCGGGACCGCGGCGGGTCCGCATCCCTATCCTACGCTGGTCAAGGAATTCCAGCGGATGATTGGCGACGAGTCCCGGCGGCAGATTCTGGCTCGGACGGGGAGTTTGCCGGACGCGGTGATTGCCTGCGTCGGTGGCGGTTCGAATGCGATCGGGATGTTTACGGCCTTCGTCGCCGATGCCAACGTCGAGTTAGTTGGTGTTGAAGCGGGAGGGCTGGGCTTGGACTCCGGAAAGCATGGAGCCACACTCCAAGCCGGTAGACCTGGGATCTTTTTCGGGATGAAATCGCGGCTGATGCAGGACGGGGCAGGACAAGTCGAAGAGTCGCACTCGCTCTCGGCCGGTCTCGACTTTCCCAGTGTCGGTCCCGAGCATGCTTATTTGCAGGACATTGGGCGGGCTCACTACGTGCCGATTACCGATGAGGTCGCGGTAGCCGGACTGGCTGAATTGGCTCGGAGTGAGGGGATCATTGCCGCCTTGGAGTCAGCGCATGCGGTGGCCTACGCCTTGGAACGGATGCGACGCGATCCGAGTCGAAGCGAGATGCTGCTGGTCAATCTGTCGGGCCGCGGTGACAAGGATATTTTTACTGTGGATGGCTATCTGCGGGAGCAACAAGCCAGTCAGGAGCCGGGAGGGCCGCGACCATGAATCGTTACGAGCGAATGTTCGCTGGACTGACCACTGCAGGCCGCGTGGCGTTTGTCCCATTTACCGTCTTGGGATTTCCGGATTTGGTTCGAAGTGAAGCCTGGATTGAGGCGATGATCGCCTCCGGTGCGGATGCTTTGGAGTTGGGGATCCCGTTCTCGGATCCGCTGGCTGATGGCCCGACCATCCAGCGGGCAATGGCCGCAGCTCTAGACGCAGGCGTCTCGCCCGACGATTGCCTGAGGCTGGTGGACCGCATCCGGCAGCGGCATCCGGAATTGCCGATTGGGCTGCTGATGTATGCCAATCTGGTTTGGGCCCGTGGTCCGGCGAGATTTTTCAGCGCCTGCGCCGCGAGTGGTGTGGACTCGGTTTTGATTGCCGATGTCCCGCTCGATGAATCTGACGAATTCCTGCACCAGGCTCGCAGCGCCGGGGTCGGTCAGGTGTTCCTCTGTCCCCCCAATATTGATGAACGCCGCATGAAGCTCCTGGCCGAGCGGGGATTTGGATACACCTATCTGCTTTCGCGAGCCGGCGTGACCGGGAGTGAAGTCGCCGCGGGGAGTCCCGTTGCGGCAATTGTCGCGCGGCTGCGGGAACTCGGCGCGCCCCCACCGCTGCTCGGTTTTGGAATCAGTCGCCCCGAACAAGTTGCTGCCGCAGCCAAAGAGGGGGCCGCCGGAGTGATTTGCGGATCGAAAGTGATCGAACTGATGCTGGCCGAACCAAATGACTTGGAGGCCGTCAGCAGCAGGCTGGGAACGTTCGTTCGTTCGATGGTCTCGGCCTCGAAGTTCAGCCCAAGCTGAGCCGAATCCGAGCCTTGGGCTGCGATTCGGAGGGGGGAACTGTTGCGAGGGAAATGGTTCTCTTTTCGCCCCGACCTTTTGCCCGGTCTTTTCCTGATTGCCGGAGCCCGGTCGCGGGATTATGCTCAGCAGTTTGTTTCCGGGAATCAAAGCTTAGCAGGCAGGTGAGTGAGCATGAAGTTCGGCATGAACTTGTTGTTGTGGACTGGTGAGTTGAATGAGCAGATGCTGCCGGTGCTGGAGATGCTCAAGCGGGTTGGATTTGACGGGATCGAGGTACCGCTTTTCAACTACGACCTCGATTACGCCGCCTGGGGTCGGAGGTTTGACGATTTAGGCCTGGGGCGAACCGCTGTGACGATCCGAGGCGGTGCGGACAATCCGATCAGCCCGGATCCGGCAGTACGGCAAAAAGGTGTCGACGGGAATCGCAAAGCGATTGACTGCTGTCAGGCGATGGGGGCAACGCATCTCGTCGGGCCATTTCATTCGGCCCTCGGTGAATTCAGTGGCGCTGGACCGACGGCTGATGAATGGAAGTGGGGCGTCGAGTCAGCTCGGAAATCGGCCGAACATGCCGGCCCGGCTGGTGTAACCCTTTGCATTGAGCACCTGAACCGTTTTGAAACGTATTTGTTGAATGCAACGGCCGATTCAGCCCGTTTCGCCCGGGAAGTCGATCACCCGAATTGCCGCATCATGTACGACACGTTTCATGCCAACATCGAAGAGAAGAACGTCTCAGAGGCGATTCGCGCGGGCGGAAAAATGATTGCACATGTGCACATTTCCGAAAACGACCGCAGCACGCCCGGGCAGGGCGCGATCCGCTGGGCAGAGAACTTTGACGCGCTCAAGGAGATTGGCTACGACGGCTGGCTAACCGTGGAAGCGTTCGGCTTGGCCCTGCCCGAGATCGCGGCGGCCACCAAAATTTGGCGGCGGATGTTTACGAGCGAGGAGCAGTTAGCCAAGGACTCGCTCGCTTTCATGAAGCGGGAAGTGGCCAAACGCTGGTAAGTGTCCGACCCCCGAACGCTCCCCCGCCGCGGTGATAGACTGCCGCGGTGTTTGACTGCCGCGGTGTTTGACTGCCGCGGTGTTTGACTGCCGCGGTGTTGTTTTCCGCGGTGAAAACTCATGAGGAGGCAGGGAAGCTGAAGGGAGCCGCTGGGGTTGTTCAGCCATTTTTCGGTTTGACTTGGATGCCGAGTTCCCGGAGCTGGCGGTCATCGACCACGTTGGGGGCTTCGGTCATCAGGTCGATTGCTTTGGCCGTTTTGGGGAAGGTGACGCAGTCGCGAATGTTATCCAATCCGGCAAAGAGCATGATCAGTCGGTCGATGCCGAGGGCAATGCCGCCGTGCGGAGGAGCCCCGAAGCGGAGCGCCTCGAGCAGAAATCCAAAACGATGTTCGGCTTCTTCGGGTGACATTCCAAGGAGTTGAAAGACCTTCTGCTGAGTCACGTTATCGTGAATTCGAATGGTTCCGCCGCCGGCTTCGTAGCCATTAATCACGAGGTCGTAGGCCTTGGCGCGAACCGCCGCCGGATCGGACTCGAGTTTGGGGAGGTCGCTGTCCAGCGGTGCGGTAAATGGGTGGTGCATTGCAGCCCAGCGATTCTCCTCCGCGTCGTAGGCGAACATCGGGAAGCGGACGACCCAGGAAAAATGCATTTGGCCCGGATCGTAGAGTTTCAATTCCAGCCCGAGTCTGCGCCGCAATCCGTAGAGTGCTTTGCCGGCTCGTTCATATTCATCCGCTGCGAAGAGCAGCACGCTGCCGGGGACTGCCGCCGTCGCTGATGCAAGCTCGGCCAGTTGGCTCTCAGTAAAGTTTTTGGCGATGGGGCCTTCGAGTTTCCCGTCCGTGGTGCATTTGAGCCAGGCGAGACCCTTGAGTCCGAAGTCTTCCTGAACAAAGAGGGTCAGTTCGTCGATCTTTTTCCGCGTGAACAATTCGGCTGCGTTGGGGACATTGATGGCCCGAATCGCTTTGCCTTCATCGACGGCGCCTCGGAAAATCCGGAAGTCGACCGTTTTCGCCCAAGCGGAGCAATCGATCAGTTCCATCCCGAAACGGAGGTCGGGCGCGTCGTGTCCGAACCGCCTCATCGCCTCGTCATAGGACATCCGCGGCAGGGGAAGTGGAAGTTCGATCCCGAGGATTTCCCTCGCCAGACGCTTCATCAGGCCATCGATCATCCCGATGATGTCCTCCTCGTCGACAAAGCTCATTTCCATGTCGAGCTGCGTGAATTCGGGTTGGCGATCGGCGCGGAGATCTTCGTCGCGAAAGCAGCGTGCGACTTGAACGTAGCGATCGTAGCCAGCGATCATCATCAGCTGTTTGTAGATTTGCGGGGACTGCGGGAGGGCGTAGAACTGGCCATTGTGGACGCGGCTGGGGACAAGATAGTCGCGGGCGCCTTCCGGGGTGCTCCGGCCGAGGATGGGGGTCTCGATGTCAATGAAGCCGTTCTCTTCAAAGTAGTCGCGGATTTTCTTGACGATGCGGCTGCGGAGGACCAGGGTCTGCTGCATCTTCGGGCGGCGGAGGTCAATGAAGCGGTACTTTAACCGCGCGTCTTCGCTGGGCATTTCCTGGGCGGAGGGAAGAAACGGTGGTACTTTCGAGGCGTTGAGGACTTGCAACTCATCCAGCAGAATTTCAACTTCGCCCGTCGCCATGTTGGCATTTGCCTGGCCCAGCGGGCGAAGCGACACCTTGCCCCGCCCGAGAATGACGAACTCTGAGCGAAGCTGTTTCGCGGTCTCAAGCATTTCCTGAAGGTGGGGGCGGACGACGAGTTGCGTTTTACCGTACCGATCCCGGACATCGACAAAGACGCCGCCCTTGCCCAAGTCGCGAGTTTTTTCAACCCAACCACAGAGGGTCACGGTCTGGTCAGCATGGGCGGCGGTGAGTTCGCCGCAAGTGTGTGTCCGCAGCACGAGTAGGGGGCTCCTGAGTGCAAGTCATCAAAAATGGAAAACAGTCACATTCGACCGGTCGGAACGCTCAGTCGGTCAATATCTCAATTTTGAGGCAAATCGAACAGGCTGGTTCGCGGAGAATGCGGGCCTTTGCGGCCGAAGCGGCCTGCAAGAACGACTCGCCCGCCCAAGTTGGCTAGAGACCGCCGAGTTCGAGAATTCGCTCGACAGTCTGTTCGGGCCGCTCGTCGGGCAAGAGGTCAAGAATCCGGCACTCGCTCAGTCCCCGAAACCAGGTCTCCTGATGCCGAGCGAAGCGACGGGTGCGAATCAGAACCCGCTCCTTGGTGGTTGGCAGGTCCATGGCTCCCGCCAAGTAAGCGAGCACCTCGCAATACCCGACGGCTTGCTGGGCAGTGTGGCTCAATTCCAACCCGGTCTCAAGCAATCGCTTGACCTCGTCGACCAAGCCTTGCTGAAACATTCCTTCCACTCTTGCTGCAATTCGCTCATGGAGTTCGGCTCGCGGTCGGCGGATCGTGAAGACCCGACATTGATCCGCCGGGGTCGCATAATCGAATTCCAGTTGCCAGTGACTGATTGGCCTGCCGGTCAAACGCAAGACCTCCAAAGCCCGAATGATTCGCCGTCGATCGTTGACGTGCAGACGGTGAGCGGAAACGGGGTCGACTTGCCGCAGTCGCTCGTGCAGGGCCGCATCACCCGTTTGGGCAACCTCGGCTTCGACCTCGCGGCGAAAATCCCAATCAGCGGGGGGGCCTTGAAACAATCCGCGAAGCATCGCCTTGAGATACAGTGCCGAACCGCCAACGAAAAGGACCTCCTTGCCGCGGGCGCGAATCTCCCCCATCGCCGCATGCGCGAGTTCCCGATACTGCGAAACACTGAAGGTCTCGTGCGGGTCGCGAATGTCAATCAAGTGGTGCGGAACTTGCCGCCGGAGTTCCAGCGGGGGCTTGGCGGTGCCAATGTCCATCCCCCGATAAATCGACATCGAATCGAGTGAGATGATTTCCGCATTGAGTGCGGCAGCGAGGCGAAGGCTGATGGCCGTCTTGCCCACGGCGGTGGCTCCCGTGAGGTACCAACAGCGGAGGGCTGCGGAGCAGAGTTCGCGATTGGCGGCGAGTTCATCCATCGGTGTCAATCAACTGGTTGCGGTCAGCGGGCGACTGGCGAAAAATCTGCCAGAACAACAGCCCGCTCTCAGAACGACCGGGGCAAAGTAAGCGGGATAACCCGGATTGTAGTCGAAAAGAGCTGCTTCACGACCGGAGAGAGGCTCGGTCAGGGCCGGTTGTTTGGGGGAGTTCCCAAGTGGCCAGCACTTTTTCCGGTCGGGCGCTGAAGATTCCTTGGCGGGGCCCGGCTTGAATTGCGGTCCGCAGCCTGGATCGCGGAGAGAAACTAGCGTTGCGGGGCGAGTCCACCAGTCGAAGCGGAAACGCCGCGCGCGGTCGGCGTTTGGGTTGGGCTGGGCGTGAGCAACGTGGGCGCAGGCTCTGGAAGTTCGATGCCTACCTTTTCCAATGCCTGCCAAAGCATGTGCAAGTCGAACGGCTTGGAGACGACTGCTTTTACATTCAATTCAGCCCGCAGTTCATGCAGTTCCTCCTTGCGGGGGAAGTTGAGCGTCAAAATCAGGGGGGCGGTTGGGACAATCTCCCGAGCCAATTCGACTCGACCGTAAAGCAATTCGCCAACCCCATCCGAGTCGAGGCAGATCGCTGCGATCTCCTGTGGGTCGCAAGCTCGCCAAGTGGACTGCTCAAGCCATACCGGCGTCGCCCCCAATGCGCGAAGTGGCTCCTCCAGCGTTTCGTACTGGCAGAGCGTCAGGGCGCTTACGCCGACCACGCAGGGCTGAATGTTGGCTGGCCCAGCCGAGTGCGTCGGTCCGCCGGGTTGCGATTCCACCGACCGGAGAATCTGCGAGGGGCGGCGATGGTTGAGGGCATGCGGCAGGTGGATGCCGTGCGCGTGCAGTCTCGCCACGAGGCTCCCGTAGGAACCATTCCACTCATGCCAATACATTCGCGATACGCCCTGCAGGGGGCTGCCGCTCCGCGTCTCCCCCTCGCACCAGCTCCCCAGCAACAAAGCAATCGGTGCATGCGGAAAAAGATTTCGAACATGATTGATAAACGTCTGGCTGACCGATCCTCGGCGGGACTGGGCAATCAGAACAGCCGAGTACTGCTCGGCTGGGGCAATGAGTTGAGCCAGCTTTTCGCCCGGGATCAGCGTCGTCGGGACCTCTACCCGGCTAATCAGGTCGGCGAAGTCCTGGTGCCAGA
>JAJTFE010000137.1 GCA_021298375.1 Blastopirellula sp. | reverse complement strand
AAAGTATTGAACCGCTCCACATCGCCAGTTAGTTTGATTACTGGCAAATCAAAGCCCTCTGGGTAGTCTTCTGGGTAGTCTTCTGGACGGCATCAAACAGGCAAACCGGCCAATTAAGGCAGAGACTTCGTGGCGCGAGTTTGCCTGTTCACATGCCACGCTCTCTGAGCGTAAAAAAGGGAATTCCGTTTGAGCGGCTGACCCAACTCTCTTTTCAGGTCAAGCCGGAGTATTAAGCCCGCCTGACTCACATTCCACATTCCGCATTCCCCCTTCCCCACCTCTACTTCATCGCCTTGGCGATCAGCTTGTTCGCCTCTTTCGGATTCCGCTGGCATTCCAGCAGAGCGGTCAGCATCAGGGGAGCCACGATCGTCGCGTCGGATTCAATCACGAACATTGGCGTCTTTTCGGTCAATTTGTCCCAAGTGATCTTCTCGTTGGGGGTCGCTCCCGAGTAGGAGCCATAGGATGTGGTTGAGTCCGAAATCTGGCAGAAATAAGCCCAGGGTTTGACCTTCTTGCCGAGGTCGTACTTGATCGAAGGAACCACACAAATCGGGAAGTCACCAGCGATGCCGCCACCGATTTGGAAGAAGCCAACCCCTGCTCCGGCTGACATCTCCTGATATTGCTCATAGAAATTGACCATGTACTCAATCCCCGATTTGGCAATCGAGGCTGAGCAGTCTTCGAACTTCACATGCGAAGCAAAGATATTGCCAAAGGTGGAATCTTCGTATCCCGGAACGACCATCGGCAGATTGGCTTTGGCCGCAGCCAACAACCACGACTCCTCGGCCTCCCCTTCATGAAGTTTCGCGGGCAGCTTTTGGACCAGCTGATAAAAGTACTCGTGCCAGAAGTGACGAGCACCGTTTTTCGAGGCAGTTTCCCACATTGGAACGATGAACTTCTCGACCGCACGAAAGGCCTCGTCTTCGGGAATGCTGGTGTCGGTTACCCGGCGCATCCGATCCTTGAGAATCCGGGTGTCATCGGCCTTGGTGAAGTAGCGATACTCGGGAAAGTCCTTGTAGCTGTCATGGGCCACCAGCCGGAACAGCGACTCTTCGAGGTTTGCCCCGGTGCAGGAAATCCCATGGATCAACCCCTCGCGGATCGCGGGGGCCAGCGTAATCCCCAACTGGGCAGACGACATGGCGCCTGCCAGGGTCCAAAACATCTTCCCACCAGCCTGCAGGTGGCTCCAATAAGCCAGCAGGGCGTCGCGGGTTACGCGGGCGTTGAAGTTCTTGTAATTTCGCAAGATAAAATCAAGCGTGGGAAGTGCAGACATCGGTGGTGATTCCAGAGAGAAAAGTCAGCGAACGTGATTTAAACTTGACGAAAAATCAATCTGGCCCGATTTTAAGCACCCGGGACCAATTCGCAAACCGGGAGCCCCTGCCCCGGACCGCGACCAAGCCTCCGTTCCTCGCCTGAACTTCAAGAAAATTATCCGCGACGGCTGGAGGGAAGCGGGCTTAAATTCAGCCGCAGTCAAAACTCACTCCCCACTCAATTCGAAGGAGACGAAAGCGATGAGTAACGCCAACCCAATCACCTGTTCCCGCTGTCGCCAGCCTCTCCCCAAAGGGACGACGTTTTGCGTCGGCTGCGGCGTGCAGAACCAAGCCGACGCCCCGTTCAAACAAAGCCTGCAGAACCAACAAAAAATCGAAGCTCGCCGACAACGCTCGAGGCTCTTTCGCTGGCTCGCCCGTTTATTCAACGGCCGTCCATACTGAACTGCGTCGCAAACAAGTGCGCAGCCTTTTCCGCGGCAGAACCCCTTCAAAGGAAGAGGCCCTCATCACGAGGGCCTCGTTCGTTTCCGATTCGTTATTCAGTGCGGTGGCCTAGGCCAAATCGAACCGATCCAGATTCATCACCTTGCTCCAAGCGGCAGCAAAGTCGCGGACAAACTTGCCCGTGGCGTCACTGGAAGCGTAGACCTCGCAAACCGCTCGCAACTGGGAATTCGATCCGAAAATCAAATCAACCGCCGTTGCCTTCCATTTGACCTCGCCCGACTTGCGACATCGACCTTCGAAGAAGTGCTCGCACTGCGGCGATTTCTTCCACTCAATTCCCATGTCCAGGAGGTTGGTGAAGAAATCGTTGCTCAGCGTCTCGGGGCGATTGGTGAAAACCCCCAACTGCGACTTGCCGTAATTGGCATTTAACGCCCGCAGGCCACCGACCAGAACGGTCATTTCCGGAGCCGTCAAGGTGAGCAACTGTGCCTTGTCGATCAACAATTCCTCGGCCGGGACCGTCTGGTCCTTGCGGATGTAGTTGCGGAAGCCGTCGGCCTTGGGCTCCAGCACGGCAAACGATTCGACGTCAGTCATTTCCTGGGTAGCATCCGTGCGCCCCGGCGCAAACGGAACCTCAATTTCCTGACCAGCCTTCCTGGCTGCGGCCTCAATCGCTGCGCAGCCGCCCAGCACAATCAGGTCGGCGAGCGAAATCCGCTTCCCGCCCGACTGCGCGGCATTGAATTCACCCTGAATCCGCTCAAGCGCCTGCAGAATTTTCGACAGTTCGGCAGGTTGGTTGACTTCCCAATCCTTTTGCGGGGCGAGCCGAATGCGACCGCCATTGGCCCCGCCTCGCTTGTCACTCCCGCGGAACGTCGAGGCCGATGACCAAGCGGTGAAGACCAGTTGCGAAAGGGAAAGTCCCGAACCCAGCAGCTTCGTTTTCAGCCCCGCGATGTCGGCGGCGTTAACCAATGGATGGTCGGCCGCCGGGACCGGATCCTGCCACAATTGGGCCGGTGGGACTTCAGGACCGAGCAAACGCGAAACCGGGCCCATGTCGCGGTGGGTCAACTTGTACCAAGCTTTGGCAAATGCCTCGGCAAATTGCTCAGGGTGCTGATGAAAGCGTCGCGAGATCTTCTCGTAAGCCGGGTCCATTCGCAGCGCCATGTCCGTCGTGAACATCATCGGGGCGTGTCGCTTGGTGGCATCGTGTGCATCGGGGACAGTGCCTTGCGCCGCGGCTCCCTTGGGAGCCCACTGTTGGGCCCCACCGGGTCCCTTAACCAGTTCCCACTCGTAACCAAACAGGTTCTCGAAATAGTTGTTGTCCCAGCCAATCGGATTCGTGGTCCAAGCCCCTTCCAGGCCGCTGGTGATCGTGGCCGCGCCGTTGCCGCTGCCGAAGGAATTTTTCCAGCCGAGCCCCTGCTCTTCGATGCTCGCTCCTTCGGGCTCCGGCCCAACGTACTTGGAGGCGTCGGCCGCGCCGTGGGCCTTGCCAAAGGTATGGCCACCGGCAATCAGAGCCACCGTCTCCTCATCATTCATCGCCATCCGCCCGAACGTTTCGCGGATATCGTGAGCCGCTGCCAGCGGATCAGGCTTGCCGTTCGGACCTTCGGGATTGACGTAGATCAAACCCATCTGCACGGCACCCAGCGGGTTTTCCAGCTGGCGATCGCCTGTGTACCGCTTGTCTCCCAGCCATTCGCTCTCCGGCCCCCAGTAAATGTCCCCCTCCGGTTCCCAGACGTCGTCGCGACCGCCGGCGAATCCAAAGGTCTTGAACCCCATCGACTCCAGCGCCACATTGCCGGCGAGAATCATCAAATCGGCCCAGGAAATCCTCCGGCCGTACTTTTGCTTGACGGGCCAGAGGAGCCGTCGGGCCTTATCGAGATTGGCGTTGTCCGGCCAACTGTTGAGCGGCGCAAACCGCAACGTCCCCGAGCAAGCTCCGCCGCGACCGTCGGCAATTCGATACGTGCCCGCGCTGTGCCAAGCCATCCGAATGATAAACGGACCATAGTGACCGTAATCCGCTGGCCACCATTCCTGAGAAGTGGTCAGCGCAGTTTCCAGGTCTTTCTTGACTGCAGCCAGATCGAGCTTCTTAAACTCGGCTGCATAATCAAAACCGGGCTCCATCGGATTCGACAGGCCCGAGTGCTGGTGCAGAATCTGCAGATTCAACTGCTTGGGCCACCAATTGCGATTGGAAAGTGCGCCGGCCTGAGTGTGCCGCATGGCCGCGCCCATCACCGGGCATTTGCTTTCAGTCGACATGGTCCTGTTCACCTTATATCTGAAATATCTGAAGAGTCGGGTTCGAAGTTTGATGTCAACTTACAGCCTTCAAGAATCCTTGGAAAGTGGCGGCAAAACGGCCCAAAGTCGACGGCAAACCTGAACGAATTTAGCGCAACAAGAGGCCGCGCAGTTTTCGCTGCAAATCGCAGAATCAAAGCCGAGACTGAATTCCCGGTCAGTCCCCGCTGCTCCGCTCCGGGGCCAGGCAACACTGCCAGCCGACTCTCCCCCGCTAGACTGTCGCTCCAAACATCCAGCCGACAACCGCGGTCAGAGCCATGGCGATCGCACCCCAAAAGGTCACTCGCCAGGCGCCGGTTGAAATCTTCGCCCCGCCGGCGTGGGCTCCCCAGCCACCAAGCAAAGCCAGAAACAGAAGCGAGGACACAATCACCACTGAAATCAGAGCATTGGGAGGTGACAACCAGGCGACCAGCAGCGGCAACGCCGCTCCGACCGCAAACGTTCCGGCCGAAGCAAATGCCGCCTGAATGGGGCGGGCCGCAGTCAATTCGGAAATCCCCAGCTCTTCCCGCGCATGCGTCCCCAGCGCGTCATGCGCCGTCAACTGCGCGGCGACCTGCATTGCCAATTCCGGCTTCAGCCCTCTCTGCACATAGATCGCCGCAAGTTCCTGCAACTCAAATTCGGGCTGGGTTTCCAATTCCTTCCGCTCCCGTTCCAAGTCGGCCTGCTCCGTATCGGACTGGGAACTGACCGAAACGTACTCGCCCGCTGCCATCGACATCGCACCAGCCACCAACCCGGCGGTTCCGGCCAGCAGGATCTCAGCACTGGCCGCTCCGCTGGCCGCGACACCAACCACGAGGCTGGCCGTGGAGACGATTCCGTCATTCGCCCCGAGAACGGCGGCTCGGAGCCAACCAATGCGGCTGGAGCGATGAAGTTCCTGCGTGATCGGATGCATGCTTGAATACCTCGATTGGAAAACGGGAAACCAACGCCTGAATTCTCGCATTGAATCGAGGCTGCTGCGAGCGTCGCAGCCACAAAAAAACCGGCCCGCAGTTTTTTCACCGCAGGCCGGCCAGTCGTTCCAATCTCAATTCTTCAGGTCGCGCCGTTCGGCGGACCTGATCCGTTGCCGGCAAAGGTGTTAGCGTTGGTCGGCCACAACCGACTTCCCGCCAACTCGCTGCGCAGCATCCAAGTCAAAGCGATCGAGATTCATCACCTTGTTCCAGGCTGCAACAAAGTCGTCGACAAACTTCTGCTCGGCGTCCCGGGCCGCGTAGACTTCGGCAATCGCCCGCAACTGCGAGTTCGAACCGAAAATCAAGTCGACGCGAGTTCCTGTCCAAACGACCTTGCCGCTCTTGCGATCAAGCGCCTCAAACAGGTTTTCGTTGTCCGGTGACTTCCGCCAGTCATAACCCAAGTCGAGCAAGTTGACAAAAAAGTCATTGCTCAATGTTCCGGGCCGCTTGGTGAACACGCCGTGCTGCGAGTTCCCCGTATTGATATCCAAAACCCGCAGCCCAGCCAGCAGCACGGTCATTTCCGGTGCGCTCAAGGTCAACAGATTCGCACGGTCCACCAGCAGTTCCTCCGCCGGGCGATATTGGCCCTGGCCAAGGAAGTTGCGGAACGCGTCCGCCCGAGGTTCGAGCACGCTGAACGAAGCAGCATCCGTCTGCTCTGCCGTCGCGTCGGTGCGACCGGGGGCAAAGGGGACGCTCACATCGTGGCCGCCCTTTTTGGCTGCCGCTTCGACCCCTGCACAGCCTCCCAGTACAACCAGGTCAGCCAGCGAGATCTTTTTGCCGTTCGCCTGAGCAGAATTGAACTCCTTCTGGATTTTCTCCAGTGTTGCCAGAACTTTGGCCAAGCTGGCCGGCTCATTCACTGCCCAATCTTTCTGCGGTGCCAAACGAATCCGCGCGCCGTTGGCTCCACCGCGCAGGTCGGTTCCCCGGAACGTTGAGGCCGAAGCCCACGCCGTTCCCACCAAGTCGGAAGTCGAAAGACCAGAGCTGAGCAGCTTGGTCTTCAGTGCCGCGATGTCCTGAGCGTCTACCAACGGGTGGTCGACGGACGGAACCGGATCCTGCCAAATCTGGGCCGGTGGAACTTCTTTGCCGAGCAAGCGGACATGCGGCCCCATGTCGCGATGGGTCAGCTTGTACCAGGCTCGAGCAAAGGCAGCGGCAAACTGGTCCGGGTTCTCAAGAAACCGCTTCGAGATCTTGTTGTATGCCGGGTCAGCCTTGAGAGCCAAATCGGTGGTGAACATGATCGGAGCGTGTTTCTTGGTCTTGTCGTGTGCATCGGGCACAGTTCCTTGTGCTTCCGCATTCTTCGGAGTCCATTGCTGAGCTCCTGCGGGGCTTTTGGTCAGCTCCCATTCGTACTTGAACAGATTGCTGAAATAATCGTTGGACCATTCGGCCGGGGTCGACGTCCAGGCGCCCTCGAGACCGCTGGTGATCGTGTCAGCACCATTTCCTTTGCCGAACTTGTTCTTCCAGCCGAGCCCTTGCTCCTCGATGCCGGCCGCTTCTGGTTCCCGGCCCACATATTCGGCCGGGTTGGCGGCCCCGTGGGCTTTGCCAAAGGTGTGACCACCGGCAATCAGGGCAACCGTCTCTTCATCGCTCATCGCCATCCGCCCGAACGTCTCGCGAATATCGCGAGCGGCGGCCAGTGGGTCAGGCTTTCCATTCGGCCCTTCCGGGTTGACGTAGATCAACCCCATCTGCACGGCACCGAGGGGATTTTCGAGTTGACGGTCGCCCGTGTAACGCTTGTCACCCAGCCATTCGCTTTCCGAGCCCCAGTAAACATCAATCTCCGGTTCGAACACGTCTTCGCGCCCGCCGGCGAAACCGAACGGCTTTAAACCCATCGATTCGAGAGCGACGTTGCCCGTGAGGATCATCAGGTCTGCCCAGGAGATGCTGCGGCCATACTTCTGCTTGATCGGCCAGAGCAAACGCCGCGCCTTGTCGAGGTTGGCGTTATCGGGCCAGCTGTTCAGCGGAGCAAACCGCAGAGTTCCCGAGGCCGCGCCGCCTCGACCATCGGCCACGCGGTAAGTCCCGGCGCTGTGCCAAGCCATCCGGATGAAGAACGGACCGTAGTGACCATAATCTGCCGGCCACCAATCCTGCGAATCCGTCATCAAGGCTCGCAGGTCTTTTTTGACCGCTTCCAGGTCGAGCTTCTTGAATTCCCCGGCATAGTCAAA
>JAJTFE010000136.1 GCA_021298375.1 Blastopirellula sp. | reverse complement strand
CTAATGACGTCAAGGTTGCATCGCTGCAAGCAGCCTTTCGTCGGCATCTCCGGAATTCACCGTGGCTCGGTCCCTGTCGTTTCGGCCCTCTGTTATTCCAAATCGGAGTCCAACGCTTGAACCCAAACGCACGTCTTGGCCTGCTTCTTTTCGCGATTTACTGTGTCGTCTATTTCGGGTTTGTGCTGGTCAACGCGTTTGCTCCCCGTTGGATGTCGGACGTGACCTGGTCTGGAGTGAACCTCGCCGTCCTTTGGGGGATGGGGCTGATTGTGCTCGCCTTTGGTCTGGCGCTGATTTACGGAGTCCTCTGTCGGGCCGATTCGGACGCAGGATCTCGATCGAACTCGCCTCCTTCCGCTTGAACCGTGGATTTCGCCGATGCCGCACTCTGTTTCGCCAATCTCGTTGGTCGTTTTCTTGCTGTTCGTGGGCCTGACCCTGGGACTGAGCTTTTTTCTTGGTCGGCGAGCGGGCTCCGCCCAAGGCTATTTTGCCGCGCATGGGCAAATTCCCTGGTTCGTCAACGGAGTCGCGTTCGCGGGAGACTATCTCTCGGCCGCTTCGTTTCTCGGCATCTGTGGAATGATCGCCTTTTCCGGCTACGACGGTTTCCTTTACTCGATTGGATATTTGGCAGGCTGGATCGTGGCTCTGTTTGTGATTGCCGAGCCGATCAAGCGCCGCGGAAAATTCACCTTCGCCGATTGCCTCGATTCGACCTTCAACTCCCGGGGGATTCGTTTGGCGGCGGGCTTGAGCACGCTCGTTGTCAGTACCTTTTATCTGATCCCGCAGATGGTGGGAGCCGGAGTCCTGATTCAGCCATTGCTCGGTCTTCCCCATTGGGCGGGGGTCCTCCTGGTCGGAGCCGTGGTGATCCTGATCGTGGTGACGGCCGGCATGGTCTCGACCACTTGGGTGCAATTCCTCAAAGGCGCACTGCTGGTCTTCTTCAGCCTGCTGCTCACCATTGCGGTCCTTTGGCGAGGCTTTGAGGCTGGGAACCGCAGCCGCGATGGACACGAATTCCTGAGGTTGGGGCCGGTCTCAGCGGCCGCTTTGGCCGACGCGAATTTCCGACTCGATGTCGGTTCCGGCGAGAACTGGAAAGTCGACATGGAACTCGCGGACCGCTATCGCGAGAAGCAGCTGCTTCCCACCCGCGATGCTTCCGGAAGGCTCCGGATTCTCAGCTTGGAGCCGATTGCAAACTCAGCGGATGTTTTTCTCCGGGAAGCGCAGTCAATGGTGCTCACCCCCGGCGGCGAACGTTTGGTCAATGGATTTCCCGCCGGCTCAGAGGGCGGGGTTCTTCATCCGGTTGGGGGCGTTTCCCAATTACCGGGAGGGCAGACTCAGACCGGCCCACTCGGCCCTTGGGAGTTTCTGCGAACCTTCGCCGCGAGTGAAATTGTTCGCTGGCCCAGCGTCAGCATTGAACACCCCGATCGCAGCAAGGCGACGGTCTATTACCAACAGCGGGACAGGGGAAGCGAGTTGCTGCGGCCGGGAGGCTCTTCCACCTTTCCGGGGATTCGCAGTGAGAAGTTTGTCGACAAACTGAACTTTCTCTCGCTGATGCTCGCCCTGTTCTGCGGTACAGCCTCGCTGCCGCACATTCTGATTCGCTACTACACCGTCAAGGATGAAGCGGCAGCTCGCAAAAGCACGATTGTCGGAATCGCCAGCATTGGCAGCTTCTACGTGTTGACCTTGTTCATGGGTCTGGGTGCCATGACCAGCGGAGCACTAGATGCAACGGACAGCAATTTGGCTGCGCCACTGCTGGCTCGAAGTATCAGTGAGTTGCTGTTTGCCCTGATTTCGGCGATTGCCTTCACCACGGTGCTGGGAACCGTCAGCGGCCTGATTCTGGCATCTGCCGGAGCGGTTGCTCATGACCTCGTCGGGGGATGGGCGGGGATCGTTCTCAACGATCGCGAAAAAGTCCGCGTCGCCAAACTTGCATCGATTGTAGTTGGCGGGATTGCGATCCTGCTCGGAGTGCTGTTTGCAAAACTGAATGTCAACTATCTCGTTGGCTGGGCATTCAGCGTTGCCGCTTCAGCCAATCTGCCCGCCCTGATCATGTTGCTGTTCTGGAGACGAACCACCAGGCAGGGAGTCGTCGCCAGCGTACTGGTCGGAATGCTCAGTTCGTTGATTTGGATTCTGCTCAGTGGGGATACCTATTCCAAAGTCTATGGCTGGCCGGCAGAGCAGTCGCCAATCCCCTTCAGCCAACCGGGAATTGTGACGATCCCCTTGGCTTTTTTGACATTGATCGCGGTTTCACTGCTGACGCCGCCGCCCGTGCAACCAAACGCTCAGGAGTTGTAATATGACCCCTTGGGAATCGACCTACCAACAGGTCTGCCGCGAACTCCAGGAAGTCCAACTGCTGCAAACGACGCAGGCGCTTCTGGAGTGGGACCAGCAGACGTACTTGCCGCAGCAGGGCGGCGCTTACCGGGCGGAACAAGTCAGCTTTCTGGCGGGTGAAGTCCATCGTCGCAAGTCGGACCCGCGACTGCGGGAGAAACTCCAGAACCTGGCTCACGCTCCCGAATTCGGTTCGGTCAGCTTTGAGCAGCAGGCCTCGGTCCGTGAACTTAGTCGGACGATTGAAAAGGCCAGTCGCCTGCCACAACGCCTGGTCGAGGAGCTGGCCCGTGCCTGCTCACTCGGCCAACAGGTTTGGGTCGAAGCTCGCCGAGCGAAAAAATTCGGCGATTTCGCTCCAGCTCTGGAGAGAATCGTTCGCCTGAAACGCGAGCAGGCAACGGCTTACGGCATGGGTGGTCTGGCCTACGATGCTTTGCTGGACGACTACGAGCCGGGAGCAAGATCCGCCGAGATCGCTGCAATGTTCGCGGCGTTGGTAGCGGAACTCGTTCCCCTGCTGGGTGAAGTGAAGGCATCCAAACACCATCCCGATGTCTCGCTTTTACATCGAAATTTTCCCAAGCTCGCCCAGGAACAACTTGGTCGACAAGCGGCTCAGGCGATTGGCTTTGATTTCCAGCGCGGACGACTTGACGTCACCCATCACCCGTTTTGCACCGAACTCGGCCCCCACGATTGCCGGATTCTGACTCGATATGACGAACAGTTCTTCAGTACTGCCTTTTTCGGTACGCTGCACGAGGCGGGGCACGGCATGTATGAGCAAGGACTGCGCAGCGAATATTACGGACTTCCACCGGGCCAGTACTGCAGCTTGGGATTGCATGAGTCTCAATCGCGACTCTGGGAGAACCTTGTCGGAAGGAGTCGCGGTTTCTGGGAGCATTTCTGGCCCGAGGCCGTTCGCCTTTTCCCGGCTGCACTTGGAGCATCTGCGTTGGAAGACTTTTGGCGGGCCATCAATTACTCCGCGCCCTCATTGATTCGGGTCGAAGCGGACGAGGCAACTTACAACTTGCACATCGCCCTCCGGTTTGAATTGGAATCCGCCCTGATTTCCGGCGACTTAACGGTTGCCGAACTCCCTGCGGCCTGGTCAGACAAGTACCACGCTTATCTCGGTCTGCGCCCCGCTGATGACGCGGAAGGAGCACTGCAAGATGTCCACTGGAGCGCGGGACTGTTTGGCTATTTTCCGACCTACACGCTCGGCACGCTCTACGCCAGCCAACTGTTTGATGCGGCTGAGCGGGAACTCGGCGCGCTCGAAAGCCATTTCCAGCGCGGGCAATTCCAGCCCTTGCTCGAGTGGCTTCGCCGAAATGTCCACCGGCACGGCCAGACCCTGACCGCATCCGAAATCGTGACCCGGGCCAGCCATCAGCCCATTTCACAAGCCCCGTTGCTGGCCCACCTCCGGACAAAGTTGCGCCGAGTTTACCGTTTGGAGGGATAATTCCGCGATGAATACAGCGATTTTCCCCCACTCAGCCAGAAGGTTCGAAGTCTCGGTCACTGGTTATAATGGCGTGATGGATAATTAATCCGGTGCAAGCTCCCTCTCCCTGTGCTCCTTGGTGAGCCCAATTGCTCATGTCCTCCCCAATCGAAAACCTGGTGACCAGTTGCCCCCAATGCAATTCTTTGGTCGGCCTCCCGTCCATCATGTCGCTCGATGCGGTGGTGCGTTGCCCGGTTTGTCATCATAAGTACAGTTTGCGGGCGCGACTTCCCCAACAGATTCCTCAATTGGAACTGGTGGTTGAGAGCGAGGAAGCTGAGAGAGAGCCCAGTGGTTCGCTTGCAATCGATCCAACGGCCAAACTCGAGGTCAGCGAAATTTTGCGGAAAAACGCCAAGCTCTCTCGACGACGGCGACATCGTCGGTCGCATCGTGAGAGCGAACGTCACATCCAGGATACCCTGCCAACCTCGGCACCCGACAACCTGGTTGTGGTCGGAGAAAAAGAAACCACCAGCTTCGCTGATTTCCAAAACGCTGCGGCCCCACCCTCGAACGACCACCGCCGGTCCCGCAGTCGTCCGGGGCCATCTTCAACACCTCAGTCGGGGAACGTGGAAATCACCAAACTGCAGACCGCGGGTGAACTCGCCGCTTACGAGCGACAGACCGCCCGACGTTCCAGCAGCCAGCGGCGGGGCTCAGCCAGTTCCAGAGCCAATTCAGAACAGTGGATTGAAATTGGAAAGGTCGTTCTGGGCGGGTTGCTGGCCTTGCCTGTTGCTCAACTCATCATTTGGTGGGTGCTGGCAGTCGACCCATTGCAGCTTGCGCCCTCAGTTGCCAAAGTAGTTCCGTTCGTTGTGCCGGGAAAAGTCCTGGAAGCGGAACAGGAAGACTAGCGAGCCTTCGGTTCGCGACTGAAAAACAGTTCGCCTGCCCAGGCAAACAAACGGGACTTGATTCAGGCGGTAAAAAGCAGCGAGTTTTTTCGGCCGAGCGAGTTTTTTCGGCCGTACTGGGGTATTCGGCCGTATTGGGGTATTCGGCCGTACTGTGTCTTTCGGCCTCGCGATGGAACGGACACATTGCCGGGAGGATAACGGAGGGGTCTTCATGATTGTTCAACTCCTCCTGCTGATCGTACTCTTGCCACTGGCAGACCTCCTCCTGTTGCTGATTATCGCCCGCTTTACCGGCTTGTGGCCGGCTCTTGGATTGGTGATTGCTTCGGCTTTCTGCGGCGTGCTTCTGGCCAAACGCCAGTGGAGGCAAATCGGTCAACGAGCCCAACAACAGCTGGCCCAGAATCAGATCCCGAGCGATCTCGCTTCCGAGGCAGTTCTGGTTGTCCTGACTGCCGGGCTGTTGATTACCCCTGGAGTCATCACCGACTTGATCGGGCTCTCGTTGCTCTGGCCTCGTTGTCGGCGATGGTATCGCGAGCGAATTTTGAACTGGCTCCGATCGGCATTCCGGATTTCCATCTTCACCCCATCAAACCGAACTTGGCAGGCGCCCGCCGGGCAAGAAGTCTACGACGCCGAATTCCGCTCTCACCCCCCCGCAACCAAATCAGAGCCTCCTCGCCTGGAAGAGGACTCCTGAGAGAAATCTGACCTCATTCCGGGCGATCGGGAGAGTGAGTGAAGGGTTATGTGCAGGCCTGGGCGACTCCTACCGGTGACTCCGGCCCCTCCTTTCCTGCCTGGCTTTTGCCGTCAGCTTTTGCCCTCAGGTAGCCCCAGCCCGTTTTCCGGGAGTTAGAATCAGGAGCAGGCCCCAGTCAGAAAGAAGGAAGCGGCGAGCCCCACGCGCTCGAGCCCCCCCACAGTGCTTGCAGTTTCGGGAATCACAAGGGATGACAACCACTTACTTCCGCCGCTACTGCATGCAGGTCGATTTGAGGAACGGCTGGACTCCACGGTCGCTCTCCCCCCTGCCTCCCGGATTTGAACTCTGGCCTTGGAAAGAATCCCTTCGCGAGGCTCATGCCCGAGCCAAATACGAAAGTTTTCGAGAGGAGATGGACGCCAATATCTTCAGCTGTCTGGGGAATGAGGAGGGGTGTCGACGGCTGATGCGAGATATCAGCTTTCGTGATGGCTTCCTGCCCGAGGCGACTTGGCTGTTGGTTCACCACTCCGCCGAGCGAAAAACGGGGGTCCCCTGCGGGACCATTCAGGCGATTCGGACCGGTCCTCGAGTGGCCAGTATCCAGAATGTTGGGGTCTCGCCAGCTTTTCGGGGACGTGGCCTGGGCAGTTGGCTGGTGAACCACTCGCTGCAGGGGATGCATCGCTCCCAGTTTGAATTTGGCCAGTTGGAAGTGACGGCCAGCAACCTGGGGGCTATCCGACTCTATGAGCGACTCGGCTTCCACCGCCTGAAAGTGGTCCACAAATCGACGGATGTGCGTTCATTCCCCAGCCCGCTCTGATTGAATCTGCCTCCCCGGTTGGCTAGACTTGTTAAAGGGTGGTCAGTGGTCGAATTCCTGCTGTTTCCCGTTTTGTTTGACCCAGCTGACTCGTCGCAAGCCTGACCAAAACTCAGGACTGAGTCTGACTCAGGACCCGCTGTCATTCGGGATCAGCGGCGAACCGAAATCAATGGCGATTCAGGATTGAAGGCGACTCTTTTTTTCAGCGACTTAGGTCCCTCGCTGCGGCGACAGCTTATCGGCGGATAACAACTCATGATTGAACGGTTTGAGTGGAGTGCGGGGATCGGCAAATGGCTGGGGGTCTCAGTCCGCATTCACGCCACCCTCCTGTTATTCCTGATTTTGATCTTTGCCGTTGGCTGGCATTATCAGGACCGAGACTACGCGATTGGCACCGGCACGGTCACTGCCACGATGCTGCTCGTGGCAGTATTACTGCACGAGTTGGCTCATCTGTTTGCAATCGGCAACCTCGGAGGCGAGATCCATTCGGTCACCCTGACCCCCTGGGGCGGTAAATCGAGCTTCTCGCTGCCTGCTCTTAATCGCGATCGTTTGATTGTGCATTTAGCTGGCCCCTTTCTCAGTTTGTGCCTTTTCCTGGTGGGCGCGTTTATCCTCACTCGCTCTGGCAATAGCGAGTGGCAACAACTGATGAATCCGCTGCAGCCCCAGCAGTTTCGACTGTCTGACTGGCAGGTTTCGACTCTGGAGATTTTCACCTGGCTCAACTTCCAGATCTTTCTGGTAAATCTGGTCCCCTGCTTTCCATTTGACGGAGCCCAAATCGCGCGGACCCTGTTCCTGATGGCGGGACAAGATCTCAGCCGGATCAAGATTGAATCAACGCTGCTCGCCATTGGCCAATTGACGGCGGCCGTCTGTTTTGTGCTGGCTTGGATGACCCACAAGTTGAATGTCGGCCCCTTACAGCCCACTTGGGCCTTGTTGCTGACTGCGGGCGTGACACTGATGTTCTGCGCCCGATATGACTATCAACGAAGCCTGGCGGCTCGACTCAGAATCCGATGAGGAAGACGCCTTTTCCTCAGACAGCGATTCGGCCCAGTTCGGCTTTATGGTCGAAGACACGTACTCACAATGGCTTGTGGAAAAACAACGGGCTCGCGAGCGTGGGGCTCAGCCTTTTGATGAGAGCCAACTGGCGGAAGAAGACGATCGCCGCAGCGACCACATTCTGCGAAAATTGCATGACCAGGGAATGGAGAGCTTGACCGACGAGGAACGCTCGGTGCTCGAGCGGGTCAGCGAACGACTGCGAAAGCAGCGCGAGCAAGGCGTCTGATTTTACCCGGCATTCTGCGGCAAACCCGGTGTTAACACCAAAACCGTCCAAGCCGGTTTTCGCCTGACGGTTTGGACTACGGTCTCAAACTTGAACTGGCATCGAAAGCGGGTCGACCGCATCTTCCTTGCCAATCACGACGATTCCCTCGGGGCTGACGACAAAGCCGCGTTGGCGGTCGAGGTCGAGGTCGTATCCAATCGAGACCCCCGGCGGAATCCGAACATCTTTGTCGATGATGGCTCGTCGAATCCGTGCGTGTCGGCCCACTTCCACGCGGTCGAACAGAATCGAGTCGCTGACCTGGGCGAAACTGTTTATTCGGACGTTGGTGCCGATAATGCTCCGCGTCACCTTCCCTCCCGAGACAATCGAGCCGGCGCACACGATACTGTCAGTTGCCGCCCCGACCCGCTCTTCGACCGCTGTTTCACGGTCCTCAAACACGAACTTTGGCGGAGGATAGTTCCCCTGATGAGTCCGAATCGGCCACGACCGGTCGTACATGTTCAGTTGGGGATCGACGCTAATCAGATCCATGTTGGCGGCGTAGTACGAGTCGATCGTGCCGACGTCCCGCCAGTATGCCTGGGTTTTTCGATTTTCGTCCAGAAATGGAAAGGCGAATACCCGATGTGAGCCGATCATCGCGGGAATGATATTCTTGCCAAAGTCGTGAGCGCTTTGCCGGTTATTGGCGTCGCTAAGCAGCAATTCAAACAGCAATTTCGCCGAAAAAACATAAATCCCCATACTCGCCAGACATTGCTCGGGGTTACCCGGCATGGGGCGGGGATCGGCAGGCTTCTCCTCAAACCCGTTGATTCGTCCACTCGAATCGACCTGCATGACTCCAAATGACTTGGCTGATTCCCGATCGACGGGCAACGCTGCAATCGTGAGGTCGGCTCCTTGTTGCTTGTGGAATTCGACCATCTGGCCGTAGTTCATCTTGTAGATATGGTCGCCCGCCAGAATCAGCACATGCTCAGGCCTCAATTTCTCGAGGGAATAAATGTTCTGGTAAACCGCATCTGCTGTCCCCTGATACCACTGGTCATCAATCCGCTGCTGCGGCGGGACCACGTCGATAAACTCGCCCAACTCGCGACAGAAATATTGTTGCCACGCCAGATTGATATGCCGATCGAGGCTGATCGCCTTGTACTGAGTCAAAATCAGCAGCTTGCGAAGACCGCTATTGAGGCAATTCGAGAGCGTGAAGTCAATGATCCGGTAAGCGCCGCCAAACGGGACCGCCGGCTTGGCGCGGTCGCGGGTCAGCGGTTCGAGACGCGACCCTTTGCCGCCCGCCAAAATTACCGTCATCACGTCGGACATGCTACCCATCGCCAACTCCTTTCGTTCCCGTGTTCTGGAACCTACGGAACATGAGTCTGCCACCGTGCGGCTCGATGAACACCCCGAGACGAGTTCGCTCGAGGCTCCGGGAGAGCCCTCGCCACGCCGCAGTCTACCGAACTTTTCCAACCCAACCCAAGCTCAATCCCCGACTGTAGTCGTCGTTTTTCGAAAAAACGTCAAGCCACCGGTAATCCAAAAAGCGGGACCAAATCGACCGCCGATTCGGGGAAAACTAACGATTACCCGGAACGGGTGGCTTTTTGTCCCCAGTCCAGGGTCCCCGAACTCATGGCGAAAACCTGGCTGGAAACTAAGCTTAACAGAAGGCTCACTGGTTCTTCATTCCCCTCGCGTTTAATCAGGGTCGTCGCGTTCAGGTCTTTTTGCTCCCCGGTTCATGACTTCAGCCCGAGCCCGGTCGACACTTCCTCGAATCAACAACCATGCACCTTTCGAAGATTCTCCTGCGCGAGCCGAATCCGGCTTTTGCCCTGCCTGTGGAAAGCGTGGACCTCGTCCACGCCCCGCGAGGTGAGCAAACGCGAGGCCAAGTCTCCGCGTTTTGGCTGAAGGCCTTGTCAGTCTTGGCCCTGATGCTTTGTTTTCAAGTCGACGCAAAGCTCAATGGCCAAGAACCCTCAATTGAGAAGGTCAGCCAAATTCAGTTGCTTCCCGGCCCCCTGCCGATGCATGCCGGCCGGGTGATGCCCCTGCTGTTCAGTGGTCAACTCGAACCGGCCGCCGGAGCGATCACAGCTGGCGAGTTGTGGTCGTTTTTCAACAAACAGGGTTTGACTGAGGTTCAATCGATCATCCTGTTTCTCGATGTGGAAAAATTCTCGGGCCCCGTCCCGATCCACATTCAAACGATTGAGTTCCGGATTGAGCCATCGGATTCCACCAAACCGTTGACCCGCTGCGCTTTGGAAGAAAGCAAGGACTTGATTATTCCGGGAGACGACTCTCTCGCGGCAGCGTCCGAAGCCCGCCTTGAAATTCCGCTCGAGTACGACTTCATGAAACGGTTCCATGCAGATAGCGAGGAACGGGTTTTTCTCAATCTGACTTACCAAGCCCCCCAAGGGTCAGAGCCCAACTTTTTTGTGGCCGGGCGCCAAGAGTGGTTCTCGCTTCCGAGCTTTTCCCTGCTCCTCGGATTTGTCGGCTTCTGGAGCGTTGTCTTCCTCGCCCTTTTCCGCCTCACGCTCAAGTCCACAGCGGCGCCTTCTTCCATGAACCGGGTTTCCTGAGCGCGTCGAGTTCGACAGGGCTCCGCTGCAGCGAAAACCCTCTACTCCAGCAGGGGTTCGGTAATGTTATCGGACTGGCCAGCAGTTTGAACCGATTCCCCGGAAGACCTTCAAACCGGGGATGACTTTTCGATGTGCCGGAAAAGTTGATCCGCCCAAGCAGTGCGATAGACAACCGCCACGGCCCAAACGCCAATTGCCGCGCCGGCCAACACATCGCTCGGCCAGTGAGCATCAAAAATGATTCTTTGCAGACAGGCGAGCGTGGCGAGGATCAGAAAGACGACGCGTCCACGGGGAAAAAGTAGCGCCAGCGACAGGGCCAAGGCAACGGCGGCAGCACTGTGTCCGGAGGGGAACGACTGACTGAGGTATTCCCAGTTCCCCCAACCGGCGGGAAGACTCGCCTCCGGTCCGGCAGAAGGTCGCAATCGCGGCACCAGAACCTTGATCAAATTTACCGTCAACCCAGCCAGCCCATAGGCTGCCAAGAGCCGCGGCAGGCGCAGGCGATAGTCGGGTGCCAGCGTCCAGATCAGGGCTAACGTCACGAGCAAGCCGGTGCCGTGGGCGAAAATCTCCATCAACTTGATGACCCGCTCCAAATCGCCGCGCAGGCCGAGCGATTGAATCCATTGCCGGGCTCCCAAGTCGAGCGAACTGACGCCGGCGGCCGCAATGGCCAGCACCAAACCGCCAGCCAGCCACGGTTGCCAAGCAGCCATCGCGATCTGGCCGCCTGAGTTTGCCTCACGGGGTTCCGATTGATTCAGCTTCATTCCTGCTCTCCTGCCTGCAACGTCGCGCGAGCCTGCTGGCCCAAGCGAAACCACGCGACCGCCCCAATCGCGGCGATAAGCAAGAAGATAATCCGAAAAGCAAAGGCGATCACGACCCCTTTCGGCTTCTCACCGGTGGGTAGAGAAAATGCGCGGTACAGAAAATCCAGCATCGTCTCCATCCCTCCCAAACCACCGGGCAGCGGAACGGCATTGGCCACCAGCGAAATGGGGGCAATGATGCAGTGATCGGCAAGACGCGGATGATTGCCTCCATAAAACACCGCCAGCGAATAAATTGACAGGGCAAACAGCAACGTCGAAGTCACGCTCAGCAATATGCCGGTCACCAACACGCCCGGTCTTTTCCGATACAGTTGAACAATCTGCAGGACCTTCGCCACGGAAGAGCCAACCAGCGGCCATTGGTCCAGACGCTGAAAGAACTGCCATTGCAGCACCCCCGGCGCAAGCATGGCAATCCCGCCGCCGACAAGCATCGCCAGTGCGGCCCAACCACTGACCAGCACTACCCACTCAATCCCCTGCCCTTCGATTGAACTGAGCTCGCGCCACCGCTCGGCTGGCTGAAGGTAATACCCCCCCGCCGCCAGAAGAAACATTGTCAGCAGACCCAACACCCGGTCGATGAAAACCGACGCAACGGCCTCAACTCGTTTGCCCGACGAGTGCCGCGCCGCAGTAAATGCTCGGGCCGAATCAGTTCCCACGACTCCGAAAGCAAATAGCCCGATAAAGACCGAGATAAAACTGATCCGGAGGGTTTCCCCCAAGGGGAGCGTCACCCCCAGCCCACGCGCCAACAGATACCATCGGAAAAAAGTCACCAGCGTGGCGGTCATCCCGAGAGCAACGGCGGAACTGAACCAAAAGTAATTTCGGCCGGCGAATATTCCCTGAAACTGGTCAAAAGGAACACGACCAGTTTCCGGGAAGCTGCCCCCCCAGACACTGCGAGTTCCTGGCTCAGGGACGTTTCCGAAGAGTCCAAACTCAGTTCCTTCAGTCGAAAAAGAAGAGGGCACTGGCGGTAAAGCCATGCACAAAATTGACGCCGGCGACCGGTCCAATTTCTCCCGCAGCAAAGAAACCAGCCAGCGGGATCTCGCCGGCGAGCCCGCGAATCAGCCCCGCATCGTGATGCGGCTCGGGAAAAAGATTACTTCCCCGTCCATTGCAGGAAAAGAGTAATCCACCGCGAGGCCGCAGCGGCAAGGAGTCTCCCAACATCTGCTTCATCCGCGTCTTCAAATCCGCTGTGGCCGACAAATGATCCCGCAGCTGAAACTGAACCGTCTGCCCTACTCTGACGAAATCAGCAACCACGAGGTAATCTTCCTGCTGGTTAATCTGGAGCACATTCCGAATCAGAAAATCCCCCAGAGCGAAGCGGTCCCGGTATTCATCGATCGCGATCCCCAAATGCAGCCCCTGCTGGAGCATCCGCTGCTCTTGAGTCGGTAGCTGGCGATAGATCCGGAGCAACTGTTCGACGGCCGATTGGCCGCCTAAACCGAAGATTTGATTTCGTTCGGCGGCCGTCACCACGAGCGGCTGGCCAATTGGCCGGCAGCCCTGGGAAACGACGCTGCGAAATCGCTGTCCGCCGCCGGGACGCTCATTGCGAAGAGTCAGAAACACGGCGCCGTGGTTGATCAGTTCGCCATTGCGGAGCAAGAGCGTCAGGCCCGGACCGGCCCCGCCACTCGCCATCCCGCCCACCACCGGCAGGCAGGGTGCCTCGTCGCGCAGCCGCTCGAGGTAAACGTCCATCGGGAACGTGTAGGGATCCCCCAATCCGATAATCGCCGCTTCGGCCGGGTCCCAATCGCTGAGGTCGAGTACATGACCACTTCCGGAAAAAGCCGCGCCCTCCGTGGTCCGTTGAAAACTGAGATGATGACTTCCCAGTTCAACGTCGACCAGACTTCCCAGCCAGACGACTGCCGACGGTCCCGACTCCAGTTCTTCATCGTCGGCAATCGTTCCTTGGCAGTTGGCGCCCAAAATGTGCGCTGCCGGAAACCGCTCCTTGGACTTTGAACCAGCGGTCTTCGCCTTGCCAGCTGGGCGATTGCTCGACTTGGCAGCCTTCGCCTGCCGCGAAGACTTGGGACCCGAGGGCTTCTCGCCAAACGCCTTGGACCAATTAGCCGAATACTTTTCCGTCGAACCAACCCGCAGCAGAGACATAAACGCTTGAACTCCAATAATTCAAATGGACAAATGGCTTACCCAGCGGCCTGCGGCAATCAGGCCATTAACTTCTTGTACCGGAAACGGCGCGGCTCGTCTTCGGATATGCCCAGACGCTCCCGCCGCTGTTGTTCATAGGTCTGAAAATTACCTTCGCACCAGTGGACGTAACCGTCGCCTTCAAAGGCCAGAATGTGTGTGGCAATTCGATCGAGAAACCAACGGTCGTGGCTCGTGACGACGACGCACCCAGCATAGCTGAGAATCGCCTCTTCCAAAGCCCGGAGCGTATCCACGTCCAAATCATTGGTTGGCTCATCCAGCAACAGGAGATTCGAACCTTTTCTGAGCAATTTGGCCAGATGAACCCGGTTCCGCTCCCCACCCGACAGCGTGCCAACCCTTTTTTCCTGGTCGGTACCACGGAAATTGAAGCGGCTGACGTAGGCCCGGGAGTTGATCTTCCGCTTGCCCACCTCCAAGTTGTCGACCCCGCCGGTGATTTCCTGAAAAACGGTCTGTTCGGCCTGCAACTCGTCCCGGTTTTGATCGACGTACCCCAGATCGACCGTCGTACCGACCCGGAAAGCGCCGCCGTCGGGTTGCTCCTGGCCGGTCAGCATTCGGAACAGCGTCGTCTTGCCCGCCCCGTTTGGACCAATCACGCCGACAATCCCGCCCGGGGGAAGGCGGAAGTTCATTTTCTCCATCAAGACCCGGTCGCCATACGCCTTGGTCACATCCTGAGCCTCAATCACGAGGTCGCCCAGTTGGCGAGTCGCGGGAATCTGGATCTCCAACTCCTGCTCCCGCTCGCGATTGCTTTCAGCCACCAATTGCTCATAAGCATTGATGCGCGCCTTGTTTTTCGCTTGTCGGGCACGGGGAGCCATCCTGATCCATTCCAGCTCCCGCTCCAACGTCTTTTGCTTGGCCTCGGCAGCTTTTTCTTCCTTGGCCAACCGAGCCTGTTTCTGTTCCAGCCACGAGGTGTAATTTCCCTCAAACGGGAACCCCTCACCTCGATCCAACTCCAGAATCCAGCCCGCCACGTTGTCCAGGAAGTAGCGATCGTGCGTGACGGCCACAACCGTGCCGGGATAATTCTGCAACGTCCGCTCCAGCCACGCCACCGAATCGGCGTCCAGATGGTTGGTGGGCTCGTCCAGCAACAGCAAATCGGGCTTTTCCAAAAGCAGCTTGCAAAGCGCCACCCGCCGTCGCTCACCGCCCGAAAGCCTGGTCACGTCGGCATCCCGCGGTGGCAGGTTCATGACTTCAAACGCGATTTCAATCTCTCGATCCAATTCCCACGTGCCAGTCGCTTCGATCTGGTCTTGCACACGGGCCATTTCAGCGTAGACCTTCTCCAACTGCTGATCGCTCAGTGGTTCGCCACACTTGGCACTCAGCTCATTAAAGCGGTCCAGCAACTTCCTCCGCCCGGCAACGGCCGATTGCACATTGCCCCAGACGTCGAGGCTGGGGTCAAGCTGAGGTTCCTGCGGGAGAAAGCCACGAGTAAAGCCCTCGGTCAACCGAGCCTCCCCGGAAAAGTCCTTGTCCAGCCCCGCCATGATTCGCAACAGCGTGCTCTTTCCCGAGCCATTTTTGCCGAGCACACCGATCTTGGCTCCGGGATAAAAAGAAAGCCAGATATTGTTCAAGACCGTCCGCGAACCGTGCTTTTTGGTCAGCTCGGTCATCGTGAAAATGTATTGTCGACTCATTCCGTTTCCTGTTTCTCAGTTCGCCAAAATCTTATTTGCACTCGACCGCTCTCACCGCCCGCCGGCCCTGCCTCAAGCCGACCGTTTCAAGCCGACCGTTTCAAGCCGACCACAGCGTCGACCGCCACGGCTTACTCCCATTCGATCGTCGCCGGCGGCTTGCTGCTGATGTCATAGCAAACCCGGTTCACGCCGTTGACTTCGTTAATGATTCGCGTCGACATCTTGGCCAGCAACTCGTGCGGCAAGCGGGACCAATCCGCTGTCATGAAATCATCCGTGTTGACGCAGCGGATCACAACGGTGTTTTCGTAGGTGCGGGCATCGCCCATTACGCCTACGCTTTGGACCGGCAGGAGGACCGCAAACAGCTGTGAAGTTTCCCGATACAGCCCGGCGGCGTGCACCTCTTCCAGAACAATCGCATCCGCTTCGCGAAGCACATCGAGCTTCGCTTTCGTCACTTCGCCCAAACAACGGACCGCCAAGCCCGGGCCGGGGAAGGGATGCCGCCAGACAATCGAATCGGGCAGCCCCAAATTGCTCCCCAACTGCCGGACTTCATCCTTAAACAGGTCCCGCAGGGGCTCGATCAGCTCGAAACCGAGCTCTTTGGGCAGGCCGCCGACATTGTGATGCAGTTTGATTGTGGCGGCGGGTCCGTCAGGCGCGGCTCCACTTTCAATCACATCCGGATAAAGCGTCCCCTGAGCCAAATACCTGGCGCCTTGGATTTTCTTGGCCTCATCCTGAAAACACTCGATAAAAATCCGACCAATCCGCCGTCGCTTTTCCTGCGGGTCGGTCACCCCCGCCAACGCCCCGAGAAATCGCTGCTCGCCGTCGACCACATGCAGGTCGGTCTTGAAGTGCCGGGAGAACTCATGCTTGACCGAATCCAGTTCACTTTTCCGCAGCAACCCATTATCGACCATGATGCAGGACAGTTGGTCTCCAATCGCCCGGTAGAGCATCGCCGCAACGACTGCCGAATCCACACCTCCGGAGAGCCCGCAAATGACCCGGTCGCCGGCAACGCGTTGCCGAATCGAGGCAATCGCTTCCTCGGCGAAATTGGATAACTTCCATTCCCCCCGGCAACCGCACACCTGAAAGAGAAAATTTTTCAGCAGTGTTTTTCCATAGGGAGTATGGGTCACCTCCGGATGAAACTGAATTCCATAGACGGGAAGGCGGGAATGCTTCACCGCGGCCAGCGGACAGGTCTCGGTTCTGGCTAATGCGACAAACTCTCCCGTAATCTCCTGAACCTGATCGCCGTGGCTCATCCAGACTTCAGTCGCGTCCGGAACTCCGTCGAAAAACGGATCGCGCTGGGTGACTTTGACATGAGCCCGGCCGTACTCCCGGGCCTGGGCATTCGCGACCTTGGAACCGAGGGAATCGCAGATCAACTGCATCCCATAACAAATCCCCAAAATCGGAATCCCGAGTTCAAAAATACCCGGGTGACAGCGGGGGGCGCCGTCTTCGTAGACGCTGCTCGGTCCCCCGGAAAGAATCAATCCGCGTGGCTGGTGCCGGGCAATCTGCTCGGGAGTAATATCGTGCCGCACGATCTCGCAATAGACATGCTGCTCGCGCACCCGTCGGGCGATCAGCTGGGCAAACTGCGAACCAAAATCGAGCACCAGGATCCGCTCCTCAGCGGCGCGGGTCGTCGGGGCGGCAGATGATTGGGGAGACTGAATGGCATCCAAACTAACTGTCATGGCAGGGCAGTTTCCTCTCGAAGCACCTTTCCGCAGCACCGCCGCTTCGCCAACTCCGGCGCGAAGCAAGCTGTCTATTCTGAGGTGATAAATGAAAAAAGCCGCTCAGGCAGCGGCACGGGAAACCCCCGATTATATCATTCCCGCCCCCCCGCAAAAGCCTTGCCCGGGTTAGCGCCTAAAGCGGCAAAAAAGGCCTGCTTCGCCCGCAACGCGCTACCCAGCCCCCGCTCGCCGCATGAAAATCATGATCACCAACGATGATGGCATCACCGCTCCGGGCCTGGTGAGCCTCTGCAATTATCTGAACCAATATCACGATGTCTTCGTCGTCGCCCCAGACAACGAACGCAGCGGCGTCAGCCAATCCATCACCTATCGCCGACCTGTCTTTCACAAAGAGTATCGCATCGGCGAAGGAATCCATGGCATCGGCGTCAACGGTTACCCTGTCGACTGCGTGAAGGTGGCCATGTTCGAACTCTGTCCTTTTCGCCCCGACCTGGTCGTCAGCGGAATCAACAGCGGCCTGAATGTCGGCCTGAATGTCGGACACTCGGGAACGGTTGCTGGTGCTCTGGCAGGAGCCCAATACGGGCTCGCATCGATCGCTCTCTCGCTCGAGGAGCACTCCGTGATGAATTACCAGCGGGCGATTGAAATTGTCTGGCCAGTTCTTCGCCCCCTGGTAGAGAATGGGCAACACCGCGGCTCAGTCCTGAATGTCAACATTCCCACGGCCGCCTTGGAGGGAGAGCCCGAATTCGCCGTGGTCCCGATGCGACTCGGCTCGGGAGCTTAATCGATGGAGCCCGCCCGGATTGGCATTGTCACCGTCTCGGACCGGGCCAGTCGCGGCGACTATGTCGACCGCGGCGGGCCGGCGATTCACGGCTACCTCAGCGAAGTGCTCACCTCTCCCTGGGAACCGGTCAGTCGTCTGATTGCCGACGAGCAATCGCTGATCTCGGAAACGTTGATCGAGTTGGCTGACCAGGAGCGGTGTGAC
Source organism: Blastopirellula sp. (assembly GCA_021298375.1). Classification (GTDB taxonomy): domain Bacteria; phylum Planctomycetota; class Planctomycetia; order Pirellulales; family Pirellulaceae; genus BJ22. The sequence goes on along the minus strand of JAJTFE010000136.1, from coordinate 5,928 downwards.
CTGATCGTGACCACCGGCGGCACCGGCCCCGCGCCCCGCGACGTCACGCCCGAGGCAACCGTCGCGGTCTGCGACAAACTGCTTGCCGGCTTTGGAGAGTTGATGCGATCCGTCTCGCTGAGGTCTGTTCCAACCGCGATTCTCTCCAGACAAACTGCCGGAACACGGGGACGCTCGCTGATCGTGAATCTACCGGGCAAGCCATCCGCGATCGCCGAATGCCTCGACGCCATCATGCCGGCGATTCCCTACTGCCTCGACCTGATCGGCGCGGCGCGCCTGGAAACCAATCCCGAGCGAATCGTCGCCTTCCGCCCCAAGTCGTGAGTGTTTCGGAAACATCGTTGTTCCAGGTTTGTTTCAAACGCTCATCTTCTTGACCCCGGAGGGGTCACAGAGATTAGCCGGGGGTTGAGGAGCCCCAGCGACGATACCCCCGGATCGCGATGCGCCCAGGGCGAGGTCGGCCGGCCATCGCCCAGCCCCGTTTGTTCGCGTCGTTTTTTCCAGCCGCCGAACCGGGGGCTGGCGCGAGGACCCGGCTGACGAGGATTTGCGGGCGCGAAGATGAGGATGAAGAAGACGAAGAAGCAATAGCTCAGCGCTGCATTGGTACACGGCTCTTCGCCCCGACAGGGCGCTTTACCTTAGCGTAGGGTCAGCGAGGCTTTGCGAGCGCAACCCTACGTATACGCGACCCCATCAATTTCAAAGGTCGAACCGCACGTCGCCCCCCCAAAGACGATCGCGCGAATCCGGAGACGACTCACCGGGGGGCACGGGCGGTTCGACGCGGACCTGAATTTTCGCGCAACAATCGAAAACCGCACCCAGGGCGAGGTCGGCCGGCCATCGCCCAGCCCCGTTTGTTCGCGCCGTTTTTTCCAGCCGCTGAACCGGGGGCTGGCGCAAAGACCCGGCTGACAAAGAGCTGAACCGGGGGCTGGCGCGAAGCCCGGCTGACAAAGAGGAAATTAACGCCGCCGCTCGACCGTGGCCTATTCCCTTACGCAAACAGCCCGGTCACTGCCGACGCCTTGACCAACTCGCGCGGCTGGTTCAGGTGGTTCATCACAATCGTCTCGGGCTCGATCCCGAAGGCGTGGTAAATCGAAGCCAGCAACTCGGTTGGATGCACGGGATCCTCGGCCGGTGCCGAAGCGGTCTTGTCCGACTTGCCGTGCACGTAACCCCGCTTGGTTCCGGCCCCGGCAACCAAGCCGGTATAGCAATAGGGCCAGTGGTCGCGGCCGTTGGCATCGTTGTCGTTCCCCGAGGTGCTCACCCCGCGCTGCGGGCTGCGTCCGAACTCGCCAATCGCGACCACGAGATAATCCTCCAGCAAGCCACGCTGGTCCATGTCTTCGATCAAAGCCGACAGCCCCGTATCAAACATCGGCGCCGACTTGGTCCGCATCCGGTTCTCCAAATCGACGTGCTGGTCCCAGCTATGATGGTCTGAATTGGCAATCTTCGGCCAAATCACTTCGACCACCCGGGTACCCGCCTCAATCAATCGCCGCGCCAGCAGCAAACTCTGCCCAAACGTGTTCCGTCCGTACTTGTCCCGCAGTTCGGCTGACTCCGTCGACAACGAAAAAGCCTCCCTTGCCCGGCCTGAAACGACCAGATTCAGCGCTCGCTCGTAATGTTCGCCCAGTTTGTGATCGGCAACCGCTTTGTCGATCGCCGACATCTGCTGGTTGACCAGATCGCGGAGTTTGGCCCGCCGCTCCAGCCGCAAGGCAAACACATCCGGCGGCAACTGCAGGTCGTCAATCTTGATCCGCTCCATCTTGGCCATGTCCAAGTCATCGCCTTCTGGATACAGCGTGTAGGGATCAAAGCCCTTGCCGAGGAACCCAGCCGAGCCGCCCTTGCCGACAACGTTGCTCTCCTGCAACGGCCGCGGCAGCATCACGAACGGCAACATGGGAACTTCCGGCGGCTTGAATTTGATGATGTTCGAGCCAAAATTCGGGAAGTCTTTGGGGCGCTCTTCACATTGTCGGGCACGTTCTCCTTCGGGTCCCACAAGTCAATGTGACTCGGCCCCCCCTGAAGGTAAACCAGAATGATCCCCTTGGCTCGCCCCCAGCCCGGTCGTTCAGGCCGCACCAGACGGCCGGCCTGAGCCGATTGCAACTGCAGCAAGCCGGGAAGCGAGAGCCCGAGCAAGCCCGACGCGCCCACCCGCAGCACATCCCGCCGCGAGATTCCCAAACCGCGATCACACAAGTCCTTGCCCGGTCGTCCAAGGATATGAAACATAAAAAACTCCTGGGTTTAATGCGGAAGCGGGAATGCGGCATGCGGAATAAAGGGGGAGTTGCGTTTTACGACGCCCTCGCCCTCCAGACTCCGCTGTACCTCACTCAACACCACCTCCGCGAAAAAATTCCGCATGCCGCATTCCAACCGGCTCAGCGGTTGAACAAAAACGCCGGGCTGTTAATCAGAGCCCAAGCCAAGTCCTGAGCCATCGTCAGCCGAAGGTTTGCCAACTGCATCTCGCTTTGGGACAAGTCGCGCTGCAGTCGTTCCAGCAGTGGGTCCGGCGGCACGGGGCGATTTGACATCTCCAACAATGCTCGCGCTTCGACAATCTTCGGGTCAATTGCCAAGGGCATCCGCGCGGCGACCAATTCGGCCTCCAGTCGCTGTCGCTGGTTGTCTCCGCGCTGGAACGCCAGCAGCACTTGCTGCCGTGCCTCCTCGCCGGGAGAGGAATTGACGAGCGTTGTCAGCAGTTCATCAGACAACCCGAGGCCTGCGGGACGCGCCAAAGCCGCCAGAGAGAGGCGGAATCGGCCAATCTGATGCCGCTCGTCAAAGTTCTGTGTCAACCGGAACCGCAGCCGCGATCCCCCGGCATAACCGACCGGCTGCTGGAACTGGAACGTCGCCCAGCGAGTCCTTCCGGTTCCTTGGTACAAGGCCCAGCCGCGCCGATCATCCTTCTGCGCATCAAAGCTCAGCGCGACCGGGAAACCATTCTGCTCGAAATCGGCAATCGCGCTGGCAATCGTTACCGGCCGCCAGGCCTCCGGGTCCGATTGCGGCGCAATCTCGACTTCCAGTTCCGAAAGTACCAAGTTACCGACTTCCGGGCTCAACCCCGGTCCTCCCCCGGGCAACCGCGAGTCGGCGAGCATCTCCAGCCGCAGGTTCGAAAGTCCCACCAGCTCAGTTTCAGCAATCAACTCGGTTACCGTCGCACCTTTGGATTCGTTCACAAACACCGATCGATCAGCCAACACTTCACTCGCAGCGCCACTGGTTTGCTTGACCGCGGCTGGGAGCAGCGGATACCACTGAACGGAGTGCAGTTGTTCGCGCTTCCAGCGTTCGAACTGCTCGGGTTGTTTCGCCTGATAATCCTGGAATGCAAGCTCAGCAGACGCGAGTCGCTCTGCCCATTGCTTCTCCCGCTCCGCCAGTTGCGGATCGACCGCGGCGATTGTCTCGTTCAGCTTCTGCTCAGCCGCCGCAATCGCCGCCGTCCGCTCCGCCGCCAGTTGCTCCAGCTTCGGCCCCACCTCCGCAGCCCGCGCGTCGCGCCTTGCAAGTAATTCCGCGTGGTCAGCCTGAACGGCGGCGCCATGGCTGCGAAAAATCTCGAACTCTGCGTCGGTCGCCGGGCGACTCCAAATACGCAGGTAAAGCTCATCAACCAGGGCTCGATCATTGGCCTGCGCGGCAACGAGCTTGGCCAATTCGCTTTGCGCGTCGCCGATAACACTGGCCTGGTCCGGACCGCTGACGAGAGCCAGCACACTTCCCAGTTGCAGGTCGTTGCTGCGCTCGCACTCGCAGGCACTTTCCCGAACCGGCTTGCCGAGCGTGGCAAAAAAGCCACTCGGTACGGCGATTCCTGCGTCAGCCAATTCCGTCGCCCGCGTTCCCTCGGGCACTCCGGGGATTCGCTCGCGACTGCCAATCACGAAATGCAAGGCGTCGTACAGGACTTCAGCCGGCAACCGCTTGGGAACGGCCCGCGAATAATTCGTCCGGTCGTCCGAGTTCCACTCGTTGCTCTCGACTGACAGCTGGTAAGTCCGCGATTTGCAAATCATGGCCAGCAGATGCCGGGTATTAAAGTTGCTTTCGACCAATTCCTTGGTCAGGTAATTCAGCAGTTCAGGATTCGAAGGTGGATTACTCGCGCGGACATCATCCAGTGGTTCAATCAACCCTACACCCAGCAGATAGCCCCACAGCCGATTTGCATAGGTCGAGGCAAAATAGGGATTGTCGGGAGCTGTCAGCCAACGGGCCAATCGCTCGCGCCGCGGCAATTCAGCCGGAGTCCCCGTGGCCGAAGCGACCTGGTAGGGAAACGCCGGAGCGGTCACCTGCTTCGTCCGGTCATGCAACATTTCCCCTTCGCTGGCATCGGCGATCATCTCAAACAGCGGCGTTGGCGCCTCCACATCCGTGCCACCGATCCGACCTCCATTGCTCGCCGGGTCCTCGCTCAACTTGACCTGAGCAAACCAGGCAGCTGTCTGGTAGTACTGGTCCTGAGTCCAGCGTTCAAAGGGATGGTCATGGCACTTGTTGCAGTTGAACCGCGTCGCAAGAAACAAATGCGTCGTGTTCTCCATCATCTCGGTCGGCGTGCGAAGAATTTTGTAGTAGGCCGCCGCCGGCTGGTCCTTGTTCGAACCACTCGCCGTGAGGATCGCACGAACGAACTGGTCATAGGGGACATTGTCGGCTACTTGTTGCCGAATCCAGGCGTGAAAGCTGGATGCCCCTTCGGGCGCAAGGAACTTGCGGTTCACCTGCAAGAGGTCAGCCCACTTGTTGGACCAGTAATCAATAAACTCATCACTGCCGATCAGGCGATCGACCAACTCATTCCGTTTGAGCTGGGACTCGCGCTGGTCCGCCAGAAAGGCACGCACCTGGTCCGAGCTGGGTGGCAGCCCGGTCAAGTCGAGATAGACGCGGCGAATGAACTCGTCATCGCTGCAGAGCCCGGCAGGCCGAATCTTCATCCGCTTCCATTTGGCAGCGACAAAGCCGTCAATCGCGTTGAATTGCGGCGGCTCTTCCCAAATAAATCCTTCCCGATTGCCCATCACGGTCAGCGTCGTCGCGGCGTAGGCTCCGTCGAAACGGGCCAGCAATGCCGCCTCGCCGCGGCGCACTGCGGTTGCCTTGCCGAGCGCCGACACCGTAGCGACTTCAAGGTTCGCGCTCTCTACAAAGGATTCGCGAGTCACGTCGCGCGAGCGGCCATCCGGCCAGTGGGCGACGACGCGAAACTGTTGCCCGGAGTCAGCATCAGCCAACACCGGATTGGCCGGAAGCAGTTCCAGCCGCTGCGGTCGCGACTCACTCAGGTCAACCTTGGCACCGCTGGCAATCCAGCTGCGAATCAAGGTGTAATACTTGCCTTGCGGGGTAAACAACTGCCCCCCCTCATGAGGAACCTGGGCAGAGGCTTTCAGGAGCATCAGGCTTTCGTCTGGCGCGGCCACATTCACGCGCCGCGTTGCCATGTCGTCGGTCAAAGCCCGGATGTCGAAGACCGGGTCATAGCCGCGGAGTGAAAGCTTGAAACCTTTCTTGCCATCTTGGGAACCATGGCAAGTGCCCGCATTGCAGCCCAGTTTGGTCAGCACCGGATTCACGTCGCGAATAAAACTGACAGGAGCAGTTACATCCAACGCCATTCTGACCGGCACAAGAGTGGACTGGCCACCGAATTCGACGATCAATTCTCCTGCGGTTAGCGAGGCTGCGGAAACCGCTTCCTCGTTCGGCTGGACCAGTCCGCTGGGGGTAACTGAAACGCCGGCGGCGGGGCGATAGGTTGCGAGTTCAGTCACGTCCAGCGACCGGCCATTGGCCAGTTCGGCAGTCACGACCAGTTGGACGTAATCGGCTCGCCCTGATACCGCCACCTGTTCCGGTGCG